>JAZJYS010000049.1:13845-16212 GCA_040390265.1 Pseudomonadota bacterium | reverse complement strand
GCACCGGCAATCGTGGCAGAGATTGTTGAAATCAGCGTATCGCGATGCTTCACGTGCGCAAGTTCATGTGCCATCACACCGCGTAACTCTCGCTCGCTTAAAGCACGCATAATGCCTGTAGTTGCGGCCACTGCGGCATGTTCAGGATTACGGCCTGTGGCAAAAGCATTCGGCTGTGCTTCGTCGATGATATAAACCTTGGGCATCGGCAACTGCGCGTTTTCTGCCAACGCTTTTATCATATTATAGAAGCTACGAAACTGGCTATTCTGTTGAACATCTTCGGCGGTCACTTCCTGCGCGTTATACATCTTGAGTACAGCCTGATCACTAAACCAGTAAGCATAGACATTCATGCCTGCGGCAATAAGCAAAGCAATCATCATGCCGCCTTTACCGCCCAATGCCGCGCCTACCACACCAAACAAGGTAACAATACCTGCCATTAAAATAGTAGTTTTCAACCAATTACCCAACATACATTCTCCTTATTAATAACGCTGTCACTGCATATTCAAGATGATGCAGTACGCTAAAAATTCAAGCTACTGCGCTGTAAATACGTCACCAACTTGCAGATGCTGGCTTTGGACAAATGCTTGTGCATGCATGCGCTTACCACCCGGTGCCTGCAACTCGGTAATATGTAGCAAGCCCTCACCACAGCCCACCAATACGCCATCTTGCACACTCACAATTTCACCCACTTTCGCAGACCCTTCTTTTGCGGTTGCCATCCAGATTCGACAAACCTCACCCTTCAACATACCTTGTGCAACGGGAAATGGGTTAAACGCACGCACCTGACGGGAAATCTCTACAGCACTTTTTTGCCAATCAATTGCAGCCTCTGCTTTTTCCAGCTTATGCGCATACGTCACTAGTGATGCATCCTGCGGCGTAGCTGGCAATGTGCCTTTTTCTTCTAGGCGAGCCATCGCTTCCACCATCAGCGCCGCACCTTGTGCGCTGAGTGCATCATGCAAGGTTTGTGTAGTATCGACATCCGTAATTGGCACCACGCCAACACTCACCATCGCGCCAGCATCCAAAGCTGGCACGACTTCCATAATCGTCACGCCCGTTTCAGTATCGCCTGCCAACAAAGCACGATGAATCGGTGCGGCACCGCGCCAACGTGGCAATAATGATGCGTGAATGTTATAGCAGCCAAAACGCGGCATATCCAATATGACCGTTGGAATGATCAAGCCATAAGCCGCCACAATCATGACATCAGCATTCATGTCACGAATATGCGCTTGCACTTCAGTATCTTTAAGGGTTTCTGGCTGAAATACATGCAAGCCATGCTGCTCTGCCAACACTTTAACCGGACTGGCTTTTAACTTCATACCACGTCCCGCGGGGCGGTCAGGCTGCGTCAGCACCATCACAATGTCGTGCCCCGCTTGAATAAGCGCTGCCAGCGCAGGAACGGCAAATTCTGGCGTACCAGCAAAAATAATTTTCATTGTAGTTTTTTTAATTAAGTGAATTAACGGTGGTCGCGTTGCTGCTTAACCATCTTAGTTCTAATCCGATTGCGCTTAAGTGGGGATAGGTAATCAACAAACACCTTACCTAACAGATGGTCTATTTCATGTTGAATACATACACTTAACAAGCCTTCGGCATGCAAGGTGAATTTTTTACCCGTTCTATCAAGCGCTTCAACCTTAATCTTCTCGGCTCTTGTCACATTCTCGTAAACACCCGGCACAGACAAGCAACCCTCTTCATAATCTTGCTCACCATTTTTGGAAAGAATTTTTGGGTTGATAAAGACCTGTAAGCGATCTTTAGTTTCACTGGTATCGATAAGAATCAACTGTATATGTTGATTCACCTGCGTCGCGGCCAAACCTATGCCTGGCGCGGCATACATCGTTTCAGCCATATCATCGATTAAACGATGAATCGCCTCATCAACCGTACTAATTGACTTTGCCACCGTATGTAGACGTGGGTCTGGATAATTAAGAATATCTAAAATTGCCATAAATCTCGTTTGTTTCTCTAAATTAAAGCCGAGCTTTCCATAAAAGCTTGATTGTTGAATGAATTACGTGATAAATTTAACGTCATTTCCAGCAGTTTCCACCTACCTTTGTAGACTGCCGATACATTTTAACCGCATATTTTCTAATGCATTTTTGACTAAGGTCATCAATATATGTTCCGTCATATTATAACGCTGCTCATGTTTTGTTGCTTAAGCTTCAACATTAATGCACAAGAAGTTGCGCTAAAAGAAAACCACCCAGATCGTCACGTTGTTGTAAAAGGCGATACCCTCTGGGGGATTTCTTCTAAATTCCTTAAAGACCCATGGCAATGGCCGAAAGTGTGGCAATTAAATCGCGC
>JAZJYS010000049.1:9737-13745 GCA_040390265.1 Pseudomonadota bacterium | reverse complement strand
GGGCAAGATGACCGCGTAGTATTAAGCCCTGGAACACGTGTTTACATTAATAAAATTGGGAAAGGCGATGGTATCAATTGGTTTGTCTACCGCCCGAATGGTAACTTAGTCGATCCAGATACTAAAGAAGTGCTTGGCGTTGAGGCAACATACTTGGGAGATGCCAAAATAACCAAGTATGGTGAACCTGCAAGTGCCGACATCACCAAAGCTAAAGAAGAAATCTTTACTAAAGATAGACTGGTGCCTAGCAATGATGAAGTAATCACAAGCTTTGTACCGCACGCACCTGAAACAAATATCGCAGGACGCATTATCAACATTTATGGCGGCGTTGCTGATGCAGGGCCAGAAAGTATCGTATCTATCAGTCGCGGCTCTGCTGATGGCTTGGAAGTTGGGCATGTGCTTGCAATCAATCGTTATGGCAGAGTCATTAAAGACCCTGAAGCAAAGACCACCAACACAACCAACTCAAAACCAAAACTCAACGAGTTGAATTTCGATATACAACATGATGCTGATGGCAAAAAAATCATCAACTTTAAGAAAGAGCCTAAAGAGGCTGCTGCAAATCTGGCATTAGAGCCCGGCATGGTGAAGTTGCCAGACGAGCGTATTGGCTTATTAATGGTATTCCGTGTGTTTGAGCGTGTCTCTTACGCATTGGTCATGCAAGCATCTCAACCAATCAATAAATTAGATTCTGTTAATACCCCTTAACAACTTAGCACTATGCAAACTAGCCACAGCGAGGATTTATCTGAAAAAGCGCTGTGGATTAGCTTAAGTCAAATCCACGGCATAGGCTCACAGACCTTTTGTCTGCTACTTAAAACCTTTGGCAGCCCTGCCAACATTTACGCAACGAAACGTACGCAATTAGCAGAAGTTGTTTCAGATAAAATCGCCTCAGCAATTAGCCAAGGCGCTGACAAAGACACTTTAGCTGAGTCTCTGCTATGGCTATCCCAAGCCAACAATCACCTAGTCACGTTAGCTGATGAGCATTACCCAAAAGCCCTGCTGGAAATCACCGATCCGCCGCCATTGCTTTTTGCAAAAGGTAACTTGGCATTACTAAATCAACCTAGCATCGCCATTGTTGGCAGTCGCAATGCCTCTGTACAGGGCGAGAAAAATGCTGAAGCCTTTGCACATGATCTATGCGGCTACGGCTTATGCATTGTAAGTGGCTTAGCTTTAGGCATTGATGGCGCAGCCCATCGTGGCGCGCTTAAAGCCAATGGCGCCACCATTGCCGTAGTCGGTACTGGGCTAGATATAGTCTACCCGGCCAAACACCGAGATTTGGCGCATCAAATAGCAGAGCGCGGTCTTATTATTTCGGAGTTTGGATTAGGTACGCCATCTAAACCTCAGAACTTTCCTAAGCGTAATCGTATTATCAGTGGGCTTAGTACAGGTTGTCTGGTGGTTGAAGCCAATCTACAAAGTGGCTCACAAATCACGGCACGCCTAGCGGCAGAGCAAGGCCGAGAAGTATTTGCGATTCCAGGCTCAATACATTCACCGATGTCTAAAGGCTGTCACCAACTCATCAAACAAGGTGCAAAGTTGGTCGATTGTATCCAAGACATTGTTGGTGAATTAAACCTAAAGACACATGCTACGAACATAAATCAACCTATAGATAGTGCTTCAGACGCAAAACACCCACTACTCAAACTAATGGGCTACGAACCCATCAGCTTAGAAAATTTAGTTGGCTTGAGCGGCTTGACGGTCAGCGAAGTTTCATCCATGCTAATGTTATTAGAACTCGAAGGGAGCATCACAAGTTTGGCTGGCAGCCAATATCAAAAACTCAGCAGTAGCATTTAAAGTGACTTACAAAAGTCACTGACATTAAAGTTACTTGCAGTCACTATTATTAATCCAAGTTTTGCAGTCCTGAATTTCGTAAGTTTGATGTCCTGACATTTGAAATTTTATACAAATCAATCGTCATAGACTCTCGCTTTTGATTCTAGCTTTTAATTAAAGAACGCTTCATTTAAAAACTTTATAAAGGATTAATATCATGTTTGAAGTATTGGTTTATATGTTTGAGCACTACATCGATACGCGCTTTAGACCGGACGACAACACGCTATCAAAAGAGCTATTTGCAGCCGGATTTGATGAAGATGATATTAACGGTGCATTTGACTGGTTTAATCAATTAGAACAAATGACCGACCAACCCGATGTGTATGGCATAGCCAATCACGCCAATACGCGTATTTTCACAGAACTTGAGTTAAATAAAATCAGCGGCGAAAGCATAGGTTTTATTTTATTTCTAGTACAAGCCAATATACTTAATACCACGCAACGGGAGTTAGTACTTGAGCTCGCCATGAACCTACCGCAACTTAAAATCAATATTGAAGAAATGCGTTGGATCGTACTCATGACCACTTGGGGAGCCAGCAAATCCGGCACAGACAAAACCAAAGAGTATCTATTTATTGAAGACGTGCTCATTAACAAACAAAAACCGACACTACATTAAGCAGCATCGGTTTTTATCGTGTGTTTCATTAGCAAGATTAATGCGCTCTTTTTAGAGCGCATTAATAGTCACTTAAGTTAAGGTTAACCGGGCTTAATGCCCAATATTTTCAAGAATATTGCTGATTACACCAGCCTGATTCAATGTGTAGAAATGCAAACTTGGCACACCAGATGCCTGCAAAGTTTCACATAACTGACTCACCACATCCAAACCAAAGGCGCGTAGCGATGGCATATCGTCGCCATACTCTTCAAGACGCATTTTTAGCCAACGCGGAATTTCTGCACCACAAACACTAGAAAAACGTGCTAATTGCGTAATGTTATAAATCGGCATTACGCCTGGCGTAATCGGAATATTAATCCCTGCGGCGTTACACTGATCCACAAACCTGAAATATGCATCCGCATTATAAAAATACTGCGTGATTGCTGAATTGGCTCCCGCATCCATCTTACGTTTTAAATTCAACAAATCCGCCGCAGGTGTTCTCGCTTCAGGATGAAATTCGGGATAGGCAGCCACCTCAATGTGAAAGTGATTGCCAGTTTCCGCCCGAATGAATTCCACCAACTCAGCTGCATAGCGAAAATCGCCAGCACTCACTTCGCCAGAGGGAATATCCCCGCGTAGTGCAACCAAACGCTTAATGCCATGCGTTTGGTACGCTTGCAATAACTCACGGATTTCCTCTTTACTCGATGAAATGCAAGAAATATGCGGCGCAGCATCAAAGCCTTCACGCTGGATTTCCAGCACGGTATCCATAGTTCTGTCACGCGTAGATCCGCCGGCACCAAAGGTGACAGAGAAAAACTCCGGGCTAAATTTTGCCAATTTAGTCCTAGCGTCTCGCAACTTCTGCATACCATCTGCAGTTTTTGGTGGGAAAAACTCAAAACTTATTTTGGTATTTTGGTTAATTTGTTTGATCATAATTTTTGACCGTATTGTTATTGCCTAATGTTTTCATTCAGCCATCTTTGTTATTTGGTCAGCATTGAAGTCAGCAGCCATGAGATGATGCTGTAAAGCACTGCGCCCAAGATTCCAGAAGACAATGTTTTCACCTCAAAACCTTGCAATAAATTACCTACCGCATAAAACAGCAGACCATTAATCACAAAGATAAAAAGCCCCAACGTCAATATCGTAATTGGCAGTGTCAGCAACAGCAGAATTGGCTTAATCAACATATTGACCAAGCCAATCACCAAAGCTGCAATCAGCGCCGTAGTAAAGTTAGCCACTTGAATATTCGGCACAAAATACGTCACGGCCAATAGCGATAACGCGTTAAGTATCCATATAAGAATTAATTCCATATAGCCTCCTTCACTTCAACGATGATAGACGACTTAATAACGATAAGTGTCTGGTTTATATGGGCCTTGTTTCGACACACCGATATAAGCCGCTTGCTCATCGGTTAATGTTGAAAGTTGGGCGTTTAATTTTTTCAACTGCAATACAGCCACTTTTTCATC
>JAZJYS010000049.1:0-9637 GCA_040390265.1 Pseudomonadota bacterium | reverse complement strand
CCGATGTTACATACGATGGCTTGATCTTTCATTTTAGCCATGTGGTCATGTGTAATCACATGGTAGTTGCCAGTACATGTCACAAAAATATCGCCATGTTCACAAGCGTAATCCATCGTTACGACACGGTAGCCTTCCATTGCCGCTTGTAGCGCGCAGATTGGGTCGATTTCCGTCACCCAGACTTGAGCAGACAACGCACGCAAAGCTTGTGCAGACCCCTTACCAACGTCACCATAACCCGCAACCACAGCCACTTTACCTGCAATCATCACATCCGTAGCGCGTTTAATCGCATCCACTAATGACTCACGGCAGCCATACAAGTTATCAAACTTAGATTTTGTCACTGAGTCATTCACATTAATCGCTGGGAAAGCTAATTTGCCTTCTTTATGCATTTGATACAAACGATGCACGCCGGTTGTAGTTTCTTCAGTCACACCGAGAATTTTAGCTAAACGTGTTGAGTACCAAGTTGAGTCAACTTTTAATTTGGCTTTGATTGCATCAAACAGACAGGTTTCTTCTTCTGAACCTGGATTGGCAATCACGGATAAATCTTTCTCAGCACGCGTACCAAGATGCAATAACAATGTCGCATCACCGCCATCGTCCAAAATCATGTTGGTGTAGCCACCATCCGTCCACTCAAAAATACGGTGCGTGTAATCCCAGTATTCGGTCAGTGTTTCACCTTTAATCGCAAACACTGGCGTACCGCCGGCAGCAATAGCCGCCGCCGCATGGTCTTGCGTAGAGTAAATATTGCATGAAGCCCAACGTACATCAGCACCTAAGTCTTTTAGGGTTTCAATCAGCACAGCTGTTTGAATCGTCATGTGCAGGCTGCCAGTAATACGCGCGCCTTTGAGTGGTTGTGCTTTTGCAAACTCTTCACGAATCGCCATTAGGCCTGGCATTTCCGTTTCGGCAATCGCAATTTCTTTACGACCAAATGTTGCCAAACCAATATCGGCAATTACGTAATCATTACTTGTATTTTTAATATCAGCAGTCACAGTATTCATTTCCTTGAATGTGTGTGACCGGAGGGAAGGGGTGCATTAACACTTAGAGATGACAAACGCCTGTCTCACCCATATCCCGTGTCCGGCACGGTTAATAATGGTGAGCGTCGTTTGTAACATTTCCCGAGCCTGGGAGACAAACTCTCGCAACGCTCCTCGGAAGATTGAGATTATACGCGATATTTTTTTACGCACCAATACGCAAAAATTACCACAAAATTAAGTGCGACTTACGGCCCCCAAAGCGCATTCACATCATGCACGCCCCATAAGGCCGGATCCTCATAACCAACCACTACATCCTGCAAACCTGGCTTAGAGAGATCCAGCACTTCAATCGGAATGCGTGACTTTGATTTAATTGAAAAGAATACTTTGACGATGGGTGCCAGCAACGACTTCTGACTTTGGTCAATCACAACAGCCAGTCGACCAGATTTAAGCTTAACCATGGAGCCTATGGGATAAATTCCTACGCTTTTTACAAATGCCTTAAAAACCGTATCATCAAAATGATCGCTCCATTTTGCCATGCGTTGCAAAGACTGACTCGGCTCCCAGCTTGCCTTATAAGCTCGTGTAGAAGTAATCGCGTCATACACGTCACAGACTGCCCCCATCTTAGCAAATAAGCTAATTTCATCACCCTGTAAACGTTCGGGGTATCCCTCACCATTCATTTTTTCATGATGATGTAGACATACATCCAACGCCACTTCATCGGTGATGTTTGCCTGCTTCATCAACTCGTAACCACGCTGAGGGTGCTCTCTCACCACTGCAAACTCTTCGTCAGTAAGGGCTCCCGGCTTGTTAAGGTAATCCATAGGAATGGCTGCCTTACCTATGTCATGTAACAATCCAGCTAAACCCGCCTGCTTAACTTCACGCTCAGACAAGCCAAGCTCTTTCGCCAATACCACCATTAAGGCAGATACGGCGACCGAATGCATATAGGTGTAATCGTCTTTATTTTTCAAGCGCAACAAGCTAATCAGCGCACCTTCATTACGCGCAACGGAAGCGGCAATCTCATCTACACACTGCATTGCGGATTCGGTATTGACGGCCTTACCCATACGCACATCATTAAACATTGAGACAACAGCCTGTTTAGAGGCTGTAATGACCTTCTTGGCACGCACATGCTCTTCTATTGCAGTGATATGAGCTGACTTGGGTGTCGGAGCTGTTTCAACTGCCGGTGCTTCCACTCTAACGCTGGATATTTCGGACGCAGCTACATCCAATCCTCTGGACGTATCAATAACAACTTCTTTAACAACACTGGTTTGAAGTTTCCTTAAATCAAGGGGATCGTCTAATTTGAAAGAGGTTTTCCAAAAAGGGTGATCTATCCATGCGCCTTTCAGCTCTTGAATGAACATACCCATCCGAACTTGTTCGGTAGAAACAACTTTTAGCATAAGCAACCCACATCTGCGATCAACACGCTTTTTGACTCCTAAGACTACAAGCTCCAAATTTTATCAATATCATGCACGCCCCAAAGGATAGGATCTTCATGCCCGACAATAGCGTCCTGTGCACTAGGCTTAGATAAATCCAGCAGTTCAATAGGTATGCGCGATTTAGATTTAGTCGAAAAAAATACTTTCACGATAGGGGTCAACAAAGACTTTGGACTTTGATCAGTAACAACAGCTAGGCGCCCAGACTTAAGCTTAACCATAGAGCCGATAGGGTAGATACCCATACTTTTAACAAAAGCTTTAAATACAACATCATCAAAGTGCCCAGCCCATTGCGCCATGCGCTGCAATGATACACCGGGCTCCCAGCCGTTTTTGTAGGGGCGGTTTGAAGTAATGGCGTCATAGACATCACAAACTGCGCCCATTTTGGCAAACAAGCTAATTTCATCACCCGTTAACTTGTGCGGATAGCCTGTGCCATTTACTTTTTCATGATGATGAATGCATACATCGAGCACAGCCTCATCGGTAATTTCGGCTTTCAGCAATAGCGCATGACCACGCTCTGGGTGAAGTTTTACTAAAGTAAATTCATCATCGGTAAGTGCGCCGGGTTTATTCAGCACATCATTTGGAATAGCGGCTTTACCTAAGTCATGCAACAAACCAGCCATACCAGCTACTTTAGTTTCCTCTTCGGTCAACGCCAGCTCTTTTGCCAAGGCAATCATCATGGCACAGACGGCAACGGAGTGCATGTAGGTATAGTCGTCTTTATTTTTCAGGCGTAGCAGGCTAACCAGTGCGCCTTCGTTTCTGGCGACTGATGCGGCAATATCATCGACAACTTGCATCGCAGCTTCGGCATTGACCGCTTTACCCATACGCGCTTCATTGAACATGGAGACGACGGCCTTTTTGGAGGCCGAGATTACTTTCTTGGCTTGCTGCCGCTCGACTTCAGCAGTGACGCGTGCCGGCTTGGGTGTGGCGATTGGCGCTGGAGTTACCTCTTTTGGCACGGCAACTTCTGGCGCTTCTAATGGCCGAGTCTCAGCGACGACCACTTCAGCAACATCCAACCCTTTGGCAATATCAATCACCACTTCTTTGATAACGCTGGCTTGTAACTTTTTTAAATCTGCCACATCCTCTAGCTTAAAAGCTTTTTTCCAGAATGGGTGGTCCATCCAAGAACCTTTCAGCTCCTGGATGAACATGCCTAGTCGAACTTGATCGGTAGATACAACCTTTAACATGCTAATCACCACATAATTATTACTAACTTAAATAGATGCTCTCAATGCCGCAGCCTTATCGGTAGCTTCCCACGTAAACTCTGGCTCATCACGACCAAAATGGCCGTAAGCAGCGGTTTTAGTATAGATTGGGCGAAGCAAATCCAGCATTTTGACAATGCCTTTTGGACGTAAATCAAAATGCTCTAGCACCAAAGCTGTCAGCACCTCGTTTGAAACTTTGCCGGTACCATAGGTTTCAACCATCACTGACGTTGGACGCGCAACACCAATCGCATAACTTACCTGCACCAAACAACGTGAGGCTAAGCCTGCAGCAACAATGTTTTTCGCCACATAACGACCTGCGTATGCCGCTGAACGATCCACTTTTGAAGGATCCTTACCTGAGAAGGCACCACCACCATGCGGTGCGGCACCGCCGTAAGTATCGACAATAATCTTACGACCTGTCAAACCACAATCGCCTTGCGGACCACCCACTACAAAGCGTCCTGTTGGATTGACCAAATATTTGATCTCGCCTTTAATCAACTCTTTAGGCAACATTGGTTTGATGATTTCTTCAATGGTCGCTTCACGAATCGCATCCAGCGTCATTTCTGGCGCATGCTGTGTAGAAAGCACAACGGTATCAATTTTGTATGGCTTGCCATCAACGTATTGCACGGTGACTTGTGATTTAGCATCTGGGCGCAACCAAGGCAAACGACCATCTTTACGCAATTGCGCCTGACGCTCCATCAAACGATGACTCAACCAAATCGGCAATGGCATCAACTGTGGCGTTTCATCTACTGCATAACCGAACATCAAGCCTTGGTCGCCTGCACCTTGGTCTAGCGGGTCATCATGCGCACCATCAACACCTTGTGCAATGTCTGGTGACTGTTTGTCGTAGGCTACTAGTACAGCGCAACCTTTGTAGTCGATACCGTATTCTGTATTGTCGTAGCCGATACGTTTAATCGCATCGCGCGCGACTTTAATATAGTCCACATTAGCGGTTGTGGTAATTTCACCTGCCAACACAATTAAACCGGTATTCGCCAGTGTTTCTGCGGCTACGCGAGCGGTAGGGTCTTGGGTTAAGATAGCATCTAAAATGCTATCGGATACTTGGTCTGCAAGTTTGTCTGGATGACCTTCAGAAACAGATTCTGAAGTAAAAAGATATTCGTTCATTGTGCGCCTTGAAAACATTAATCATAAATATGAAATGTTTTTCATACTAAAGGCTAAAGCATGAAAAACAGGTCAACGTTGAACTTGCTATTCTACCTAACTAATTAAACAATACGCATGAAAATATGTGTTAATGCAATATCAATTTATAATGGTCATATGAAATTAAAATTCACAAAAATGCACGGCATTGGTAATGACTTCATGGTCATTGATGGCGTATCGCAAAAATTTGATTTATCGCCCGCGCAAATCCAGCAACTGGCGCACCGCAATTTCGGTATTGGCTTCGATCAGCTGCTACTGGTTGAGCCTTCCGACGTCGCCGATTTCAAATATCGAATATTTAATGCAGACGGTAGCGAAGTCGCCCAATGCGGGAACGGCGCGCGCTGCTTTGTACGCTTTGTGCATGATGAACATTTAACTAAAAAACGTGAAATCAGCGTTGAAACGGCAAGTGGCATTATTGCACCGAAACTAGAAGAAAATGGACTGGTAACCGTCAACATGGGCGCGCCCAGATTCACGCCTAAAGACATCCCGTTTATCGCAGATGCTGCATCGACAAATTACCTACTCAATGTTGGCAGTCAGCAAGTAAACATTGCCGCGGTCTCAATGGGTAATCCACACGCAGTATTGGTCGTGGATGATGTTGATTCCGCACCGGTCACAACGCTTGGCAGCCAAATTGAATTGCATCCAAGCTTCCCGGAGCGCGTCAATGTTGGCTTTATGCAAATAGTCGATGCACACCATATCAAGCTAAGAGTATTCGAGCGCGGCACGGGTGAAACATTGGCCTGCGGAACCGGCGCATGTGCCGCTGTCGTCGCAGGCATTCAATCGGGTCGCTTGCAATCTCCAGTAAAAGTATCCGCTCGTGGCGGCGAACTACTGATTGTCTGGCAAGGCAACGCCTCACCCGTCATGATGACCGGCCCTGCAGAACCCGTATTTACTGGCACAATTACCTTACCGTAATTGATCCATGCAATTAAAGGACAACACTAGCAATGACAACAACGCAACAAGAAAACCAGACCAAAATCACAGCCGAGCAAATCAGTGCTTTTTTACGCAACGAACCGCATTTTTTTGAACAGCACGCAAACTTACTCAGCGACATATTTCTGCCCAGCCCACATGGCAGCGGCGTAATCTCACTGGCTGAACGCCAGCAATTAGCGCAACGCGACAAAATTCGTATGCTTGAAGGCATTACGACGCAAATGATTAAAAACGCTGAAGAAAATGAAGTCATCAGTGAAAAAGTACACAAGCTAAGCGTACAACTGCTCACCAACCAAAGCTTTATCACTCTGCAAGAGCAAATTTCCGAGATATTGGAACTGGAGTTTTCAGTCTCTCAATCACTGCTACGCATTTGGATAAGACCCAGCAATAGCGCGATTACTCAAGATGACGTATTCACTGCTGTCGATGAAGATTTCAGCAGCTGGGTGATGGGCTTAGCTACGCCATACTGCGGCACCAGACCAGCCGCCTCAGGCAACCTACTAGATGAAAACCTGCATTCATTTGCATTTATTCCACTCGCGAAACAATCGGTTAATCAGCGTGCATTTGGCGTATTGATCCTCGGTGCAGAAGATAAAAATCGCTTCAAATCAGACATGGGGACGATGTACCTTGAGCGTATCGGCGAGCTGGTCGCAACCGCCTTAGTCAACCACCTGTTTGCGCTAAACCTTTAGGCTGCAAGAATCCGGATAAGCAATTAATCAGCGCACAGTGGATCATCTCAACGATTATATTCAGCATTTAACCTTTGAGCGCGGCCTAAGTACGCTGACTTGTAAAAGCTATGTTCGCGACATTGAACTACTACAAACACTTGCCAGCAACACGCCGTTAGACCAACTTCAAAACACGCAAGTCAGGCGCTTTATTGCAATCTTGCATAGCCGGGAACTCAGTGGCAAAACTATTGCGCGGGCACTCTCGGCATGGCGCGGCTTCTATGATTATTTAATTCATCACAAAGGTTACACACAAAACCCTGTGATTGGGTTACGCGCGCCCAAAACAGCCAAAACATTACCGCAAGCGCTCTCAGTAGATCAGGCGGTCAAATTTGTAGATATTCAAGGTGACGGCATACTCGAACAGCGTGACCATGCCATCTTAGAGTTATTTTACTCATCAGGCTTACGCTTGGCAGAGCTCGTCAATTTAGACATGGATATGCTGGATTTCACTACTGGCACAGTTACCGTGACCGGCAAAGGCAATAAAACACGCATTGTGCCGATGGGTAGCCACGCTATGAGTGCGCTACAAAATTGGCTACAGCAACGCGCAGTCATCAGCATTGATGAAAAAAATCCTAAAGCATTATTTGTCACGCAACAAGGACGAAGAATCACCCCACGTGCTGTGCAATATCGCATGAAAGGTTGGGCAATAAAACAAGGCATCAACACAGACATGCATCCTCACTTATTGCGCCATAGCTTTGCCACGCATGTACTACAATCCAGCCAAGACTTACGCGCCGTACAAGAAATGCTGGGGCATGCCAATATTAGTACCACGCAAGTCTATACGCATCTTGATTTTCAGCATTTAGCCTCCATCTACGATAAAGCACACCCTCGCGCCAGAAAAAAGTGATTTAAAGGTAATACCCTACTAAAATACACCACTATTATGGCAAAATAACACTTCAAGACATTTCACTGTAAAGGATTATCATGGAACACCAATTACCAGCCTTACCTTATGCAAAAAATGCATTAGCACCACACATCTCAGAAGAAACGATGGAATACCACTACGGTAAACATCACCAAACTTATGTGACAAATCTCAACAATTTGATTAAAGGCACAGAGTTTGAAAATGCAAGCCTAGAAGAAATCGTCAAGAAATCTGCTGCTGGTATCTACAACAACTCAGCGCAAATCTGGAACCATACATTCTTCTGGAGCAGCATGAAGCCAAATGGCGGCGGCGCGCCAACTGGTGCTTTAGCTGACGCTATCAACGCAAAATGGGGTTCATTTGACGAGTTCAAAAAAGCATTTCAAGCTTCAGCCGTTGGCAACTTCGGTTCTGGCTGGACATGGCTAGTCAAAAAAGCCGATGGTTCAGTGGATATCGTCAACATGGGCGCAGCTGGCACACCACTTACCACTGGCGACAAAGCATTATTGACCATTGATGTATGGGAGCACGCCTACTATATTGACTACCGCAATCTACGCGCTAAATTTGTTGAAACATTTTTAACATCTTTAGCAAACTGGGATTTTGCTAGCGCAAACTTCGCAGCTTAAGCATTAAGTTGTTTAAATAGAAAAAGGCCGCAATTGCGGCCTTTTTCTTATCAAAACATGATCAACCCTTATGTAGATATTCTAGCCAAGCAGTAATAATCCCCACACTACAGCCATAATACTCAAGGCAATAAACACGGCCGCACTACCAATATCCTTAGCCTGTTTTGCCAATGCATGATGTTCAGTCGACGTATGGTCTACAGCCGCCTCAATCGCAGAATTCAGCAACTCTACTATCAGCACCAGCAATACGCTTGCAATCATGAGCGCCTGTTCAACAGGGCTTTTGCCGACATAAATAGCCAAAGGCACTAATATCAATGCTAGAAAAACCTCTTGCCGGAATGCATCTTCATGCTTAAACGCCGCTTTAAAGCCCTCCAATGAATAGCCAAAGGCATTAATTAAACGGCGCACTCCGGTCTTGCCTTTAAAAGGGCTCACCTCCAGATGCTTGGAAGCCGGGGGCTGTTGAGTTTTTCTTGTTTGTTTTTTCTGTGAAGTTTGCATCATGTGCTTTCAATAAAACTGCCTAAATTTAGACAAATTAATTTTTGTGCCATACGCTTTTAAAGCATGAGATTTTAGCACTATAGATTTTAACATGCGCTATCATAACGTTTTAGCTCATCACCATCGGTAAAGTAAAGGCAAACAATGGCACGCATAGTCAATTGCATTAAATTAGGCAAAGAAGCAGAAGGCATGGACTTCCCACCGTACCCAGGCGAATTAGGTAAACGTATCTACGCTCAGGTTTCTAAAGAAGCATGGGCAGCATGGCTAAAACAACAAACCATGCTAGTGAATGAAAACCGCTTGAGTTTAGCGGACCCAAGCGCACGTAAATACCTAAGCGAACAAACCGAAAAGTACTTTTTCGGCGATGGCGCTGACACCGCAAGTGGGTATGTGCCTGAAAAGCACTAAACAAACGCTTAGATCATCACTAACAACCATACTCTCTGCATCAAAAACAAAAAAGCGCCGATTATCAGCGCTTTTTTGTTATTTAAATCGACCTAAGGCAGTAAAGTTTCACGTTCCATATCCTGCACTGAAGTGTGGCGTACATCTTTGCCCTTCACCATATACACCACATATTCTGCGATGTTTTTAGCATGATCACCAATACGCTCAATCGCTTTCGCCACGAACAACACCTCTAGCGACATCGAAATAGTACGTGGATCTTCCAGCATAAATGTAATCAGCTGACGCATCGCGGCACGGAACTGCTCATCCACTTGCTCATCCTGCTTTGCAACCTCGACAGTTTTACTGACATCCAAACGAGCAAAGCCATCTAAAGCGGTACGCAACATTTCACGCACTAAAGCCACCATTGCTTTAATTTCATTAAAGCGTGGTTTGTACATGCGATCTTGTTCAAAGATTTTTTGAGCTGTACGCGCGAT
>JAZJYS010000048.1:2924-6089 GCA_040390265.1 Pseudomonadota bacterium | reverse complement strand
TGGCAGGCTGGTTGATTCTGTTCGCAGGCATCAAGGCCAAGAAACAACGCAAAATCGACGCAGAACTAGCCTTAAAAGGAGCACAGGCATGAATAACGAAACTATCGCCAATATCCTACTTACGACCATACTCCCCGGTAACTTCGTGCTAGCCATGTTTCTCGGCATGTGTCCGTTCTTAGGCGTGTCGCAGAAACTGGAAACCGCCTTCCCAATGGGGCTGGCAACCGCATTCGTTATTATGGTGGCCTCTATTTCCGCCTACTTCATGAACCTGCTGCTGGTGCATTTTCATCTGGAGTTTCTGAGCGTGATTACCTTCATCACGGTGATTGCCTGCACGGTGCAACTGGTCGAAATGTTTGTTAAAAAATACTTTCCGGTGCTATTCCGCCAGTTGGGCATCTACCTGCCTTTGATTACCACCAACTGTGCGGTATTAGGTGTGGCGCTGTTTCAAACCGCGCGGCAATACAATTTTACGCAATCACTGGCATACAGCATTGGCGGCGGCATAGGCTTCACACTGGCGCTGGTGCTCATGGCTGGCCTGCGCGAACGCTTGCAACTCGCCAACGTGCCAACCTTGGTGCAAGGCGCCGCCATCAGCCTGATTGTCGGTGGCCTATTATCACTCGCATTCATGGGGTTTTCTGGCATAGGAGGTGGAGAATGAATTACCTCATCGCCATCGGCTTGATACTGCTACTCATGCTGGGCTGGATTATCGTCGAAGCCATCGCCAATCTGTTCGCGCGCCGCCACCCAGAATTTGGCCCACCGCGCAAAATGGGCTGCGGTGGCTGCGGCAATAGCTGTGCAGGTCACTGTGAAACAGATCATCACGACTAAAAACTGGTGAACAAAAAATGAACAACTGTCATGTGACAACTGTGCCACTTTGACACAGTATAAAAAAATTAAAGGCATCAAGCACGAGGCACTAAGAAAATTATTAAAAAAATAATTGATTGATTTTAAAGAGATTTAATAGATAAATTGAATTTTTAACGTTCATTTACTGTGTTGGCATATCAATTGCAATTGCTAACAAAGCCGCTGAACTTATTACCGTAATATTTTTACCTTACCCAACCACTGCAAATGAAAAGGAAATACTATGATTTATGCATTCCCAGGCCAAGCCGGCGCTAAAATTCAGTACAAAGAGAAATATGACAACTTTATCGGCGGTAAATGGGTTCCGCCAGTAAAGGGCGTTTATCTTGATGTAATCACACCGATTACAGGTAAGGTTTACACCAAAGCAGCCCGCTCTAGTGCTGAGGATATTGAACTAGCGCTTGATGCTGCGCATGCGATTGCAGATAAATGGGGTCGCACTGCCGTTGCAGAGCGTGCCAATATGCTACTTAAAATAGCCGATCGATTAGAAGCGAACCTGGAATTATTGGCGTATGCAGAAACCGTAGATAACGGCAAACCTATCCGTGAAACATTGAATGCGGACGTACCATTATGTATCGACCACTTCCGTTATTTTGCCGGCTGCTTGCGCGCGCAAGAAGGCACACTGAGCGAGTTGGACGAAACCACCGTTGCGTATCATTTTCATGAACCGTTAGGCGTAGTTGGTCAAATCATTCCTTGGAACTTCCCATTGCTGATGGCAGCATGGAAACTGGCTCCAGCCATTGGTGCAGGTAATTGCGTGGTCATGAAACCGGCTGAAGCCACACCAATCAGCATTATGATTATGGCAGAACTCATTGCCGACATCTTGCCACCGGGCGTTCTGAACATTGTGAATGGTCAAGGCCGTGAAGTGGGCATGCCACTAGCCAGCAGTAAACGTATCGCAAAAATCGCATTTACCGGCTCTACCGCTGTAGGCCGCATTATTGCGCAAACCGCAGCCAATAGCCTCATCCCAGCCACACTGGAATTAGGCGGAAAATCACCTAACATCTTCTTCGAAGACATTGCCGATGCAGATGATGACTTCTTTGATAAAGCAGTAGAAGGTCTTGTGATGTTTGCCTTCAATCAAGGTGAAGTCTGCTCATGCCCATCACGTGCTGTGATTCAAGAATCAGTCTATGAAAAATTCATGGAACGCGTGTTACCGCGCGTTGCCGCAATCAAGCAAGGCAACCCGCTAGACACTGAAACCATGATCGGCGCACAAGCCTCTGAAGTACAAATGGCGACGATTGAATCATATCTGGACATCGGTAAACAAGAAGGTGCGAAACTACTGGCCGGCGGCTCACGCTCAACACTTGCAGGTGATTTGTCAGGTGGCTATTACATTCAGCCTACGCTGTTCAAAGGCGATAACAAAATGCGCATTTTCCAAGAAGAGATTTTTGGGCCAGTGCTAGCAGTTACCACCTTTAAAGATGAAGCTGAAGCATTAGCCATTGCCAACGATACGCCTTACGGCCTTGGTTCTGGCGTATGGACACGCGACGGCAGCCGCGCTTATCGCATGGGTCGTGGCATTAAAGCCGGCCGTGTGTGGACAAACTGCTATCACGCCTACCCAGCGCACTCAGCGTTCGGTGGCTACAAAGAGTCTGGCCTAGGCCGCGAAACCCACAAGATGATGCTAGACCACTACCAACAAACTAAAAACTTGTTAGTAAGCTACTCACCTAAAAAACTAGGGTTCTTTTAATAGGCTTCTTTTAATCTGATGTAATTCTCCAGTTATATCATCAGAAGTAAAGTCGATGAAGCCCCTCACAGCAATGTGAGGGGCTTTTTTTATGGATTAAACCTACTTACAAATTACTTACAAAGCTTAATCACACCGTCATAAACCACCGCTATATTTGCACCTGTCACACCACTTAATACGGACATCTAAACAAATTCATTTTCTGGCACAAGAAAGTTCACGCGTTTGCGCACAGAACGGGATTACTTTTAAAGAAAAAAGGAAGAAACAAATGAAATCCGCATATCAAGCAGGCTCAAAATCCGCCTATTACAAAGAAGGCGCAGTAAACAACGCTTTTGAAGCCATCGGCTTTATTCTCGACCATAAAAACGCCGCTGAAAACAAGTTGCTGCTCAAACCAATCGGCGGAAAGTTAGTTGCCTACATTGGGGTTCCATACGCTGAATTCCATACTCAGGCCGAAGATAATTTTCATGGCTTTGAGACCTATTTCAAGTCAGTGGTTTCGCCAACTTATA
>JAZJYS010000048.1:0-2824 GCA_040390265.1 Pseudomonadota bacterium | reverse complement strand
GCAATGCGGTCAGGTATTACTTTTCAGGTACTATCTGACCTCAACCAATCAAGTGATGCAATTCCCTCATGCAAAAAGAAGTCCAAGAGAAATCCAGATACGCCGTTGTGGCAGCCGTGCAATTACCGAGTGTGACCGATATTGAATTTGAAGCGTCGCTGAACGAGTTACGTGAACTCGCAAAAACACTGGGCTATACCGTTGTGAAAACATTTGTGCAAAAGCGCATGAACTTTGACATGAAGGCTTATCTTGGCACAGGCAAACGGCAGGAAATCAATGACTTTGTGAATAATCAGGCGGAGCTTGCCGGATTTGATGAAATCGACGCCTTGTTGGTTGACCACGAAATTTCGCCCTCACAAGCACGCAACCTTGAAAAAGAAGTCGGTTGTGAGGTGATGGATCGTACGATGGTCATTCTGGAAATTTTCCACCGCAATGCACGTTCGCGCGCGGCACGCGCACAAGTAGAAATCGCACGTCTGGGCTACATGGCGCCACGTCTGCGCGAGGCGGCGAAACTTGCCGGCCCGCAAGGTCGGCAACGTAGCGGTGAAGGTGGCCGTGGTGCGGGCGAATCAACCACAGAATTAGATAGACGCAAGATTCGCGACCGTATCGCCGAATTACAGCAGGAAATTGTCGCAATGGAGATGGAGCGCAAAACGCAACGCGCACGTCGGCAAGAGCGCAAAGGCTTAGCGGCTGTAGCACTGGTAGGTTATACCAACGCGGGCAAATCCACCTTGATGCGTGCACTCACTGGCAGCGAAGTGCTAGTTGCGAATAAACTGTTTGCCACGCTGGACACCACTGTGCGCGCCCTTTACCCAGAAAGCGTGCCACGCGTGCTGGTCAGTGACACGGTTGGTTTCATTAAAAATCTGCCACACGGCCTTGTTGCCTCGTTCAAATCTACACTAGACGAAGCGCTGGATGCTTCGCTACTGCTGCACGTAATTGATGCCAGCGACCCCGGCTTTGTGCGCCAGCTTGAAGTGACCGATGAAGTGCTTGAAGAGATTGGCGCAAATGATGTGCCGCGCATCCGCGTGTTTAACAAGATTGACCACGTGGGCGATGCCGCTGCGCAAGCCGAACAGGAAGCCTTCTTACGCGCCAAGTATCCAGATTGCGTGGTGATGAGCGCGCGCCGCCCAGAAGAAGTGGCAAAACTACACCAGAAAATCGTTGCGTATTTTCAGCAAGATCTGGTTGAAACCGAACTCTTTTTGCCATGGTCTACACAACAACTACGTGGTGCAATCTACGCCACCTGTCAGGTGCTAGAAGAGCGCTCAGAAGATGACGGCACCTTTTTTCGGGTGCGTGGCGAGCCTGATGCCGTGAATGCGATACACCAGCAACTTGAGTTGCAATAAGCACATAAACAAAGCCGATAACACCGAGGTGCTACCAGCAATGTGGCGTTATCGGCTACAAATCACATTGGCCTTAAGTTCGCCTACGCTATACTGCACCACGTCAGACCATGCAGTTTCTGCCGCATTCAATTTGAATGCCTCAACAAGCGCGCCCTGCCCCATATTTTCAGCGTAGTAATTGATTGCGAGCGCTTTAAATTTCTTGTTTTTGCAGTCATGCAACTCACTCCATTGCGACGACAACTCGCGTTTTTGTTGCGGGCTGTAATAGTCATTCAAGGTAGATACGGTAATCAAATCCCCCGATTTTTGTACGCTGTCGAAGTCGATATACATATTGCCATTATCATTGGTTTGAATCATCGTCCATTCCGCCGCAGCCTCGGTTGATAACGTAGCTAACACTAAAATCATTAAAAATTTATACACAGGCCTACCTTTATCCTATTGATATTTAAATACTTTGCCTCACATACTACATTACAACGCGCTAGAGCATGCTGCCACGAGCAATATTCTTAGCCACAAAAACGGCTACGAGAATGCAGCAAGTCCACTTATAATATAAGGCTACGTAACCCAATGAGCGCTCAAACAGAATGCACTCATTTTACAAAAGACAATCATGCTAGAAAACAATCCAACCTTACAACTTGAAATTGCCGAATTGATGGTACAGGCATTAAATCTGGACACAACCGCAGCTGAAATCGACCCGGATGCGCAGCTCTATGGTGACGGTCTTGGTCTGGACTCCATTGATATTCTTGAGGTGGCGCTGGTGATTTCCAAACGCTACGGCCTGCAACTCAAGGCCGATAGCGAAGATAACCACCGCATTTTCAGCTCGCTGCGTAACTTAACTGACTATGTTGCTACGCACAAAACAAAGTAATCTCTAATTAAAGCATGTCCAGCGCCATTCACATTGCACGCGGCCTAGGAATAACAGCGGTAATTGTGACTTATGCCGTGTTAGTGCACCACGTCAACACCTCTGACGCTGGCAGCATACTCGGCGCCATACTCGCCTTAGCGCCAATACTTCTGATAGTTGCAACCTTTGCCTGGAACACCCAGTCACGCTTAATCGGCATCAGCACATTATTGATAGCCTGCCTTGCCTCTTGGCTAACTTGGCCGCTCATCAGGCAACACACGGGCCTTGTGTTCTGGTTGCAAGATGTCGGCCTGATGGCGGCTCTATTAGCCACTTTCGGCCGCACCCTGCAACAAGGACGCAAACCCTTATGCGAACATTTTGCCGAAATCATCAACAATGGCGCGCTACCGCCAGAGCACGTGCGTTATGCGCACCGAGTGACCGTGGCGTGGGTGGTATTTTTTGCCATGATTATCGTCACGTCTAGCCTGCTGTTTTTTCTGGCACCGCTGGCAACATGGTCGTTCTTTGTGAACTTTCTCACCTTGCCACT
>JAZJYS010000047.1:8203-10371 GCA_040390265.1 Pseudomonadota bacterium | reverse complement strand
GCGTAACCCATGCTCTCAGCTGGCATCGTGACAGTTGATGCTGGGATAGGCACTGATAAAAATGGGAATAACCCGCTCATTGGTATGTAATTTGCCCCCACTATTGATACTTGTACAAATGCAATGCAGCCATCCGGTCCACTTAAGCATGCTGCAATGTTGTCTGCCGGGCTAGCAGGGAAAGGCGTTGGGTCACCTCCACTCGCGGTTAGATAGTCAATATTAATGTTAGCTGCGGTAATCTCAGCGCCAGCAGGCAGGCTGGCACCACCAAATAATGCCAAACTTCTTGCTGCATCTTGGCTCGCGGTATCTGCCCATCTTACGACGGCCTCACGCGCAGCGCGGCGTGTGACTTCCTGCACCGAGTTGTACACATAAAACAAGCGCCCGAACTCAAAAATGCCAAACAGTATCGTGAATAACAGCATGGCAATAATGGCAAACTCGACGGCTGCCACGCCCTGTTGCTGGCTGGGTTTGTTGTGCATTGTTTTTATTGTTTTCAGCATCACCATCTCCTTAACGCATATAACGCATGGTGGTATAAGGTGAAAAAGTCGTGTCCCAAGTGGTAGCACCCGTTGGAATAAACACTGGAATCCAGCCACCAATGGTCATAGGGTAAGCATTAATGCTCACCGTGACGTAAGTGGGTGCGTCACAATCAGGATCACAATCTACATCTACATCACCAGTCGTAAAACTTGGTACTTGTGCCAAGGTTGCGGCATTGACCACGATGGTTCTCGCCTGATCTTTTAAGGTGGCGTCAATGGCCACGGCTGTACTGACCCTTGCGTTAGAAAGAAATCGAGCAGCATCACGTGTACTCTTTGTCAAAGCATCGTAATACCAGAACGCCCTGCCAAACTCGATGATGCCAGTCACAATCATCATCAATGGGATGAGTAGCAAAGCAAATTCAATAGCGGCCGCACCACGTTGGTTCGCTCGGTTTAACTTGTCTTTAATGTTTGAGATAATTGTTTTCATGATTATCTATACAGCTTGATGTCACTGGTTGGTAAAGGGGTTGGCAACAACCCACCAAATTCAACGTATAACTCTTTATCTGATGGCGTATTTGCCTTTTTTTGCATCAGAAACTTTCCCACACCCAGTACTACTGCTGGTCTGCAAACGCCGCCCGCAGATAAACACTCTAGGATTATCATATTGAGTACACGCCTTCCTGGTCTTGATGGATGAGACGGTGCCAAAAAGAAGTTGCCACTGGTTTGAGCGTAAGGCGATGGTTCTGGGTAGCTTGTGGCAGTGCCACCGCTATATAAAGTTGGCCAGTCCGTAGTGACTTTACCTGCAGGTCTAAAGCCTGACCACAGCACACCATAATCACTGAAGGTTCTAGGGATAGTGTAAGGTTTTGGTTTGCACGGTTTACCTAGGCATGTGCCATTAGTTGCAGTATCAACTGGAGTAATACTTTGTTGTACTGGGTCTGGTTGCATCCATTTTGATGGAGAGCCATTTGCACCATCGTTATAGAGATATTCCTTAATATTTCTATCAGGTGGAGCTGTAGTTACATCACATTTATTTTTGGTGTTGAACACATCAAACCTTGAGTCAAGCGCCTCAAGTTGTGGATCTGAAACCCCTGTATTGGTATTTACGGTTTGCCCGACAACAGGTGTAAATGCTGTTTTACCTGCGCAAATATAAGGCAACGTGCCACTTGTGTTGGTAACGGGACAGACGCCAGGAGTGTTTGACTCTGGGTCAATCCAATACATCGTGCCAGGGCCTATTGGGTTGAATTTGCTCACTTGATAAGCGACACCTCGCTCGAATCCCAATTCATTGATGGTGCCTGGGTCTGGTTGTCTACATATAGCGATAGGTGCTACATCAACTTCGTACTTACCTGCCACAGCCAAACCAAAGGTCTGCGTTTGCAGGATGTTCCATACTCTTGAAAACCATGCATTAAAATTACGATTACTTGTATCCACTTTCAAGAAAGTCTTGTCTGCCGCCAAAGCATCTGAAGTAACACTGCTTATTGGCACCATACAACCGTCATCAGGACAACTGCCAACACTCAGATTAGCCGCGGTGATCACTAGGGCTGTAGAGTTCAAGTCGTATTTATTTGCACCAGCCGCTTCTATCGCCCGAGACTGAGCACTATCCACCCCACAACA
>JAZJYS010000047.1:0-8103 GCA_040390265.1 Pseudomonadota bacterium | reverse complement strand
TGCAAATAAAGCCGTTAAAGTGAACTTAAATATTGATGTGTGCATGATCATCTCCCTATTTCATCTCAAAGCCATCTTTGGTGGCTGGCTGCTCTGGAACGACGGCACCCGGTTGTGGTGCTGGAGCATTATCTTTTGGCGCATCTGGCTCAGCTGGTTTACCCTCCAGATTTCCGTTCAGGAAAAAGTCCTTTTTATCTGGTTGCACGAAGCTATCAGTAGGCAATGCATAATCTGGTGGTAACGGTTTAACCAAACGTGGTGTCACCACAAAAATGAGCTCGGTTTTATCGTTCTGGAACTCACTACTGCGGAACAAGGCACCAAGAATTGGAATATTGCCCAAGACAGGAAAGCGTCTGATAGTTTCGGTGACGTTGTTTTTAATCAGGCCAGCAATCGCAAAGCTTTGTCCATCACGCAGTTGCACCGTTGTTGATGCGCGTCTGGTAACAAATGATGGCAATACACTACGGCCAGCACCGGCAACCACTTCTGTACCACTTTGTGATAACTCTGAAACTTCTGGTGCGACTCTTAAGTTGATGAGCCCATCCTCAAGGACGGTTGGCGTGAATTTAAGGCCAACACCAAACTCTTTCTCTTCAAGTGTGATGGTGGATGCCCCGCCGACACCTGTTTGCGGTACTGGAATAAATAGCTTACCACCAGCTAAGAAACTACCCTCTTGCCCACTAATGGCGATGATGTTAGGTTCAGCCAGTATCTTGACGATACCGTCTTTATCTTCGGCATCCACTTTAATGGATGTACTGCCATGCGTAATGGTCACCAGCCCACCTGGTGATAACGGGTTTGCCCCAGTTAAGCTCAAAAAGCCAGCCGCTATCGCATACGCCACACCACCATTGTTACGTGAGGCATTAAATTGCGCACCTAACTTATCAAGCAGGTTTTTAGAGACTTCGGCCATTTTTACTTCAAGCATGACTTGCTGTGGTGCTGCGACTTGCAGCATATTGATGACTTTCTTGTCTTTGTCCTTGCCGCCATAAGCCTCAGCCAGCGCCATGGCTTTATCCACTTTCACCGCATCAGAAACAATGCCGGTCAACACCAGTGAATCTGCTGCCGTGCTGACTTTGATACCTTTTTCATTAGGTAATATTTGTTGCAATTTACTTTGTAAGATGGCTGCATTTTTATCTGCTGTGATGCCAGAAACATTCACATTCAACACAGTAATCTGTCCTGATTTTTTCCAGATCATGACAGATGTCGAGCCTGCTGATTTGGCATGTATCACCACCTCTCTTTGGCTGGTGACTTCAACCTGCACCACTTTATCGTCGTCGACCTTCACTTTTTGCAGGCTCTCGCCTGTAGGTAGCCTGATGAGGTGAGATTGCCCAAGCGCAAGGTCCATGCTGATAAGATCAGTTGATGCAGTAATCACACTGGCTGGTTTCTTTGGCGCGGCCTTAACTGCTTTTCTGACTGCTTTTTTAGCAGGTTGAGCCTTGACTGTATCAGTGGTTGCCGGGTCTGCTGCGTATAACGGCGCGCTAGTGATTAGTGCGATGCCTAATGTCGCGGCAAGTAATTTACAGCCAAGTGACTTATCACCATGTAATTCTCCATGATGGTGAGAGAAGTGGCTGATTGCATTTTTTAACTCGTTCATGTTAATTCTCCCTGGCATTATCCAATTTCGCTTTCAAATCGACCTTTAGTAGGTCAGGTAGCACCTGATGCATGCAGTAAAAGTCGTATCTATAAATCTCACATTTGGAAATCTCATATTTCAAAATCTCATCCTGAAGCTATCTATTGCGCATCCGCTATTCACTGCTTACGCTACTTGGCTTAAACTCCTCAACGGTCTTAACTGTGCCGCGAATCACTTCAACACGATCAAGAGACTCGGTCTTTACTGCAGACTTACGCGTTGTGGGGCGTTTATAAGCCGCTACCTTTTTCACTTCTGTTTTCATCTCAGCCTTCACTTCTGGCTGTGCTGCTGTCGCTACAGGTTGCTCTGTGCGATTAAGCAGATCTTTCTTAGTGGAGCCAGTGGTACTAATCAAGCTGGTATCAACCTGATTACGCAACACCAGTGACAAGCTGCCTACGCTACGGGCAAGGTCAAGTTTTTCGGCCTGCATCGGGCTAACTTCTAGCGTCACCGCATTGACTACTTTTGGCTTGGTTTCATCGCGGCTTTGTTCTTGCGCGACTGCCAGCACCAGAATGTGCTCAAGCACAATCTTGGAGATGCTCTTGTTGACGTTCTCTGCCTTGGCGGTTTCGTCCTCGGTGTTGACCACGATATCTACGTAGTTACCTGGTAAAGCGAAACCAGCGACACCAACCACGTCATTTACACGTACGGTCATGGCTCTATTGCCTTGATTAATCACGGCTGAGAGACCACCTGTTGCACCTAGCGGCGCTAATTTAGATTCCAAAATAGGCTCGCCACGCAATATGCTGGTTTTCAC
Source organism: Pseudomonadota bacterium (assembly GCA_040390265.1). GTDB lineage: Bacteria > Pseudomonadota > Gammaproteobacteria > Burkholderiales > Methylophilaceae > Methylotenera. The sequence continues at coordinate 5,641 of JAZJYS010000047.1, read as the reverse complement.
TACGCGTGTATCCAAAGTTTTAATATCATCGGTTGCACCAGTAGGCTCACTACCTTTAGGCCAGTTGGCAAGCTTCATCATCTGCGGGTTGAGTGGCGAACCTAAATCAATATCAATGGCTGCAACCACAACTTTGCTTGAGGCCACTTTTGCTTGTTGCGAGATCCAGCGTGAGGCTAAAACAACCGCACCTAACCCGATGGCAATCGAAACGACAATCATCAGTAAAGCTCTTGTGTTTTTCATTTGTGATCCCCTTTAATATCCATGCTTATCAACATCCGCTAATCATGCGTAAAATAGTTATTCCAAGCCCAATCCAGCAATTCTCTGGTCATTTCCGCAGGCTTTCCTTCATAACGCGCAATATCTCTAAGTTGCTCTAATATGTCTCGTGGAATGCAGGCCGATAAAGGCTTGCCGCTCTTGTAATGATGCTCATGTAGCAAATAATTGAACCCTTCTCTGCTAAATGGAATCTGCAACTCATTGCATACCTGCTGGGTGATGACTTGGTATTCATCTTCACTCAGTGGGCCAACATAAATCTTGTAGCCAAGGCGTCTTAAAAAGGCTTCGTCAGCCAGTTTGCTTGGCGGTAAATTGGTGGAAAACACCACAATTACATCAAACGGCAGCATGAATTTTTTACCGGTGTGTAGCGCCAAGTAATCCACATGGCGGTCAAGCGGCACAATCCAACGGTTCATAATGTCGATTGCTGGCGCTAATTGCCGACCTAAGTCATCAATAATTAACAGTCCGTTATTGGCTTTTACTTGAGGTGGTGCTTGATAAAATCTGGCACTTTCATCAAAATCTAAATCAAGCATGGCAAGGGTTAATTCACCGCCAGTTTTAATCACTGGGCGATGGCATGCAACCCAGCGTGCATCGGATGACATTCTGCGATCAAGGCCAGGTGAACCATTGCCATCTGCATTTAGAGGGAGCAATGACTCATGGGTGAGTGGATCAAATACTTGAATCACTTCGTTATCCACCACAATTGCATGGGGTATTGCAACGTCGCCAGTGAGCAGGCCTGCCAGATGTTCTGCGATAAAGGTTTTGCCGCTACCTGCTGGGCCGTACACAAAAATAGCGCGGCCAGAGTTCATTGCGGCACCGAATTGCTTGAGGATGCCTTCTTTAATCACTAGGCCGCTAAACACTTTGGACAATTGTTCGCGTGTCACCTGCATATTGGCAATAGATTGCTCGCGCACTTGCTTAATGTAGGCTGGCAAGCTTACTGGCGCAGGTCCCACATATTGATTTTTACGCAGGTAATCTTCTGCCCGCAGACGGCCTAGCTCAGTTAATGTGTAGGCAATCGCGGTTTCGGCTTCGCTGCTGCGTGTTGCTTCACACATGCGCTCTGCACGCATGTGTGCTAGAAGAGGCTCTAATACAGCAACGGAAAGTTTGGAATATGTAACTAGATCCACCAATCGCATCTGTCCACGCAGGAACATTGCCTTGGTGAGTAGTTCTACAAGAAATTGGAAACCAAGACCAGTTTCTTCAATGGTACGCGGTTGTGATGGTAGTTGCGCATGGCGCCGTTCTTCACTCACCATTTCCATTCGATCTGTAAGCCTTGTTTTCATTATTAGCTTCTCTTTTCTTATTCGATTTTTCTTAGTTATATCTGTTCGTTACATTTGATTTATTCACTTAAAGATGTCTACTGTTATCATTTATTTATAGATGCTAACCACATCATTTACATCAATCGCTGCCAGACTAGGTAGCTCAATGTCCCCACTGTTATTGCTACTGCATAAGGCATCTTGCCTACCGACACGGGTAAATCACCCATCCTTGGCGGTTGTCCTACACTCATTTTCACCATGCCACCTAGCAACATAAATTTCAGGTTCTGTATCAATTGACCAAATTGCCGTGACCAAAAAACAATGACTAGACCCATTACACCGCCAGCCACAAATGTTGCCAGCAAAGCCCCTAATACATCATGCGGCCCAAGAAAAGCACCTACCATCGCCATTAGCTTCACATCACCTGCACCCATGGCACGTAACCAGTACAAAGGTAGCAATATCAGCAGCCCAATACATAAACCCTGTAATGCTGCCAATAACCCTAACCCACCTGGTATATAACTGTTAAACCCCAAGCCTTCTGGCAGTAGTCCGTTAAAACTTAGCCCGAATATCACACCTGCCAACACCAACTTATTCGGTATGCGATGACTGCGAATATCTTGTAAGGTAATCAACAGTAGCAGCACTAACAAAGGTGCTAACGCTAATAATCCCATCAGGTTCGGTGTCATATAACTCTTTCATCAACACAAAATATTTATTGGTAACAGCTTCATCTAAACAGCTAGCCAAGAACGCAATCTTGATGACGTACGGTTTTAAGTAAAGTGTTTATCACTATTACATCTCAACGATTATCATCAAGACTACGTTTGCCATAACTACAACTATGGGCAGGCTGCTGGAGTACCGCCAAGACCTGTAGCAACTGATCTGAATGTTTCGCAGACCCGTGTACCTGTGGTTGTTACAGCAGCGATAATCACAACGGCAATCAGTGCTGCAATTAGGCCGTATTCAATGGCTGTCACACCTTCTTCATCATTTACAAAACGTTGAAATCCTAAATATAGGTTTTTCATGTTATTTCTCCTCGGTTATAAAAAATTACCTATTGCAACACTCTCTATCTCACGGCATTGATACAGGGTCTATGTGAATCACTCTGTATTTACCGTCGATGTGTGCAATCTACTTGACTTAGTCCAATAAAAATATTCGTGTGAACACGTAAGGGTTAACCCTTATTGACACTGAGATTGATAGACATAGGTTGACTTTTCATCGTAGACTTAACGTGTAGCTGGTTTAGTCAAACAAACAAGTTGAGGGGAATATGCATTGACCCAATCACTTAAAGACTTAAGTTTTCAGGCGCTATTTGATGTGGCAGCAGATGCCATGTTATTGATTGATGCTACGGGGCACGTGGTTTTAGCCAATGTTGCCGCACAAGAACTGCTTGAGTATCCTGAAGCGGATATCTGCGGCCTAGACGTTAGCGCGCTGATGCCATTGCGTTATCGTGACCATCACATGGACTTTATGGCCGCATACTCACGCAAGCCAGAACAGCGTGCAATGGGTAGCGGCAAAGTGCTTTTTGCACTCAGGCGTGATGGCCAAGAAATCTCTGTCGATATTGCGCTAAGCCCCATCCATACCAAAGAACAGCTTTTTACCTTGGTCACGCTCTACCCTACTGACCGACGCCGTGCAGCAGAAGAGGCATTGAGAGTCAGTGAAGAAAGGCTACGACTCGCCAAACAAGCCGCAGGATTAGGAGTATTTGATTTTGATGCAAATCATAATGTGCTGCATTGGGATGAAAAAATGCGTGAGCTTTGGGGGGCTGAAACTAATGAGTCAGTCAGCTATAAACGATTTTTGACTGCCATACATCCCGATGATCGCGCAGCTAGACTGGCTGCGCTTGATCGTGCCATAGACATCGCCGGCAATGGCGAATTTAATGCAGAGTATCGTGTTACTAATCTGCATGATGGCTCTGAGCGCTGGGTTTCAGCAATAGGTCAAATGCATTTTGAAGATGGACACGCAACACGCCTTGTCGGTGTAGCGCGAGATATCACAGAGCATAAGTCGTTTGAGAAAAAAATGCAGGATCATCGCGCCGAAACAGAAACGTTGTTTACTCAACAAGTCGCAGCACAAACCGTTTCTGCTATTGCGCATGAGTTGAATCAGCCTTTAGCTGCAATTTCTGCTTATAGTGAAGTTGCGCTGCATGTTTTAGAAAGTGACACCATATATCCAGATAATCTAAAACGTGCTCTCAAAGGTTGTGTCGAGCAATCTCAACGCGCAGGACAAAGCTTGCATGAGTTGCTGGCTTTTTTACAAAAAGGCGATTTGGTTAAAACAAGGCTCAATATTAATGAGGTGGTGAAAGAGGCGCTTGGCATTGCCAAAAATAATGGTTATGGTGCTTTTAACCCCAAACTACATTTAGACCCAAACATACCCCTTGTGATTGGTAATCGAATTCAAATACAAAAGGTGTTAGTCAATTTGCTAAGAAACGCCGTTGAGGCGATGCGTGGTGCAAAAATGCCCTCCTCGCCTATTTCAATCACGGTACGTACCAATCCTGAAGTAAATATGGCACATGTCACTGTGCAGGATAATGGTCCGGGTCTTGATCGTGAAATAGCTGGTCGTGTTTTTGAGCCATTTTTCACGACTAAGCCAACAGGTATCGGCATGGGCTTGGCGATTAGTCGTGCGCTCACTGAAGCGAATGGTGGGCAGCTCTGGCTTGACCCTGACACCAGCAATGGTGCCACATTCCATTTCACGATACCTTTTGCTCCTTGAGATTTAGTACTTAGATGTCGTGTATGCTTTGATATAGGATTTACACAATGAGGCTATTGATATGATGAATATTTCTGATGCTATTGTTTTTATTGTGGATGATGAAGCCGCCATACGTGATTCGTTAACGCTGATGATCGCACAGGAAAATATCGCGGTTAAAGCTTATGGCAGCGCTGAAAGCTTTCTTGCTGCGTGTCAGGCTGAGCGCTTTGGTTGTGCGGTTATTGATATCAGAATGCCGGGTATGGATGGTATGCAACTTCAAGACGCATTAAGCAAGCGCAATATTTTGATGCCAGTTATTTTTCTGACGGGTCACGGCGATATTCCTATGAGTGTCAAAGCCATGAAAGCGGGTGCCGTTGACTTTCTGACCAAGCCAGTAACACGTGAGAGGTTGTTAAATTCAGTGCGTGCCGCGATTCAGGAGTCTGAAAAGATATTGCAGCAAAGTGCAAATCATAAAGATGCACAATCACGTCTTGCCGAACTCACTGATAGAGAGCAGGACGTAATGATGCTGGCGATTCAAGGCTACCCGAATAAAGAAATCGCCCGCCATCTGGGGATCAGTCATCGCACTGTAGAAATACATAAGTCAAAAATAATGTTTAAAACCGGCGCAACCAATCTGCTGGACTTGGCAAGGATTGCGCATGAGAGTGGTTTAAATAACTAACTGTCTAGAGAGATAAACGCTTGCCCCCGTCTTTTAATGTGGATAAACGGTCAATTTAGATTCTCCTGCGCGCTAGCGTAGACAGTATTCAGCATTCCCCTCCCCAGCAACATTCTCAGCTTGTACGCTGTTTTTTCATACCTATACGTGTTCGCGCGGATTACCTGACTATCTGATTCTTGATACTGTGCAAATCAACAATGTTATTCCAAGAATATGTGGAGGTGACTCAGATGATGCCATTGCCAAAAGTAGAGATGAATGTTTTTGAAACCATTCTGGCGAGACGATCTGTGCGTCACTATAAGGCAGACAAGGTCGATTCAGGCACTATTCGCAACTTGCTGGAAGCGGCAGTACGTGCGCCAACTGCCATGCATCAAGAGCCTTGGGGCTTTGTCATCATTCAGGATAAAGCTTTGCTGCGCATCTTATCTGACCGCGCCAAGCCGCTGATTCTTGCAGAAATACACCTGAGTGCTTCACATAACATTAGCCATAGTCTGGATATTTTCAATCAGCCTGATTTCAATATTTTTTACAACGCAGG
>JAZJYS010000046.1:0-6996 GCA_040390265.1 Pseudomonadota bacterium | reverse complement strand
TTTGCCATCACTTCTTTAGCTAGATTTTGGTCTAATTTTACTAACGCTTCCAGTGCGCTCACAATTTGCTGCTCGACTAAGCCGCCCATTTCAAGCACTTTGCCGCGCACGGCCTCTAATTCGGCATCGTATTGCTTAAAGGTATGTTCAGATGGCATGTTGATTCCTTGTGAATTTTTAATCGTAGCAATTGCTAATGATAATATTTAGCTAGAACAATAACGTATAAATATGACAACAATATTTCAGGCTACATTCCAATTTATCGCCATTGCTCTAATTAATTGACCACTTTATTTTTTATAAGTTTTAACACCATCAGCGGTAGCTAACAACAACACATTTGCCGGACGTGCAGCAAACAAGCCATTCGTGACCACACCAACGATTTGATTGATTTTTGCTTCCATAGCAATAGGGTCGGTAATGGTTAAACCATGCACATCTAAAATCACATTACCATTGTCTGTCTTGAAATCACGCAACTTTGGTTGCCCGCCTAATTTCACCAACTCACGCGCAACATAGCTTCTTGCCATCGGCAACACTTCAACAGGCAGTGGAAACTTACCTAAAACTGGTACGTATTTAGTCTCATCACAAATACAGATAAATTGTTTGGCACAAGCGGCAACGATTTTCTCACGCGTTAATGCCCCGCCACCGCCTTTTAGCATGTGCAGATGCTCGGTGATTTCGTCTGCGCCATCTACGTAAATATCCATGCCATCAACGCTATTGAGGTCAAACACTTCAATGCCATGCGCACGCAAGCGTTGGGCTGTCGCTTCAGAACTCGCAACAGTCCCTTCAATTTTATGCTTTACTTTAGCCAGCTCTTCAATAAAGAAATTGGCCGTTGAACCAGTACCCACGCCAATAATACCGCCTTTTACATACTCAACTGCTGCTTTTGCTACTTGTTGCTTCAATTCATCTTGTGTATAAGCCATTTACTTAAACCCTTATATTTTCTTTATAATTACGAACATCTATCACTATACACCGCATGGCAATGATTGAAAATTGCCAAAAGCATCCGAACATACTCATGAATGACGCATTACTCAGCATCAACGATTATTTAAATAAAATAAGAAACTCGCGCGTGTACGACGTAGCCAAAATCACGCCGCTTGAGTTGCAACCTAACTTATCCAAGCGCATACAAAACAATGTGCTACTCAAACGCGAAGATATGCAGCCAGTATTCTCGTTTAAGTTGCGTGGCGCCTATAACAAAATGGCCAGCTTACCTGCCGATGTATTAGCAAAAGGTGTGATTGCTGCAAGCGCGGGCAACCATGCGCAAGGCGTAGCACTTAGCGCACAGAAATTAGGCTGTCGTGCAGTCATTGTCATGCCGACCACTACGCCGCAAATTAAGATTAATGCCGTAAAAAGCCGTGGCGCCGAAGTTGTGCTGTTCGGCGATAGCTATTCGGACTCCTACACCCGTGCGCTTGAGCTTGAACAATCAGAAGACCTCACGTTCGTACATCCTTACGATGACCCTGATGTCATTGCCGGCCAGGGCACCATTGCGATGGAGATTTTGAATGAGCATCCAGAGCCTATCCATGCAATATTCTGCTGCGTAGGTGGCGGTGGATTAATCGCTGGTATTGCCGCTTACATTAAAGCCGTTCGCCCAGAAATCAAAATCATTGGTGTAGAAGCACGCGATGCCGAAGCGATGACAGAGTCGCTTAAAAAAGGCGAGCGTGTAATGCTAGAGCAGGTCGGGCTGTTTGCCGATGGCGCTGCCGTCAAGCAAGTGGGTAAACACACTTTCGCACTGTGCCAACAGTATGTTGATGAAATGATTGTCGTGGATAACGACGCTATTTGCGCCGCCATTAAAGACGTCTTTGAAGATACGCGTAGCATTTTAGAGCCCGCAGGCGCATTGGCTGTTGCTGGCGCCAAAGAATATGCCAAACGCAATCAGCTGAAAAATGAAACTTTGGTAGCAATTGCCTCTGGTGCAAACATGAATTTCGACCGCTTGCGCTTTATTGCAGAACGCGCAGAAATTGGCGAGAAGCGTGAGGCGGTACTAGCCGTGACCATTCCTGAAAAACCTGGTGCATTTAAAACCTTTTGCCACTTACTAGGCGACCGCAACATTACCGAGTTTAACTATCGTTATTCAGACCCGAAAAAAGCACATATCTTTGTAGGCGTAACCATTTCAGACCCTACAGAGCCAGCCAAACTAGTCGCCTCATTGCAGGCACAAGGATTACCTGCTCTAGATCTGACGGATAATGAAGTTGCCAAGCTGCATTTACGGCACTTAGTAGGCGGCCATGCGCCACAAGCAAAAAATGAAAAAGTCTTCAGATTTGAGTTTCCAGAGAAACCCGGCGCGCTGATGAAGTTTCTAGACACAATGGGGCATGACTGGAACATCAGCTTATTCCATTACCGTAACCACGGCGCAGATTTTGGCCGAGTGCTAGTCGGCATGCAAGTGCCCCCTGATGACACTACGGAATTTCATGAATTTTTAAATAATTTGGGCTATCCATACTGGGATGAAACTGAAAATCCTGCATACAAGCTGTTTTTAGGGTAAATTTAGTCTTTTACACTGGCTAGCAGGAAAAAATAGATTGAGAACAACTTCAAACATGCACTCAACTATTTTACATACGCTGCTAAGCCATCTCGTAGAACTCACTAGTGAGCGTGATCAAATTGAACTTGAAAAGCTGTTAGCGCAGACTTTACTCGACCTGATTACACTGGAAGACAATGAGCACGGCCAACCTACAATAACCATTTACCATGCGGTCGATTTAGAAAAACAGCATTTCTCTAACACTGTAATTGGCAAAGAAGTCGAGAGCGACAATTTACCACCCTCACTCAAGCAAAATCTAGCAAACGGCTTTAAATCTGGTGAGTACCACTCCTACTTATCAGACGATGGCACTTTTTTACACTTATATCCTTTAAAAAGTGCGACGCATCAGGCTATTGCCATAGTTGCAATCACATCTGCAATTGAAGATCCGCAGCAGCAAATATCCATTCGCATGCTGTTACAGATGTTCCAGAATTTCACCTGGCTCAATCACGACAACGAGCGTGACACATTAACAGGCCTACTTAATCGCAAAAGCTTTGAACAGAAAATCAATAAAGTGCTCTCACAGATCAGCCAATCATCGAAGCGTAAAGATGACATGGTATATCATCATTATTTCCTAGCTATTTTCGATATTGATCATTTTAAGAATGTAAACGATACATTTGGTCACCTGATTGGTGATGAAGTCTTGCTGTTATTCTCACAGTTAATGACGCAATCATTTCGCGATACAGATATGCTATTCCGCTTTGGTGGTGAAGAGTTTGTTGGTGTATTTCAATGCACAAATCCGCCTGATATAGAGTCTGTTCTTGAGCGTTTCAGATTAAAAATAAGCAACTTTAACTTTCCTCAGATAGGAAAAGTCACTGCAAGTGCTGGATATACCGCGATTTCTGCAGACGAAATTTCCAGCAAGCTCATTGATCGCGCAGACACAGCGCTCTACTTTGCGAAAAACAATGGCCGCAATCGTAATTGCAATTATGAGCAACTCATTGCCAATGGCAGTCTGCAAGAAAATAACAAAGAAGGCGACATTGAGTTTTTCTAAATGGTTACACATTGGCATTTACAACCAAGACAAGGTTGTTTTCAACCGAAAAAATATGGAATTTACACCAATCGGTTGTTTTATATAGCGAATATTCCAAGCATACATCTTGCTTAGTTCATTTTAGCAATTAAAACACGCAACATCATTGAACTAAAACTTTTTGAACATACCCAATAATCACAACAATCAGGCAACAAACAAAGCCTCCAAGGAGAATTAAAGAATGAAATTAATGCATTTAATCATTGCTACAGCCATTGGCATAAGTCTGAGTGGAGGCGCAAATGCCGCCGATCGCGGCAAGGCTTATGTGTCTAATCAAGATGGTGGCGTATCGGTGATTGACCTAAACACACTCACACCAACAACTGATATTGACGTCAAAGCCGATGGCCCTCGCGGCCTAGCGGTCAGTGATGACGGAAAACAATTGATTGTAGCAACACGCGAAAATGGTAGCGTCTCTATTATCGATACTGCAACCAATGAGGTAATAAAACAAATCCCAGTCGGTAAGAACCCTGAATTTGTACGTGTAAAAGGCAACTTTGCATTTGTATCTTATGAACCAAGCGCAAAAGGTGGACCACCACCAGTACCAGGCTCTGCGGCAGCAATTGCTGCCGTAAAAGAAGAAGCAGATGATGACAAAGAGCTAGCACGCATTGGCATTATCGATTTAAAACTAGGCAAAAAAGTACGTGAAATTGTTGGCGGCCCTGAAACTGAAGGTGTTGAGTTTAGTAAAGATGGTAAACAACTCATTATCACTAACGAAGCTGACAACACCGTTACCGTGCATAGCATGAAGACCGGAAAACTACTTAAAACCATTAAAACGCACGAGTATGGTGATCGCCCGCGTGGCGTGAAAGTCTCGCCAGATGGCAAAACCTACTTGGTGACACTAGAGTATGGCAATAAGTTTATGGTAATGAACAAAAACTTCAAGGTATTGCGCACCGTTGATACTGGCGCAACCCCTTATGGTATTGCCTACGACCGTAAAGGTGAGCGCATTTTTGTTGCAGCAAACAAGGCTAAAACTTTAGAAGTGTACGATGCCAAATCTTTTGCGAAAGTTAAAGACATCCCTACAGGCAATCGTTGCTGGCATTTTAGCTTCACGCCAGACGACAAAGAGATTTTATTGGCTTGCGGTAAATCAGATGCCGTATTTGTGATTGACGTAGAAAAACTGGAAGTCAGCAAACAAGTTGAAAATAAGAAAATGCCTTGGGGTATCGTCACTTACCCTAAGTCTATGGGTAGCTTAGATACTGCGGTTCAATAAGCTAAGTACAAACTACACGACCTAATTCTCAGTAAATTTGAGCAATAAAAAAGCCCCTATAACGGGGCTTTTTTATTTTAACTTTCCATTAATAAAGTCCCACTCTTTGGGGTCTACAGGCGTAATCGACAAACGATTACCACGCTGCAAGATACGCATATTGGCAAGCTCGGGATACTCTCGCAGTTCCTTTAGGCTAAGCAAGCGTGTTTTACGTACCAGCTTTACATCCACATTTAACCAACGTGGATTTTCCGGTGTGGATTTAGGGTCAAAATATTTGTGCCCTGCAATAAACTGCAGCCTATCTGGGTAAGCCAGTTTACTGACTTCAGCAATGCCGGCAATGCCAGGCACATCACAATTAGAATGATAAAAGAATACGCCATCACCGACCTTCATTTGGTCACGCATGAAGTTTCTGGCTTGGTAGTTGCGTATACCGTACCAATCTACGGTTTGATTTTCGAAGCCTGCCAGATCATCAATAGACACATCAGAGGGTTCAGATTTCATTAGCCAATAGCGCATACTCGCCCTTACACAAGAGTTGAATTTGACACGGTCTGAGTTTACAGAATAAAAATGGGAGTTCCCTACGGATACAGCCTAAGCCAGCATCCTGAACCAAAAAAGGCTCAAGTGGTAAAAGCCTAGAGCGCATTAGGTACACCCGCTTACTCATTAAGAGCAATAACTCACGGAGAGTTACGGGGCGCGCACACAACAACTCGAATGACCAAAACCGATGCTATAAACTAGTTCAAGGAATTAATAGCCTAAACCGCACCGCAGAGAACAAACTTTAAAAACGTATAATATCTATTGTAAAACTAACAGATGGGCGGATGTCAAATAGCTAGAGGAACTATTTGCATCAGCATTGAGATGATTCTACTCTACTTTTGCACGTACTTTGGATGACACGCTGACATTTATTTTATTGCGCAAACCTTATCAATATCATCCTGCATTTTGATGATTCTACGCTTAAAGTCACCCACGTCTACATTGCCGCTTTTACTATTCAGTAGCTCATGAGATAAATTAAGTGCTGCCATAATTGCGATACGTTCAACGCCAATAATTTTGCCGCTATCGCGAATATCGCGCATTTTCTTATCTAAAAAATTAACCGCGTTAATCAATCCTGGACGCTCTTCATCGGTACACGACACCGTGAAATCACGCCCCATAATATTGACATCAACGCCTTTGATTTCGCTCATCTTGTTACTTAACCTGCACTAAGGCAGACTCCCCATCAACGCCTCAACCCGCTCACTGGCCTGCGCCATGCGCGTCTTCAACAATGCGGCATCCGCCTGTGTTGCATTTAAATCAAGACGCAATTGCGCGTTTTCTTGGCGCAGATCATTACACACTGAAATCAAGTGTGATAATTTCTCTTCCAACGCTTTTAAATCTGCATCCATGCGCCCACTATAATTTAAAAAATCTATTAGAGTCAATAGGTAACGCGCATATTTCAAAGTATTACAACACATATTAAAAATACGACTCTGCTACTTGAGAAAAAATGTCCTAGCCGACTTAAAAATTAACGTTATAATTCGCACTTGTTGTTAGGTGCCAAGTTTGTTTTCTACAAACAAGGTGAAACTGGGAAATAGGTGCGTTAACGCTTTAATTACTTAAAGTTTTAACTAGTCCTATGCTGCCCCCGCAACGGTAAGTGAGCTTTTGATTTATTCAAATGGTTTTGCAAGATGCCACTGTGATTATTCATGGGAAGGCGCAAAACATAAGGTTTAAAAACCTAGCGCTCACAAGCCCGGAGACCGGCCTAAAAACACAATTGCTAGGAAATACCGCGGGGTGTCGGTAAACAAAGGCTGCGTTTTTATGTCGCTTGTTCGACCACGCTTTCTTTTTTATTCTCATTCTTCTGTGTTCCCTAGATTTAATCAATCTTGATGCATCTACACGCGGGGTCGCGTGCAGAGCAAGGAACGTAATAATGAAAAAATCTACAATTGCCAGCCTAATAGGCTTGGCATTTACTTCACCTATTTTTGCTGCTGA
>JAZJYS010000045.1:0-3541 GCA_040390265.1 Pseudomonadota bacterium | reverse complement strand
CGCGCTGCATTTTAATGGCAAGTGATACGCCCTACCCCGAGCCGATGTTCCACAACCGCCCCATCCCCGATAACTTTGGCATCGCACTGGTACTTGCACCACAAGCCAGCCCGAAATCTATCGCGCAGATTAAAGTCAGCATCAGCCACGACGATGCCAACAAATTTGACAACACCGCGCTGGAAGCCTTGCGCTTGGCGATTCCCGCCGCACGCGGCCTGCCCTTATTGCAAGCCATTACGCTTCAAAAAAATAACCGCGTAGTGCTGGATTACCTAGACAGCACGCGCCTAGCCATTGAGGTTAGCCCATGCTAGAAGCGACGCAATTAGATAACGGCAAGCTAGATCACCGAAAATTAGACCATACATGGATCGCCGCGCATATTCCGCATCAAGGCAGCATGTGTCTGCTAGAAAATGTAGAAGCGTGGGATCAGGAAAAAATCAGCTGCCGCGCCAACAGTCATCACCATATGGATAACCCGTTGCGTGCGCACGACCAACTCGGCATCGCCTGCGGTATTGAATATGCGGCACAAGCCATGGCGGTGCATGGCGCACTACTCGCGCCGCCTGATAGCGAAAGGCCGCGCGTCGGCTATCTGATCAGTGTGCGTAGCGTCAATATGCATGTGGCGCGGCTCGATGACATTACGCAGGATTTATTCATTACCGCCAGTTGCATCATGGCAAGCGACAGCAATATGCTCTACCAATTCGACGTAAGCGCCGATGGCAAAACCTTGCTGGAAGGACGCGCCGCCGTGGTATTGAATGCAGATGCACTGGCAGCTTCTTTACCTTAAAATCAGCAGTGAAAGTGCGTAAAGTTATTTTTACTCGATAAACGCACAATTTCCGTCACTCCCACGAAAGTGGGAGTCCATTTTAATCAACTCGTTAAATGGATCCCCGCTTTCGCGAGGATGACGAGACTAAGATACTTTAACTCAATAAAATACTGCCGCTTTAAGAAGTTGCTATAACAATGAATTTAGGAACCAACACATGATAAGAGCTTTAGTCACAGGCGGTAGCGGCGGCATAGGCGCAGCCATTAGTCGCCGTCTGGCAGCCGATGGTTGCCATGTTTACATCCACGCCAATCAAGGCATTGCGGCTGCACAACAACTGGCAGCAGAAATCTGTGCAAATGGCGGCAGCGCCGAAGCCTTGCAATTTGATGTCACCGACAGCACCGCAGTCAGTGCGGTACTCAGCCCACTTGTGGAAGATGAACCGATTCAGATTGTGATTAACAATGCAGGCATCCATGATGATGCCGTGTTCCCCGGCATGCGCGCAGCGCAATGGCACCGGGTTATCGACGTCTCTGTAAACGGATTTTTTAACGTCACACAACCACTGATGATGCCCATGATACGCAGCCGCTGGGGGCGCATTATCAATATTTCCTCCATCGCCGGCATCACTGGCAATCGCGGGCAAACCAATTACTCTGCTGCCAAAGGCGCACTCAATGCCGCCACTAAATCACTATCGCAAGAAGTCGCCAGCCGAGGCATCACCGTTAACGCCGTCGCGCCGGGGATTATAGACACCACAATGAGTGAAACCGCCTTTGATGCCAAAACCATCGCCAACATGGTACCCATGAAGCGCGCCGGCACGCCAACAGAAGTCGCCGATTTGGTGAGTTTTCTGGCTTCAAATCAAGCCACGTATATCACGGGACAGATTATCTCGATTAATGGGGGGATGATTTAGTGGGGATGTGATGCCGCTCAGTATCCACTCTTGGCTCATGTTTGAGCCAAGAGTGACTCACCAATTCAGAATAATCAAGAGCAAGATTATATTGTTCTTAATCCCATATACTGCGCCCGAAGAGATGAAATAGGGCAAGAAACAATTTTGATGCCCTGATTGGCTAAACAAATCCGACGAAAATGATATGTTTTCATACAGTCAACTTACACGGTAGGCTATGTAGCATAGAAGGAGTAAGCATGGAATAAGAATAGACTTCAAAGTGTCCAGCCTTTCTAGAATACTTTTTTGTATTAGTAAAATTGCAGCAGTTTCTTCACGTCCATGGCATGCTGCTTTAAGCCCTTGTTGTAGAGAATACTCCAACTCTCCATCTACATTTTCAAATGGCTCCAAACCGTCTGCCTTAATGGAGTTAAGAGCAAAAAGTGATGCGCCGTAAAAATCCTTATCAACCGACCCTTTGGATGCAGCATTACTCAATAACTTTTGAGTACACGATAATGAATCTGAATCTGTATTTTTAGTCATATTTTGCCTTTATTTAGAAAAATTTGCATAAACTGATTGAAATCTATGAGGTAATCCAAGCCTCTCTAAATATGGCATCTGAATCAAATTGTCGAGTCGGAAGCAGCGTCTCCATATTTTTCGCATAAAACAGTAAGTGATACTTGACATATAGTGTATCCAAGACATCTATGCAGTTATCAAGATCATTAAATGTCGGTAAGTTTTTTGGATCATGCTTATCTCTATGAGCAACTCGCTTATCTGCGTAATCTTCGCAACTTTTAGAAGCCGTACGTAAACGTGATAGGTCATCACAAATTAGACTAGCTTTTATAAATGGCGAGCCTGCATCACAAAAAAGATTGAAATCTTGATTAGCCAAGGTCTCTTCGGAAGTATTCTTATACAACTCAATATAATCCTTTCTTGAGACTGTTTCAGGACTATCAATCATCTCTTGCATTAGTCTCGCAAATGAAATGCTTTGGTCGCTAGATTTGATTTGTCGTCTTAAGCCAATGACTGTGTGAGAAACGTAACTGCCAGCTAGATAACCACAAAATGAATTTGATTTTTGTATTTTAGGGTTCGCATTAATAATGCGTTGAACTTCATGAAACTCACGTTTTGCAATTACCAGATCCTGAATATCAGCTTTGATAATTTCTAACCAATTTTTCCATTTAGTAAGTTTATCTTTCAACAAAACTCTCCATTCCCCCCGTTTATGTAACACGGGGGGCTATAAATACATTTAGATTAAACACTAACAGGCTAAATAAAAGTAATCAATGAAATGCTGTCAGGAGTAGTAGCAACTAGCTTAAGAACAAGCTCTTCAAACTCTAATAAAAACACCTGTTTACGCATTGGATTGGCTCCGCACCCTCAGCCCAAACTCACTGACTAAATGGCTACCTTTAAAAGTTCAAACCGCCTCTACACCATAACCCGCATTTTCTACAGCCAGCTTTATTTGCTCAGGGGATGCTAAATTCTCATCATATTGCACAGTGGTTTCACCTGTTGAAAGTTCCACCTGCACATCAGCTACCCCTGTGACCATTTTCAGTGCGCGGGTTAGGCTATTCACACAACCGCCGCAGGTCATTCCCGTGACGTTTAATTGTTCAGTTTTCATGTTGAACTCCGTTTCATTGATTCAATCAAAATTGTAAAGCTGCTCATATATTAAGACCATTGATGCTGTTGGTTGTTTAACAGATGTTCAGCATCAGGTTCATGTGACTAAGATAGCATTGTGGCACTACATTTATAAAGCCTTAAGTTTCCCT
>JAZJYS010000044.1:5645-21278 GCA_040390265.1 Pseudomonadota bacterium | reverse complement strand
GCAGTGCAACTAATGCACTCCTCTTCTTAGCAAGCATTAGCACACCTGAAGTTTCACGATCTAAGCGATGCACCAACTCTAAAAATTTAGCTTTAGGGCGCTCCAAACGGAGTTGCTCGATCACGCCACGACTGATGCCACTACCGCCATGCACTGCGAAACCAGCAGGTTTATCAATCACCAACATCGCATCATCTTCAAAAATGATCGCCTGTTCAAACTTAGAGGTTTGTGGCGCACTATGTTCAGGCCGCTCAACAGCGGTCGAGCGCGTAGGTGGGATTCTAACCACATCCCCTAAACTCAAGCGAAAATCGGCATCAATCCGTTTTTTGTTAACGCGCACTTCGCCACTACGCAAAATGCGATACACATGGCTTTTAGGTACGCCTTTTAAGGTCTTGGTGAGAAAGTTATCAACACGTTGTCCCTCACTTGCTTCATCCACCGTCAAAAAGGCAGCGGCGGATTCACTGACGACTGATGGGCTATTGTTTTGGTCTTGTATGGTTAAGTTGTTCATGCTTTGCTTAAATGATTGATGTAGCTTATACTTTGCGCATTCTTAGTGAGTTTAATAATTTAAATTCTGGATAAGAATACACTTAATAGCAATAAGCGCATCATATTGAGATAATTAACTTGTCGTCTGATGCAGATTATTAAAAATAGTGACAACTAAATACTTGGTTAACACCGCTCGCCATATTATAAAGTAGCGGTAAGTAAAATTAGCGCTAAAGCCGCCGCAGACAAAATAAAGATAAAGCGCGACTTAAAGTGATAGTCAAATTTGGCAAATTATTTAATAGGCACTTCATAAACTGTGCGAAATAAATAATTTAGCAAATGAGAATTTACTAAAGATAGAATTTTAACGAATTTA
Organism: Pseudomonadota bacterium; assembly: GCA_040390265.1. Lineage (GTDB taxonomy): Bacteria > Pseudomonadota > Gammaproteobacteria > Burkholderiales > Methylophilaceae > Methylotenera. The sequence continues at coordinate 20,392 of JAZJYS010000044.1, read as the reverse complement.
AGCTGTAGCTGGCACGATACTTTGCCGCATTTAAGCATAAATTTAACAATTAGTTTGCTATAACGAACAATAAACCTGCTTCAACATGAGTCTTTCTGTTGAAACAATTAAATTAGACGACGCGCTCAGACTCAGTCCATTTGATTGAACTGGCGAATCTATATGTAACATGCGGTTTTTCCGCCTACGTCTTCAAATTTAAATGTCGTTAAATCGCACAATTGTTATCTTTATTCAACCGTTAAAATTCACTAGTGTATACACTAAGCACATCGTGCCGCTTTAGTATTCCAGCCAGCATTCTGGCACTTTCACTTTAAATCACCCTGATTCCGCTTGGCTTACAAACAAGCACAAAATCTGCCCGCCTAGTACAGCGCAGGAGCATATATGAAACGCATGTTATTTAATGCAACGCAGTCAGAAGAATTACGCGTTGCGATTGTTGATGGTCAAAAACTCATCGATTTAGACATTGAGCACGCTGGTAAAGAACAGCGCAAAAGCAATATCTACAAAGGTGTTATCACCCGCATCGAACCTTCCCTAGAGGCAGCTTTTGTCGATTATGGCATGGACAGACACGGCTTCTTACCATTTAAAGAAGTAGCGCGTAGCTATTACAAAGAAGGCGCAGATGGTAAATCTCGCATTCAAGATGCCTTAAAAGAAGGCCAAGAACTCATCGTGCAAGTCGACAAAGACGAGCGCGGCAACAAAGGCGCAGCACTCACAACATTCATCTCGTTAGCTGGTCGTTATTTGGTATTGATGCCAAATAACCCGCGTGGCGGTGGTGTATCTCGCCGCATTGAAGGTGAAGACCGTGATGAATTGCGCGATGTTTTAGCGCAACTTGAAGTACCAAAAGGCATGAGCATTATTGCCCGTACCGCTGGTATTGGTCGCAATGCAGAAGAACTGCAATGGGACTTAAACTACCTGACACAATTATGGACAGCCATTGATGGCGCATCTGCAATGCAAGCTGGCGCTTACCTGATCTATCAGGAAGGCAGCTTAGTCATCCGCGCAATTCGCGATTACTTTAGCTCAGATATTGGTGAAATTTTAATCGATACACCAGATATTCATGAACAAGCGGTTCAGTTCATGAACCACGTCATGCCAGGTAATGTGGCACGCGTAAAACTATATCAAGATGAAATCCCTCTATTCACACGCTTTCAAATTGAACATCAAATTGAATCTGCTTTCGCACGTGAAGTGCGCTTGCCTTCTGGTGGCGCTATTGTGATTGACCATACAGAAGCTTTGGTTTCTGTTGACGTTAACTCAGGCCGCGCAACCCGCGGTAGCGATATCGAACATACTGCATTCAACACCAACATTGAAGCGGCTGAAGAAGTCGCACGCCAATTACGTTTACGTGACTTAGGCGGTTTGGTAGTGATTGACTTTATCGACATGGAAAGCCAACGCAATCAACGTGAAGTTGAAAATGCATTGCGTGACGCGCTGCATGCAGATCGTGCCCGCGTACAGACAGGCAAGATCTCACGTTTTGGTTTACTTGAATTATCACGTCAACGCCTACGCCCAAGCTTGGGTGAAACCAACCATATCCCTTGCCCACGCTGTCATGGCACAGGTCATATCCGTGGCATTGAATCTACAGCCCTACACATCCTGCGCATCACTCAAGAAGATGCAATGAAGGAAAACAGCGCTGTTATTCAAGTGCAATTGCCAGTTGAAGTGGCAACGTTCCTCCTGAATGAAAAACGTGCAGACATCCACAAAATCGAGCAGCGCATGGGCGTCGAGGTTGTGTTAATTCCTAACATTCACCTTGAAACACCTAACTACAACATTATGCGTATCAAGCACGATGATGTTAGCGAAGAAACAAGCCGCGCCAGCTACAAAATGGTGGAAATGCCAGTAGAAACAACCTACACGCCTAACGCCGCTGAAGAAGCAAAAGCCACCAGACCGGTAGCCGCAGTCAAAGGCATTACGCCTGCGGCACCTGCGCCGATTGTTGCTGAAAAAACAGCTGTGGAAGCGGCACCTGTGGCTAAGCTATCTTTATTTGCACGCATTAAAAACTTCTTCACGGGCGCATCTACACAAACTGAAGCGCAAAAAACTGAAACCAAGAAATCAGAGGCTACAAAATCTGAGGAAATGCGTCGCGATAACAACCGTAATCGCAACCGCAACAACCGCAATCGTAATGATCGCAATAAGAGCGAGCGTACGGATAGCAATACAAATCAAGATCGTCCAAATCGCAACAATGAAGCTAAAGGTCAAGAAGCCCGCCCTGCAAATGTAAAACCGCAGGAACAACGCCAACAAAAACCTCAAGCGCCACGTAACGAGCAACCTCGCAATGAGCAACAACGTAACACTCAACAGGTAAACGCTGTAGTAGCCGAAACACCTACAACAGATGTCGCTGCTGAGCCTCGTGCAGAGCGCACTGGTCGTCGCAACCGTAACAATCGTCGTGGTCGCCGTGATGAGAATGTCGCACGCGATACCAATCGCCCATTTGTTCCGAATGACGAGATCATTGCCAACCAATCAAGCGTTGTGGTTGAAACGGTTGTTGTAGCGCCAGTTGTGGTTGAAACTGAGCCGGTCAAAACTGTTGAGCAAGTGGTAGAAACAGCACCAGCTAACATTGAGAAAGCAGCCGAGGCTAAACCAGCTAAAGCTAAAAATGAAGGCAGAAAACCAAAAGCTGCAAAAACACCTGCGCCTAGCAAAGAAGTTGCTGCTGAAAGTGCAGTGGCGCCACAAGCTCCTAGCATTGCTGCTGAAGCAAGCGAAGCGCCAGCTAAAGCTGAAAATAAACGCCCAGCTCGTGCTCGTAAACCTAAAGTTGAAGCTAAACCGGTTGATTTAGCCGCGGTGGGATTACAACTGGTAGAAACAAAAGCTGATGCGCCAAAAATTGCACCGACAGAAGAAACCCCAGCACCAAAAGCACCACGCAAAGCAGCCGCTTGGCAGAAAAAGGCTAAAGAGGAAGGAAGCTCAGAACCTTTAGTTATGGTAGAAACACAAAATAACTAAATATTAGCGATTAAGCTATATTAGTTATTTAACAAAAAGCCCTGATTAATCAGGGCTTTTTTTATGCTTATTTGAGACTCTGTTTTGCTAGGCTCAGTTTTATGAATGCGATTTTATCTGCCCAGCTTCAGCGTGAAACTTAATGTAAAACAATGATCTATTCTCTTTCTCAAGTAATGCTAACAACTGGACTATAAGTTCATCTGAACCAAAAAAATCTAGGATTATTGGCAACTCTCCAGCCAGCTCAAAAAAATGTTGCTCGTGCAAGTGACCATGTCGACCAAAGCCAGCCATAGCACGCACCGCCGTTCCGCCCGGAATACCGATAGTTTCAGCCTGACTTAGAATCCACTCATATAACATATCACCGTGAAGCCTTAATTCTTCGGGGACAAATAACTTCAGATAAGTTCCTTGCATAAGATTAACCTCGCATCAATTGAATTGTTAACAGACCTAAGCCAGTCATGGCTAGAGAACCAAGGACATGCACCAATACATGTGTCGCAGCCCAACCATACTGTCCACGCGCAAGCAGCGTAACGGCTTCTGCAGAAAAAGTGGAGAAAGTCGTTAATCCGCCAAGGAAACCCGTCATCACAAACAGTCGAACCTCAGGAGAAACAGATGAGGTAAGCGTAAATAACCCCATAACCACACCCATCAAATACCCACCGATCAGATTTGCAGCCAATGTACCCATTGGCAGTACTGGCAAGGTTGCATTGAGCATCAAACCTAACCACCAACGCGACCATGCACCTATGGCGGCGCCTACACCAACTGCCAACAACCCATTCAAGCCCATACTTACTCCAGAAACAATGTTAATGCGATTAACTTATACAATATAATAATGTATCAACGTCATTGTTAAGAAGGTATATTTTGCGCGTTTTATTTGTGACATCTGAAGTTTTCCCTCTAATCAAAACAGGTGGCCTTGCAGATGTAAGTGGTTCTTTGCCTTCGGCCTTACAACATCTAGAAGTAGATGTACGTATTTTAGTGCCGGGCTACCCTGCAGTATTAAAGCAACTGAGTGATTTAAAACCTGTAGCTAAGCTTAATAATTTGCCAGTCATTGAACATGCAGAGCTCATGTTAGGCAAAATTGTTGAAACGCAAATCAAGGTCATGGTCATTAAATCTGCAGGGTTGTATGAACGCGATGGCGGCCCATACAGTGATGCCAATGGGCAAGAGTGGCTAGACAACCCAGCTCGGTTTGGTGTGCTATCTAAAGTTGCAGCTATTTTAAGCAGCCCACAGACACCTATCAAAGATTGGCTTCCTGAAATCGTGCATTGCAATGACTGGCAAACAGGCTTGACACCCGCCTATATGAAGCTTGTCAATCAAACAAAGGCAAAATCCGTCATCAGCATACACAACATGGCCTTTCAAGGTTGCTATACACCAGAGTGGCTATCTACATTAGCGCTGCCGCATACCAGCTTTACAACTGAAGGCTATGAATATCATGGGCAACTATCATTTCTTAAAGCCGGTCTTGTCTATGCTGATGCAATTACCACTGTCAGCCCACGTTACGCGCATGAAATTCAGACGCCAGCATTTGGCTTTGGTCTGGAAGGTTTACTCAGTAAACGCGGCAATGAAATTAAAGGCATATTAAATGGCATTGATACCAATGAATGGAACCCGGAAACTGACCCATACCTGACCAAAAACTATAGTGCAGCTAAAATCGCAGGCAAACAAAAAGTTAAATTAGCCTTATTAGAAGAGTTAGGGCTTGATATTGGTGCAAGCAATGCACCACTACTAGGCATAGTGAGCCGATTAACTCATCAAAAAGGCTTGGATATGCTACTGCCGAATATGCATCGTCTACTGGATTTAGGTTGTCAATTTGCAATATTAGGTAGCGGTGAAAAAGACTTAGAGTCTGCATTTCAAGACTTGGCAACGCGTAATCCTGGTCGCATAAGCATCACCGTTGGCTACAATGAACCACTTTCACATCGCATCATGGCTGGCTGCGACCTGTTTGTTATGCCATCACGCTTTGAGCCTTGTGGACTAAACCAAATGTACGGCCTAGCCTATGGCACACCGCCCATTGTTAACGCCACTGGCGGTCTTGCAGACTCCGTGACTGACACCAATAGCACCAGCATTGAGAACCATACAGCCACAGGATTTGTAATGTCTGAAGCAACGCCAGAAGGACTTCTAGCATGTATTCAACGCGCTCTAGATGTATTTAATAAAAGCGAGAAAAATTGGCGTCAAATTCAAAAAAATGGCATGTCACAGAATTTGAGTTGGGATAAAAGTGCTTTGGAGTACAGAACTTTATATGAACAACTATTGCAGTAAATTCCAGATAGAAAATTCAGAATGGTGAAAATTATTAAAGTTGGCACGCAACATGCTTATAAATAATTAGCTTCTCCAAAGCTAATTCTCCTACCTCAAGGGCGCTTTTTAAAGCGCCCTCTTTTTTTATTCAAACGACTGAACAGCGATTAGGCCGCATCAGCACTGAAATTACTTAACAATAAAATGCTCACGGTAATACTTAAGCTCATCAATAGATTCATAAATATCAGCTAACGCCTCATGTTTGCTGGCCTTTTTGAAACCTGAGTAAATCTCAGGCTTCCAACGACGCGCCAACTCTTTAAACACGCTAACATCCAAATTACGATAGTGAAAATAAGCTTCTAACGTTGGCATATAACGCGCCATAAAACGTCTATCCTGACAGATTGAGTTACCACACATAGGCGATTTACCTGCCGGTACAAACTCTTTGAGAAAGGCAATCATCTGCGCACTGGCATCATCTTCACTCAGGGTTGACGCTTTTACCTTCTCAATCAAACCGGAACGGCCATGCGCACCTTTATTCCATGCGTCCATGCCATCCAATACTTCATCACTTTGATGCACCACAAAGACTGGAGATTCACCTAAAACATTCAACTCGGCATCCGTCACAACAACAGCCAGTTCTAAAATACGGTCTGAATCTGGCAATAAACCACTCATCTCCATATCTAGCCAGATTAAATTATTTGGATGGCTCTTGCTAGCTGCATCAGTGTTATTGTTTGAATTAGTGCTATTACTTAGATCCGCCATCTTGATTTCCATTAAAATTAAATTTATAAGCGCAATTGGTGAACCAATTTCAACCAAATGCTTCACAATACCAACATATTAACTTAATTCACTTACTGACTAAATAAATCATGTCTTTTGCACCTACATCAGTTCTTACTTGCACCTTTGTCACACTGCTAATTGCAACCACGCTCATACGCATGTGGCTGGGTCGCAGACATATCTCATTTGTACAACAGCATCGCAATCAGGTACCAGCCGCATTTAATGGCAGCATTTCATTAGATGCGCATCAAAAAGCGGCTGATTATGCAACTGCTAAAACTAAACTAGTGGTGATTGAAACCACAGCACAAGCCGCATTACTGGCATTATTAACGCTAGGTGGTGGTCTGCAAAGCATTGATGATATCTGGCGTCATTTATTGTCAACTCAGGAAATTAGCCGTGGCGCACTGGTAATTTGCAGCGCATTATTGGTCAGCAGCTTGATAGACCTACCTTTCGACTATTATAAAACCTTTGTAGTCGATGAAAAATTTGGCTTCAATAAAATGACCCCAGCCATGTTTTTTAGCGATTTAATCAAACACAGCATTGTAGGCATTGCATTAGGAGCGCCCATTTTATTTGCCGCACTATGGCTCATGCAGGGTGCAGGTCAATTCTGGTGGCTTTATTTATGGGTAGTATGGGCAGCCTTTAATCTCATCATGCTGGCAGTTTATCCAACATTTATTGCGCCTTTATTCAATAAATTTTCACCACTGCAAGATAACGTTCTCAAACAGCGTATTGAAACCTTGCTCACAAAATGCGGCTTTAAATCTCAAGGGCTTTTTGTAATGGATGGCTCTTCACGCAGCAGCCACGGCAATGCGTACTTTACAGGCTTTGGTGCATCTAAACGTGTAGTTTTCTTTGACACCTTGCTAGAAAGATTAAACGCAGATGAAATCGAAGCAGTGTTAGCGCACGAACTCGGACACTTCAAACATCATCATGTGATTAAACGTATTGCACTGTTATTTTTCATGAGTTTTGCAGGTCTGGCATTGCTGGGCTGGCTCATTAATCAGCCATGGTTTTACACTGGCCTTGGCGTGACACAAATCAGCAACTACATGGCACTTATGCTGTTCCTATTGGCATCGCCAGTATTTTTGTTTTTACTGCGCCCTATCATGGCAAGCTACTCACGTAAAAATGAATTTGAGGCAGACAGCTACGCGGCTAAACATGCCGATGCAAACCATTTAGTCGATGCACTGGTCAAACTATACCGTGATAACGCTTCTACACTGACACCAGATCCATTGCATTCGGCTTTTTATGACTCACATCCGCCGGCCAGCATTAGAATCTCCAAGTTAGCGGCGTATACTCACTAATTGCTTAGCAATTTAAATCACTGATAGGAGTCATTTATTATGAAATCATTACTATTAGGATGTTTGTTAATTACCTGCAATCTCAGCTATGCAGAGCCATTCAAGGGCGCTGACATTGCGGCGGGTAAGGCTTTAGTAGAAAAAAACTGTATTAGTTGCCATGCTTCAAGCTATGGTGGCGATGGCTCAGGCATTTACACGCGTGAGCATAATAAAGTTAAAACATCTAAAGGCTTGCTCGCCCAAGTACGCAATTGCAACACCATGATAGGCTTAAAATGGTTTGAAGATGAAGAACTGAACGTTGCCGGCTATCTCAATAAAACCTACTATAAATTTACAGAGTAACTCACTATTTCACACGCTCAAGACTCGGTCACCAACCAAAATACAACTCACCTCCAAGGCACAATTGTTGCGGCTTACGGCAAACGCTTTCAAGTTGAATTATCGGATAGCAAACAACGCATCAGTTGTGTCACGCGAGGTAAAAAAACAGACCTTGCCTGTGGCGACCTCGTTACCTTACAGCTAACAGATAAACATGAGGGCGTGATTGAAACAACGCTGCCGCGCAAAACGCTGCTCTACCGTAGTAATGCATTTAAAAGCAAAATGCTCGCTGCTAACGTCACGCAAATCATCATTGTATTGGCCACCCAGCCCAGCTTTTACGAAGCCCTGCTCAACCGCTGCTTAATTGCGGCTGAAGCAGCTAACATTAAAGCGCTCATTGTGCTGAACAAATGTGATTTGGCGGACAATGACGATGCAAAGAAAAAATTAGCTTTATATACAGCGCTTGGTTATCAAGTGTTGCCGCTCTCAGCTAAAGAAGACATTTCCACACTTAGACCCTATCTGCAAGGCGAAGCCAGCATTTTAGTGGGGCAGTCAGGTATGGGGAAATCGACCATCATCAATTCATTGCTGCCAGATGAGCTAGTGCGCACACAAGAAGTCAGCCATGTGCTCGACAGCGGAAAACACACCACCACCGCCGCCCATTTATATCATCTTGATGCACACAGCCAACTCATTGATTCACCCGGCCTACAAGAGTTTGGTTTACATCACCTCAGTACAGATGAGCTTGAGCATGCATTTATCGAATTTAGACCATTTCTAGGCAAATGCAGGTTTAATAACTGTAAACATTTGCAAGAACCAGACTGCGCAATTACAACGGCAATGACCGCGAATCAAATAACATCTGAAAGATTAGCTATCTACAAATTACTGCGCACGGAAATATCGCGTTAAACTCCATCACTAAAATTTAATGATTAAGTTGTTCAACTCGTGACTGAGTATTGAGGTTTTTTTGAGGGGGTTTTACTAAAGAGTTTGAAGCTAGTAATTTGAGTTAGTCGCTCAGCATAGACTGAAGCTAATTTTATGGAGGCGCGAACCAGAGTCGAACTGGTCTAAACGGCTTTGCAGGCCGCGGCATAACCGCTTTGCTATCGCGCCATCATTTGCTAAACCACTAGCTAAAACTAAAACGGCGAAAGCATGAATGCATTCGCCGTTTGATGCCATTTAACAAACCAGACTTTCAAGCTTGTTAAACATAAATATGGAGCGGGAAACGAGGCTCGAACTCGCGACCTCAACCTTGGCAAGGTTGCGCTCTACCAGCTGAGCTATTCCCGCGTTAAGACAGGCGCCATTATAGCGATTTTCTACAAATCGTCAAGACAGACTTGCTGTTATTGAACGATTAAATAGAAAAATATTTTGGCACACATTTTTTTAAACTGATGGAGGCGCGAACCAGAGTCGAACTGGTCTAAACGGCTTTGCAGGCCGCGGCATAACCGCTTTGCTATCGCGCCATCATTTGCTAAACCACTAGCTAAAACTAAAACGGCGAAAGCATGAATGCATTCGCCGTTTGATGCCATTTAACAAACCAGACTTTCAAGCTTGTTAAACATAAATATGGAGCGGGAAACGAGGCTCGAACTCGCGACCTCAACCTTGGCAAGGTTGCGCTCTACCAGCTGAGCTATTCCCGCGTTAAGACAGGCGCCATTATAGCGATTTTCTGAGAGTCGTCAACACCACAATGACACTCTAAGCTATATTTTATTTGGCTCTTATCTTAGGCAGGGCGGCCTTTAGGTAATAAGCCATTGATAGCAAAGTCAAAAAGGCCGCCAATGCAATTAGCACCTGTCCAAATACTTTCGTGTGCAGCATTCCGACACCAACCACTGGAATATTATCCCAATACAATAAGAATAATATAGCGACCATTTGCACGGCAGTTTTGACCTTACCTATCATGGCAACACCGACGCTACTACGCTGACCTTCTCCAGCCATCCATTCACGCAAGGCACTAATGGCAATTTCACGGCCGATAATAATCAAGGCAATCATTGCACCAACGCGCTCGAACTCGACCAGCACGATCAATGCTGCGGCCACCATTAACTTATCTGCTACGGGGTCTAGAAACGCACCAAACGCTGAGGTCTGATTCAGCCTACGTGCTAAATAGCCATCTAGCCAATCAGTAATGGCAGCAATCGCAAAAATTGAGGTTGCGGTAATGTTCACCCAATGCGCAGGAATAGCACCTAATTTTTGCGGGTCAATTGGCAAATAAAAAACCCCCACAAATACTGGAATCAACAAAATACGTAACCATGTCAACATGGTGGGAACATTGCAGGTCATTTAATGCAGCTCTCCGTAAATTTTTTCGGCCAGATTTAGGCTAATACCTTCAACATTGGCAATTTCATCAATACTAGCATTCTTTACACCATCGAGGCCACCAAAGCGCGTGAGCAATGCTTTACGTCGTTTAGCGCCTACGCCCTCAATATCTTCTAGACTTGAATGCATACGTGCCTTGGCGCGCTTAGCCCTATGCCCAGTAATAGCGAAGCGATGCGCCTCATCACGGATTTGCTGTAGTAGGTGCAAACCTTTATTGTCTTTTTCTAGATTAAGCATTTCACCGGTATCAGAGAAAATCATCGTCTCCAAACCGGGGCGGCGCTCTTCACCTTTGGCAATACCCACTAACAAAATATCATCCAGACCAACCTCAGCCATAACTTCAACAGCAATACCGAGCTGACCTTTACCACCGTCGATAAATATTAAATCTGGGCGAACACCCTCGCCTGCTGCCACTTTTTTATAGCGGCGCGTAAGCACGTCACGCATCGCGGCATAATCATCGCCTGGTGTTATGCCTGTCACGTTATAGCGGCGATACTCGCTATTTTGCATGTCACCACGGTCAAAAACGACGCAACTGCCCACCGTAGCCTCACCCATGGTATGACTGATATCAAAACATTCAATACGCTCAGTGCTGTCAGGCAAATGTAGCGCCTCACGCAATGCTAACAATTTAGCCGTTTGGTTTGCAGAAGTTGCCGCACGCTGACTTAATGCCAACTCCGCATTCGTTTGCGCCATTTTCAGCCAAACGCGCTTATCTCCAATTGGATTGGTATTGATTTTAACTTTGCGCCCAGCCTGTTCACTCAAGACCTCTTCAATGACTTCCGTTTCAATTTTAATGCCAGTCACTATTAGTGGCGGTGTATTCTGCGCCACATAATGCTGCGCTAAAAAGGCTTCCACACTGTTTTCCAAGGTTTCGCCATCGGTATTTTTTGGCATGTAACTTCTGTCGCCTAAATGCCGACCGCCACGAATCATCACCAGATTAATACAATGCTGCCCTTGTAACTCAGCACAGGCAATCACATCTGCATCAGATACATTAAAGTCACTCACGAATTGCTTAGCCTGAACCTGACGCAGCGCTTGCATGCGGTTTCTAAACACGGCTGCCATCTCATATTCCTGATTAGCTGCGGCTGTGTTCATTTGCTCAGCAATCGCATCAATCACCTCGTTAGTTTTACCTTGCAGAAACATCGCGGCGTGATGCACGTCATTGCGGTAATCTGCGTCTGAGATCAGCCCCACACACGGCGCTGTACAACGCTCTATCTGATGCTGCAAGCATGGACGGCTACGGTTTGCAAACACAGTATTCTCGCAAGTGCGCAACTTGAATACTTTCTGCAACAACTGAATACTCTCGCGCACAGCTAATGAGTTGGGGAAAGGCCCGAAATACTGGCTGCCTTTACGCTGTGATCCGCGGTGAAAAGCCAACCGAGAAAATTCATCACCTGTTAACGTGATGTATGGATAGGATTTATCATCTCTAAACAGCACGTTGTAACGCGGCATCAAGCCTTTAATCAGATTATTTTCAAGCAATAACGCTTCGGCTTCACTACGCGTAACGGTAGTCTCAATGCGAACAACATTGCTCACCATCATACGCGTGCGAGGACTTGCCAAGGTCTTGATGAAATAGGATGAAACGCGCTTTTTGAGGTCTTTGGCTTTACCCACATAAATCACCTCATCTGCCGCGTTAATCATGCGATACACACCAGGCAGATTAGGTAAGTTTTTTAAGATGGGTTTAGGGTCAAACATGGGACTATTCTAATAAGCATTGAGAAACTGAAAAAATGTGAGCTGTTAGGTGGCTTACAACTCTGACATACGCAATATTCGTGCTTCTTCTTCAGCGCGCACATCATCAATCACGCGCATCACACTCTTCAAGTCTACTGGCTTGGTATCTTGCTTATAACGACCTGTTAACTCAGTGTCAGGATGCAAATCTCCACGTGCATAAAGTGCCCAGATCTCTTTGCCATACTGGGTATTGAGCAACTCCGGCGCAAAACGGCCAAAATAAGCACTGAGATTTGCAACATCTCTTTCCAACATGGCACTGGCGTGATTATTACCTGCGGCATCTACCGCCTGCGGCAAATCAATAATGACGGGACCATCGCTGCCGATCAGAATATTAAACTCGGAAAGGTCACCATGTACGATGCCTGCACACAGCATACGCACCACCTCTTTAATCAAGGTCGCGTGATGTTTTCTGGCCTCTTCCGCAGTAAATACCACGTCATTAAGTCTGGGCGCAGCATTGCCGTTAGCATCCGTCACCAACTCCATGAGCAATACCCCCTCATAAAAGTTGTATGGCGTAGGCACACGCACACCAGCATTGGCAAGGCGATACAAGGCATCGACCTCCGCGCTTTGCCATGCGGCCTCTTGCGCCTGCCTGCCATACTTTGAACCTTTGGCCATTGCACGTGATTGGCGACTGTTTTTCACCTTACGGCCTTCGGTGTAATCTACACTTTGGCGAAAGCTACGATTATTCGCCTCTTTATAAACCTTGGCACAACGGACATCATCACCGCAACGCACCACAAAAACCGTCGCCTCTTTACCGCTCATTAATTGACGAACAACATCATCAATCAGACCATCTTCGAGAAGTGGTTCTAGTCTTTTTGGTGTTTTCATATGACTCGCATGCAGTTAAAAATATTTCGTGCCTTAGCTCTAATCATTAGGTTCTAATCATTCAATCTACAAGCGATATCACTCATCCAGCAACTTTCCGCCTATCGCCCAATCTTCATACGCGACTTCTTCAAACGTAATATAAGTATAGGATTTTGGCTTATGCGCAACTCGTTCCAACACCTCAGTAATTTCTTTAGCAATCTGCGCTTTTTGCTCACGGGTCACTTCACCGGCAAGTTTGATATTAACGTATGGCATATAGCATCCTTTCCATTGATAACAAAATAACGAACAACCTCATATTTCAAATGCCAGCTTATTTTTGCCAGGCATCACGCAAGGTTACCGTGCGATTAAAAACAGGAAGCCCAACTTGGCTATCCTTTTTATCCGCAACAAAATAACCATGTCGCTCAAATTGAAACCTATCTTCAGGATTAACATCCTTTAAGTTAGGCTCTAATTGTGCAGTAATAGTTTGAACTGAATTAGGATTAATATCGCTCAAATAATCTCTATCACCCTCACCTGGATGTGCCTCCTTGAACAATCGGTCATACAAGCGCACTTCAGCCGCATACGCATGTTGCACAGACACCCAGTGAATATTACCTTTTACTTTGATGCTATCTGAACCAGGGGTACCGGATTTAGTATCAGGCAGATACTCACAATGCACCACGGTAACATTACCCGCTTCATCTTTCTCACAGCCAGTACATTTCACCACGTAACCATAACGCAGGCGCACCATACCCTCTGGCGTGAGGCGGAAATAGCCTTTACTAGGCACTTCCATGAAATCTTCACGCTCAATCCACAACTCTTTAGAGAGTGGTACCACACGCTTACCAAGCTCTGGCTTGAGTGGATGATTCGGCGCAAAACAATCTTCGGTTTGCGATTCAGGGTAGTTATCAATCACCAGCTTAATTGGGTCTAACACGGCAATACGTCGTTCAGCAGCTTCGTTCAGCACTTCACGCATACTATCTTCCAGAATAGTGTATTCAATCCACGAGTCGGCTTTTGACACACCAATACGGTCTGTAAACAGCTTGAAACCTTCAGCCGTATAACCACGGCGACGTGCGCCTGCCAGCGTCGGTAGGCGTGGATCATCCCAGCCAGCCACGTGTTTATTTTCCACTAAATCAATAAGCTTGCGTTTAGATAAAACCACATAAGTTAAATTTAGGCGTGCGAACTCATATTGTTTCGGTAGCGGATGCGCTAGCAAGCCAGCTTCGGCAAGGCGCTCTAATAGCCAATCATAGAATGGACGTTGGTCTTCAAACTCTAAAGTGCAGATAGAGTGCGTGACTTGTTCTAATGCATCTTCAATGGGGTGCGCAAAGGTATACATTGGATAGATACACCATTTATCACCAGTATTGTGATGGTGCGCACGTCTGACACGGTAAATAGCTGGATCACGCAAATTGATGTTAGGCGATGCCATGTCGATTTTAGCGCGCAGAATCAGGCTGCCATCAGCATGCTTACCATCACGCATTTCGCGAAACAAGTTAAGACTCTCAGCCACGGTACGGTTACGCCAAGGTGAATTCGTACCTGCTTCAGTTAATGTGCCTCGTGTGATACGCATTTCTTCTGCAGTTTGGCTATCTACATAAGCATGGCCGTTTTCAATGAGGCTTTCTGCCGCGCGGTACATAAAATCAAAGTAATTGCTGGCAAAATATAAATTGCTCTCGTTGCCATTATTCCAACCAAAACCCAACCACTTTACAGCGTCACTAATGCTATCTACATACTCTTGGCTTTCTTTTTCAGGATTAGTATCATCAAAACGTA
>JAZJYS010000044.1:0-5545 GCA_040390265.1 Pseudomonadota bacterium | reverse complement strand
ATGCTATCTACATACTCTTGGCTTTCTTTTTCAGGATTAGTATCATCAAAACGTAAATGACATACACCTTCATAATCACGCGCTAATCCAAAATTTAAAAAAATACTTTTAGCATGCCCGATATGCAAGTAACCATTTGGTTCCGGCGGGAAGCGTGTACGAATTTTGGCTGGGTCAGGCTGACCAACTGCCTGATGTGTGGCATCTCCTGGGCTACCTGCCCACTTGCGAATTTTATATACGCCTTGCTCTATATCTTTTTCCACGATTGCGCGAATAAAGTTTGAGGCCGCCACAGGCGCTGATTGATGACTTGATGTTTTTGCTGATGACATAATTTAAGCTCACTAATTTTTCTCTATTTTACACGCTTGAGAGCGAGCCGCGATTGATTTAGCATAGCGTTAACGCAAAACATCACAGACATCTTCTGCACTTTACTAAGCGCGAAACACTAACATTAAAAATAATCTAATAAATAATCCCCATAAAAACCGCTCACCGTTTAAAAGACACCTTTTATCAGAAATCATTTGACAATCATCACAATAAAATTTATTTTATACAATATATTAAAAGGGCAAACCCGATCGAAAGACGGGGACGCAAAGCTAACGGTCTAAAGGATTAATCCAATGACAGCGAAGCTGCCGAATAAAACTCAACGTCAATGAGCTTTGTGGCTTGCCCTGAGTATTATGAATAGAGGAGCAATCCATGAAACGAACAATGCAATCTCACTACATCACTCCAGATCAGTTACGCATCGGTTATTACGTTCACCTAGATTTAGGTTGGATGGATCATCCGTTCACGTTCAGTAACTTCATGATTAAAAATGAAGAGCAAATTGCCAAAATACGTGCACTCAACCTATGGCAAGTACGCTACGACCCAATGCGCAGTACCGTTGCCCCAGAGTTTCCTAAAACAGTTCTAGCCGACTGGTCACCTAAAGCTGAAGCACCGCCAACCGCACCTACTCCAGTAGAGCGCTCCAATCGACTTAAACAGTTAAATAATGCACGGATTAACTGTGAGCAAGAGTTTACAAAAAATGCGAATACAGCCCGTGAGGCGCTTCGCATCCTAATTCATCACCCAGAACATGCTAAAAAAATAGCAGAAAATCTGGTGGAGGATATGGTGAACTCAATCATCACGGAAAGTGATGTAACCCTACATACCCTCAGTAGCGGTACTGCAGGCAGCTCCACCCACTCACTCAACGTTGCTGTATTGGCGCTGATGCTAGCAAAATCAATAGATACAAAAGAAGAAGAATCAGCCATGCTTGGTATGGCTGCAATTTTTCATGATATCGGCAAGACAGATAACCAACTAAGTAAATCAAGTGTGGATTTGCACTGCGAAGCTGGCTATCGCATCGCATTGCGTTCAGGTTTAACAGAGCGCGTATCGAAAATAATATTACAGCATCACGAGTATAGCGATGGATCTGGCTATCCAATGCATATCGTAAATGATGATATCGACGCCTTGGCTCGCATCCTAGTTATCGTTAACTATTACGACAACCTCTGCAATCCAGTTAACCCAGCTAATGCAATGACTCCGTATGAAGCATTGCAACATATGTATGTCTATCAATCACAGAAATTCGATACCACATTACTAAAACTTTTGGTCAAATTACTAGGCGTTTATCCAGCTGGCAGCACAGTACAACTATCTAATGGCACATACGGAACCGTTATGGCGGTCAATTATGACAAGCCACTACTGCCAATAGTCATGATTTATGCGCCAGAAGTAGCCCGTGAAACACCAGTAATTATTGACCTTAGCGAAGAAGCTAATCTCACCATTCAGCATTGCCTGAATCCAAACAAGCTACCACCTGAGGTATTCAACTACCTTAAACCTAGCAAACGTATCTGCTATTATTTTTTCAAAAAAGAAGATGACAACGATACCGAGCAGCTCATCAGGAACAACCGCTCTGCTAATGAATCTCAGCAAGATCAGGTTTACGGAACAAAAAATACAGCTTAAGCTTTAGCAGCTCTTAAGCCTTATATTCAATATAAACTCAAAAAATTTAAGGGTAAATCTTCTAATGATTTACCCTTAAATTTTTCTACGCAAGTCATTAAAACGCACTACCCCCTCAACTCTGACCACCATTCAAAACCAGACAATCAATGCTTGTCAAAAGTCCGCGTATAATTGCCGCCTTGTAGTCATTTAGATTTCCTTAAATTTAATTATTAACAAAACAAGGGATGCAAACGCGCAGCATGGTTCAGTTCTTAGAGAAATTAATAGAAACACTTATATTTCGTAGTCGTTGGGTTTTAGCGCCGATGTATCTAGGCTTAGTCGGTGGCCTTGTGATTTTGATGGTCAAATTTGCACAAGAGTTTTTTCATATCGTTACACATATATTCAGTGCCGTAGAACAAGAAGTCGTCCTATCGCTATTAGCCTTAGTCGACATGACGTTAGTTGCCAACTTGTTGATCATGGTAATTTTTAGTGGCTACGAAAACTTTGTGTCAAAAATCAACACTGCGGATAGTGAAGATAGGCCTGAGTGGATGGGCAAGGTAGATTTCTCTGGGCTAAAACTTAAGCTCATAGGCTCTATCGTAGCAATTTCCGCAATTGATTTACTCAAAGCATTTGTACATCAAAGCACGCCTAATTCAGAGCACATTGCTAATGAACAAATGGCCTGGATGCTGGCAATACACATGGCTTTCATCGTCTCAGGTGTATTGTTTGCGGTGATGGATTATATTGCTGGAAAAAGCAAAGCGCACTAAACTGCGCGGTAGGACGATAATCCTAGTCCACACTTACTGCTTTTTAAAAAGATTAACGGCGTAAATTAATGACCACCTCATCGACTCACTCCGATATTGAACAAACAAACGTCAACGATCAAGACAGTCAAAACACTGATGCTCACAGCACGCTTGATACGCTGCTACGCCGCATGTCTAATAAAAGTGACTTCCCTGCGCTTTCCACGACGATTAGCGAAATTAACAGGGTCGTTGACAATGACGCAGCTAGCCACAACCTGCTGGCACAAAGTATCCTGCATGACTTTGCACTAACGAACAAACTATTAAAACTGGTTAACACTGTCACCTATGGCCAATTTGGTGGCCAAATCAATACAATCTCAAAAGCTGTGGTAATACTGGGCTTTGAGACTGTTCGCAACGTTGCCATGACGTTGATATTAATGGATTTTCTACAAAACAAAGCACAAGCCACTCAACTTAAAGATGATGTATTGGCGTCATTCTTCACAGGCATCGTAGCAGCACAACTCTCAGCAAATAACCAAATTAGAAATGCTGAAGAGGCAATGATCTGCTCAATGTTTCGCAATCTTGGCAAGCTATTGGCTAGCTTATACTTTTTTGAAGAAAGTCAGCAGGTTGCACAATTAGTTGAGCAAGGGCAATCAGAAAGTGATGCCTCAATAAATACACTTGGTATTAGCTATGATGAGCTCGGCATAGGTGTCGCCAAGAGCTGGAATTTCCCTCCACGCTTAATCATGGGCATGCGAAAGCTGTCTGGAGAAAAAATCGCAAAGCCACACAATGAGTTAGAAGCCCTATCAGTGGCGGTTAACCTAGCCCATGAATTATGTGCCATTGCCAGTAATGGCGACATTGCCGACAAGCCAGTAGCGCTTAAACAATTGGCAAAACGCTATGAAAATGCCATTACCGTTTCCGAACATCAACTTCGCACCGCAATGGATAATGGCTTAGGCGAGCTCTCAGCACGCGCCAGGATTGTGGGTATAAATATCGCACAAAGTCCTATGATGAAGCGCATCAATACTTGGACTGGCATAAAATCTAGCGCCGCTAATGATAAAAAAACTGAAGGTAGTGATGTATTAGAAGGCATTACACAGTTAGCCCTAGAGACTGAATCATCAAGTGAAAACACTAATGAAACGGTTAAGATTGACCCAGAGACCATGCTCACGCAAGGCATACAGGAAATTACCAACACCCTCGTAGAAGAACATCAGCTGAACGACATTATGCAAATGGTGCTAGAAACAATGCATCGCAGCATGGGATTTAATAGAACATTATTATTTATACGCGATGTCAAAACGCACAAGATGTCAGCGCGCTTTGGCTTTGGGAAAGATATTGATGTTGTGCTACCAAAGTTCCGTTTTTCACTGGACTTTACCCCGGATGTGTTTCATCTAGCCATGAGCAAAGGTGCAGACCTGATGATAGAGGACATCTCAGCAGAAAATATTACAGATAAAATTCCAGCATGGTATCGGCAAACCGTATCCTCACAGAGCTTCATTCTTTTACCTATGATAGTCAAAGACAAACCGATTGGCCTCTTTTATGCGGATATGAATCAAGCGCACAGTATGCAAATTTCACCCAAACAACTCTCATTGTTGCGCACGTTACGTAATCAGGCGGTACTCGCAGTTAAACAAAAAAATTAAACTGCGCGCAATACAATAAATACACCCGTATATAGCACCCTATTAACATTTGGGTCATGGCTTAAATGCAATGCTAAACTTGCCCCACTATGAACACACTCACCTTTCCGATACTAAAACTGCTCACCGATGGAAAGTTTCATTCTGGTGAAGCCATTGCACAGCACTTTAATGTTTCACGCGCAACTATTTGGAATGCACTAAAAGATGCTGAATCACTAGGCATTGAAGTATTTTCTGTTCGTGGGCGCGGCTACAAGCTACCTCAAGCCGTGACACTTTTAGATGAATCCAGCGTATTTAGCGCAATGGGTGAGATGCAATCATTTTTAAAATTAGAAATACATGATCATTTAGAATCGACAAACTCTTACTTGATGCAAAAGCTCAGTAACGGGCAAACGCATGCAAGCTGTGTAGCGGCTAACTTACAAACCAAAGGTCGTGGTAGACGTGGCCGTCATTGGCAAGCCGGCTTAGGCGCCAGCTTAACTTTTTCATTACTATGGCGTTTTCAATGCGGCGCTTCGGCACTATCAGGCTTAAGTTTAGCAGTAGGTGTCGCGCTGATGCGCACCTTACATAGCTTTGGTATCACGCAAGCAAAACTCAAATGGCCAAATGATGTACTCATCAACCGTGAGAAGTTAGCTGGCATCTTGATTGAATTACAAGGTGACATGGATGGCCCGAGCAACGCGGTAATCGGTGTAGGCATCAACTTAAACTTACCCCTCAGCATCAAGCAGCAAATCGATCAGCCTACGACTGATTTAGCGAGTGTGACGACTCAGGCCATCGACCCTAACGAATTGCTAGGCACATTACTTAAGCATCTCGCGCATGTACTACGAGACTTTGAACAGAATGGATTTGACGACTTACGCAATGAATGGACGCAGCATCACACCTACCACCAACAGCAAGTTCGCATGCTGATGCCGGATGGCCGCGAAGTGATTGGAATCGTGCAAGGTATTGCAGAAGATGGTGTTTTACTCGTTGAAACCAATAACGGCTTGCAACGCTTTACTTCAGGTGAGATTAGCCTGCGCGGCATTTAAACCACTC
>JAZJYS010000043.1:20807-38438 GCA_040390265.1 Pseudomonadota bacterium | reverse complement strand
CTTGACTCGAATCAAGATTTGGATAAAACTTGACTGATTTAGTACACAATAGCTTGTGCAAGTAATGACGCGGAGTTTATGAGGATATTGTCTTGCGGGCTAAGCCAGATTTACTCATGAATTATGTATTTGAGCTTAATGTTGTGAGTGCTGTTGTTCTGTGTCTTAATATCAATCTGGAGCTAACTTTTACAGCATAGAATATATTATTGCGCTCTTGACGCCGGTCAATTTTTAGCGATTTCTTTATTAGTATGATTCTCGTCATGAATCATCGCTTTGTTTCCATTCCTTTGCTAGGTCTTTGGGTACGCTACAGCCAGTCAGTTAACCCGATACTTTTGCTATTGGTGTCTAAGTGGAGTGTTTTGAAAGTTCTAGCTAGGCATTCTTCTATTTTCTCCCTTGTTGTATTTATTTATCGTCGTTTGTGGAGCGCCTGTTTTGCTGGTATTTCTTGTAGGGTGGATATTTATCGCTCGTTAGTCTATAGCCACTCAACAGTCGACCTCAACACATCTAATTGAATTTAAGTTTCTGGAATCAAGAGAACCCCAAAGTTAATTAAGAGCAGTATTCTCACCTCACATAAGGCAAATACATCTTGAATAAGTTAAGAAAACATTACTGGTTTACTTATGTTTTGCAGGCAGGATTGATCGTGCTGTATGTGCTATTGACCAAGCTTGCTTTAGCATTTTTCTCAGTTAATGGCACTGTCATGATTGTGTGGCCTCCAGATTGGCTGGCTTTTGCAATATTGCTTATTGGTGGAAAGAGGTACTTACCCGGGATTTTTATCGGCTCACTTCTTGCCAGTGTGATGATGGGTAGTTCTGCATCAGCATCGGTTCTAATCGCATCTGGTAACACGCTTGGTGTGCTGGCGGGAATCTACTTTTTAGATCATGTTGCAGGCTTCAATCGCTCCATGACGCATATTAGCGACTATATGTTGCTAGGTATTGCAGCGGTCATCAGCGGGTGTGTCTATGCCTTGATTAGCACCAGCGCCTTAATGATGACAGGCTTTTTGACGCACGCTGCTTTTATTTTAGATTTTTTACATCTGTGGAAACGAGAAACGCTCGGCATTATTTTAGCTACGCCGATAATTCTGGCATGGCAACAAATTCCTAATGGATGGTTTAAGAAAGAGCGTTTTCTTGAAACTACCGTATGTTTTGGGTTAGCTTTTTTAGCCGGTCAAATTATTTTTATGGATTGGTTTCATGATGTGCTTGGTGTGTATGCCAAAGCGTATTTGATGTTTATTTTTATTACTTGGAGTGCGGTGCGCTTTGGCCGTCAGGGCGTATTTGTTGTCATCAGTTTTACTGCGGTGCAGGCGCTACTAGGTGCTGTGCATGGCATGGGATTTTTTGCAGCAGATATTGCCAAGACTGATTTAACCAATCTATGGTTTTATATGCTGGTCTTGACCGATGTTGGCTTGGCTCTGGATTTTGTTGTATGCGAGTTAAGGCTAGCTGAGCGCCGGGAGCGGTTTCGCAATCAGGTGCTAGAGTTACTTGCAAATAATGCACCGCTAAGTGAGGTACTGCAATTTATCGTAACTAGTGTCGAAAATGAGAATGCAGATACGCTGTGCTGTATTCTGCTTATGGATAATGAAGGCGAACACCTATTTTCTGGTGCAAATTCTACTATACCGGATTTTTATAACTCCGCCATGCATAGTGCTAATGTTGACATAGGTGTTGCCAATTATGATGACGCGCATGCTGTACAGCGCATTATTGTCGAGAATATCCCAGATTATGAACACACTACACTTTACCAAAAGTTGGCTGCTCAAGTAGCACTACACTCCGGCTTGTTAGAGCCAATCTACAGTCATTCTGGCAAGGTGCTCGGCACTATTGCGATTTATCCTCGAGAAGCTGATATTGCAACTAACGACGATATACTTTTGATTAAGCAAGTGGCGCATATTGCCGGCTCTGCAATTGATCAAAGTCTGATTAATGATGAACTGCAACTGGCTATGCTTATTTATCAGAACAGCAGTGAAGCGATGGCGGTGACAAATGCCAATGGGGTTGTGATTACGATTAATCCCGCCTTTAGTCAGATGACTGGATACAGCTTTGACGATGTTAGCGGCAAGAACATTAAAGTGCTTAGTTCAGGGCGCCAGGATAAGCATTTCTATGCTGGCATGTGGCAGGCAATTAATACGACTGGTTTTTGGCAAGGCGAGATATTGAATAAGCTCAAGAATGATGAGATCTATACAGAGTGGCTTACTATCAATACAGTGACCAGCGAAAATGGCTCAATCCACAGTCGCGTTGCAATTTTCTCGGATATTACTCATAAAAAACAAGCCGATGAGCTCATCTGGAAGCAAGCGAACTTTGACATGTTAACGGGCTTACCTAATCGCAGTATGCTGCTTGATCGTCTGAGCCAAGCGATGAAAAAGTCTACCCGAGCTAATGCTCCTCTGGCGTTAATATTTCTTGATCTTGACCGATTCAAAGAGGTGAATGACACGCTTGGGCATAGTGCCGGTGATAGCTTGCTTAAAGAGGCGGCACAGCGTTTACTTAGCTGTGTACGAGAGTCAGATACCGTTGCACGTCAGGGTGGAGATGAGTTCGTCATAATTCTGGATAAGTTAGACGATTTAGTGAGTATCGAGCGCATTGCCAATAATCTTTTAATCCGGCTGGAGGAGCCATTTCATCTGGGACATGAAGTGGTTTATATAAGCGCCAGTATCGGTATCACTATGTTTCCAAATGATGCTACAGACATTGATGAGCTTTTGAAGAATGCGGATCAGGCGATGTATTTTTCTAAAAATACCGGACGTAATCGCTATAGCTACTTTACGAGACCAATGGACACAGAAGCGAAGAGTCGGATGCGATTGATTAATGATTTGCACAATGCTCTGGCCAATAGTCAATTCAGCATCCATTACCAACCCATTGTTGATTTGAGCACCGGTGCCATTAACAAAGCAGAAGCTCTTATTCGATGGCAACATCCACAGCGAGGTTTAATTAGTCCAGCAGAGTTTATTCCAGTTGCTGAGGAAACCGGGCTTATTAATGAAATAGGGGAGTGGGTATTCCATGAGGCTGCGCGGCAGGTTGCAATCTGGCGTGCATCACATAATCATGCGTTTCAGATTAGCATTAACAAGTCGCCCTTGCAGTTTCTTCACAAAAACAAATCTCATGGCGACTGGATTGCTCACTTAAACACTCTCGAACTGCCTGGGCAATCTATTGTGGTGGAAATTACCGAAGGATTATTGTTGGATGGCAATACTTCAATTACAGATCAGTTGCTGGAGTTCCGTGATGCGGGCATACAGGTGTCACTTGATGATTTTGGCACGGGCTATTCGTCGTTGTCATACCTTCAAAAATTCGATATTGATTACCTCAAAATAGACCAGTCTTTTGTCCGCAATCTGTCACCCAACTCCAGCAATATGGCTTTGTGTGAAGCCATTATCGTTATGGCGCATAAACTGGGTATTAAAGTGATTGCAGAAGGCATAGAGACACAAGCGCAATGCGATTTTCTCACTGCTGCCAAGTGTGATTATGGGCAGGGATATTTGTTCTCAAGGCCAGTTCCAGCCAATGAGTTTGAAGAAAATATTTTATATTTTCCCGAGTTAATTGTTGCAACACAAGTGAATCATTACGAAGTAACACACTGACTTGATGAAAGTCAGTGTAGTACAGAGATCAGTCACTCATCATTTAAGACCGTGTGTTGAAGGGTAGCTTCTTACTTTCCTATGGAAACCTGCTACATATGCTCATCATGCACTACGCCGCCTGTCAGGTCGACCATATCCGGTGAAACTTGTGAGAATTTCAGAACCTTTCCACCAAATTCATTCGCAAATTTTTCGGCATCTAACTGGTGAGAGAAGGCGGCTATTGTTGGCCCCATTGAGCCTGTTTTCTTGCTACCAAATACATAAATCGCCTGCTTTGCATCTATCCAGTGGCCGTGAGGTTTTTCCCAATCCGTAGCACCCATATCCTGAGTAAATATACCGGTGATATTTTTCTTTTGTTCTGGCTTTAGGTAGATAGAAAACATTTCTACGGTATCGCAGAAATAATCCGGGTTACCAGTGGTATAGATAATCTGTCCTTTAGGACCAGGGAAATCTGCCAGAGTCATGCCATCGAGAGAGCATGATGTGCCAAAAGTGATTTCTTGCGGCATTGCAGGCGCGGCTTGCTGGTTGCATGCGGCAAGTGCGCTAATGAGTAATAGGGGCAGGGTAAGGCGAGTAAGCAATGCTGGATTCATTTAAATCTCCATAAAGCGATAGTTAGAGGCATGATGATCCAAGTGATCATCATCGCGCCCATCAGCCAAGGGTTTGATAAGCTGATCGGGAAGACAGTGGTTAAGCCATAGAATACCTGCAGGTCTTGTGTGCTGAAAATGTTAAGAATTCGAAAAATATCGGCAGGGTTAAGCAACAGCAGGAAAGGGAATAGCGTTTCGCCTACACTGCCACCAGACAACACGAGCAAGCCGAGTAAAATCAAGTCATAGACCAATACGAACAGAAACCATACTGAAATAGCGCCACCACTGGCTTGCGCACGGTCTTTGGATATGACCGATACCATTACTGCTAAACTTAGGAATACCATACCCAGCAGGATGGCGCTGACCATGAATCCTGCGTAGTGATAGAGGGCGCCAATGCCGATCTGATAGGATAGCCATACACCTACAAGCCCAAAGCCTGCTAGCGTAGCACTCGCCAGTGCAGCAGATAGCCCAAGAAATTTACCCAGTATCAGTTCCAAGCGCGTGATAGGCATTGATAGTAGAAGATCAAGTGATCCGCGTTCGCGTTCGCCCACAATGGCGTCATAACCTAAAATAAGCGCAATCAAGGGGATTAGATAAATCACCAAGCTCACCAAGCTTGCAATGGTCACTTCAATGCCACGCAATCCAACTTCACCTTGTTGTGCCGCCCCAAAGTAGGCAATAGCCAATGCAAAAGCCGTAAAGATAATTGCTACCGCGATTACCCATCGATTGCGAATGCGATCACGGAACTCTTTAGACGCAATCACTTTAATTTGTGAGATTTCAATAGTGGACATGATTAAGCTCCTAGTCCTGCATACCCGAGAAACACATCTTCTAGCGTAGGCTCTTTGACAATGACATCTTCTAAAGCGTTGCCCAGTGCACCTAAACGGCGTAGCACTTCCATTTTCTGCGCACGATGGCAGCGAATGATTGCCACGCCACTTTCTACGCTTAGCGCTTCAAATGTAATGCCTTGTAATGTACTCATTAAGGTTTCGGCTGAGCCGTGTTGCCGCACATGGATAGTCAGTGGAAGATCTACCGATTCGCGCAGTTCTTGCACTGTACCCAATGCCTGTATCTTGCCGGACTTTAATACTGCTAGCCGTTGTACGCGCTCCTGAATTTCAGAAAGAATATGTGACGTAATAATGACCGTAACGCCCTGTACATTGAGTTCATGCAGGATGGCATAAAATTCGCGAATACCTTCTGGATCTAGGCCTGTCGTAGGCTCATCCAGAAATAATATGCGCGGTTTACCCAACAGCGCTTGTGCAAAACCAAGCCGCTGGCGCATGCCCTTGGAATAACCATCCACGCGACGGTTGGCGGCATGGATTAGACCGACCTTCTCCAATAGCGGCAGCAGTGCTTCATGAGCGCAACCTTTAAGTTCCGCAAAAAATTGTAGCGTTTCCAAGCCGGTCAAGTTGTCATAAAAGACTACGTTTTCAGGTAAATAGCCAATCGAGCGACGTAGTTCGCGGAATGCATTACCTTGTACTGGGGTGCCATTGATGACAATTTCACCAGAAGTGGTGGGAATTAGCCCCAGCATCATTTTAAATAGTGTGCTCTTGCCAGCGCCATTATGACCAATCAGCCCTAAGGTTTCACCCTTAAAGACTGTTAGTGTTACGCCGTTTACGGCAAGCACTTCACCGTAATACTTGAAGACACTTTTGACTTCAATGACGTTGTTTTTCAAGCCAGATACTCCAGTTTTTATTAAATGGTGACATGTGTGGGCGTTTGTCGATGATGCTGGTGGCGCGCAGTAACGGAAACTGCTTTGCGACTAGGCGCAATGTTTGTACGGCAGGGCTGTTGAGTAGCAATTTTGCTGCTGGGTATTTCCATGTAAGGTGGTCAACCAGATCGTTAGCCTCGTATGGCACATCACCGATACCGTCTCCATTGCGATCCCAACCGACATAGTTGCTCCAGTAGTTACCAATTTTTACGCCCCAATATTCATCTTTGCTGGCTACGTATTTAATTTGCTCTCGATTGTTGATGAGGTCGTTGCTTTCAACTTCATTGTGAATTGAGCCTGCCCATAGATGTACACCAACACGGTTGCCAATGATTAGGTTATTACGCAGGGTGTTGAATTCGGCATCGTAGATGAAGAAACCTCGACCATTGCTAGCGACAATGTTGTTTTCTATCACAGAATCTGTAATGGTGCGCAACATGATGCCGTGGTCTGAGTTGCCCCACGCACGATTATTACGAACCGTCTGGTTGCGGACTTCCATTAACGCCAGTCCACCGCGATTAAGGTAGGACTCGTTGTTTTCCCATACATTGTAGTTTGAGTTCATATAATGCGTGCCATAGCGTAAATGGTGCAAACGGTTGCCTCGAAACAGCGCATGATCAGAAACGTCGACATAGATACCATCACGTGTAAAGCTGATATGGTTGTCTAGAATTTGCGCACCTTGGCTGTTATAAAGCTGGATGCCGTTGCCGCGCTGAGCCGAGGCCAGATCGCGCATACCTGTAATGTTATTGCCTATCACCTGAATGTTTTTTACTTTTTCTATCCATAAGCCAAATAAGGTGTAGTTGATCGTATTATTTTTAATCACGGCGCGGTCGCTGCCAGGCTCTAAGTAAATACCGGCATTCTGTGCAGTGAGGTCTGCGCCACTGTTGCTGATGATACATCCTTCAATAATGACATCGGGTGATTTAATCCGAATGACATCACCTATATTTTGCCCGTCCAATGTCGGTTTGTTCACACATTTGAGATGAAGTGGCTTGCTAATGATTAGGTGTGTTGGATAGTAACCTTGTGACACGATTACCGTGTCACCTGCAGCAGACTGCTTGATTACGCTTGTAATGGATTGATTCGGTGTGACTGTAAACTCTGCTGCCTGCCCATGCGTACAGAATAAAAGCAAACCAAGTCTAGCGATATTGATTTTAAAGCGCATTAATCCACCAGCTGTAATAGGCCTATATTGCGTAACACGATAAAAAATACTACGCCGATAAGCAGATTCTTGAACATCACATAGCAGATCATATCCATGCGCTTAGCGGGTCGATAAGCGTGACCCCACCATGGACCATCCTTAATGTATGGTTTACATTGTAGGCGAATGATGGTTTCGTAAATACTCCAGCATAGCCACCAGCCAATAATGGCGCTGGCACCTAGTTTTCCATTGGCGAGTAGACCCCAGGCGGTTGTGACGGCCTCTGCTAAAACAAGCCCAATAGTTTGGATTATTTTGTGATGACGCCAGCCTCGTTTGCTCCATGGCCATAAGTGGTCGATGATTTCGTACAGCAGCCACTTTCCTCCTGTGTATTCGGCATAGAACGGGGAGCTGTCATGAATTATCGTGCTCATTCGTCAATCTCCTTCGCAGGCACTGGATGAATAGGAATGTAATAACCTTTGGCATTGATTCCGGTTAATGGTAGACCAGATTTTATGCGTAGTTTTCGCTCTTTGGTTAAGGGCGGGCAGGTGTGTGCATCGTAATAGAGCACCATACAATCTAGGCACAGCATACATTCGCGGTGGTCTATGGCGCCTTTGCTGTCTATCGCCAGTGATCCGCAACCCGCAGCACAGGCCGCGCAAGTTGTACATTCCTGCTTGCGCTTGAGGCCAAACCAGCGAAAAGTAGTAGGCATTGCTAGGGCTGCACCTAATGGACATAAGTATTTGCAGAACGGCCGTTCAGTGAAAAGTGATAGGCCAAGCAGGCTTGCGGTAAATAGCGTATACGGCCAACTACGGTTGAATATGCCAACTAGAAATGTGGTCTTGAATGGCTCAATTTCCGCCAGCTTTTCTGCTAAGCCCATGGAAAAGAATGAGACGGCCAGCAGCACCCAGAATACTCCGTACTTGAGCCACTTCAAGCGTGCATGTAGTGCGTCATTCGGTTTGAGTTGAAAGCGCGCTAAACCAACTTTGCCAGCGATTTTATAAATAAGCTCCGTTAATGAACCAAATGGGCACATCCAGCCACAAAATAAGCCACGTCCCCACACAAATACCGTGATGATGATAAATATCCAAAAAATGAAAATGAATGGATCAGAAAGAAATAGCTCCCATTTCCACTGGAATAGAATGGAATGAAACCAAGTGAGTACCTGCGTAATGGACGGTTGCGCCATCATGCCGAAGCCAATAAAGCCGATACTAATGACCCATACCGTATATTTGGGTATTGAAACCCAGCGTTTATCTTTACGGCTGCTGTGGCGCACTAGCCAGTCGCGATTGGCATAAGTTACTGCGGTAAACATTAGAATGACAATAAATGCCGCTATCTGCCAGACGCGTGATTTCCATATTTTAAGCCACATCGGGTCAGACTTAATGATGACTGGTCGACCGCCTGCTAAGTAGTGATCTTGCAGCCAGTACTCTCGATCAAAGTTGGCGAAAGTCTTGGCACCAGTCTGCTTATCAACCTTGTTGCCAAGAAACACTAGACTCCATGGATAGGCTGCACTAAAACTGCTGCTGCGAATGATAAAAATGGCTGATTCGTTAAACTCCGGTGCACCAGACGCCCGGATGTTGTACAGGTTACGATAATCGGTATCACGGAAGGTGAAGGTGTCCATGTCTTGCGAGACTTGAATGCGATCATAAATACCACCACGTACGAAGCCTGAGCCCTTGAATGAAGCCGCGCCGTTGGCTACGATGAAAATAGCATGTTCATTGGGTTTGAGATCAGACATCAGCGCAGCATAATTGTGCTCACCCAGAATACTGCTGCCAACGGCAGGCGCATTGAGGTAGCCAAAGTAAAGGTCGATATACGTTTTTCCAGTAATAGCCATACCAACATCAGCTGATGATACGGTTAAGTGCTGAATACTGCCTTCTGCCAGTAATTCGTCCCAGCTGTGCTGCTCTTTTACTGGTGTAAATCTGGCTTGTGGCCTAGGTACAGATTTAATAATGCCTACTTGCTTGGCTATCTCGTAAGCACTGCGCATGATTACCTGATTTTCTGAGATTACCGTTACAGTAGCACCGCTGATGGCATCCAGCCCGATGTAACCTCCTTCAGCGCGCGCTTTGCCGATTTCTACCTTATCCCAGGCATGTTTGCCGATATATTGGTGAATAAACTCGGTTAGTTTTATTTCAGGAATACCGACCAATAAAATTGGTTCGCTATGCCTGAGTACTTTTACGCCAATAATCTTGCCGTCTACATCCATGCCGATTAGCGTGACGACCGGTTTTCCTGAATAGGCTGGGATGTCTACAATATCTGTGGAGAGAAATACATAGCCCAGCAATTTTTGCTGACCATGCTCGTCATGATAAGCCTCAACGTAGGCGGGGCGGCCTTTGCGCAGAGAGAAGTGGTCTGCTTTTGCAAATACGTCATGGCATGGAACGTAAGTGCACAGGTCAAGACCGGTAGCAAGCTCCGCTGGTAGCGGGGCTTCATATGAGCCTGCGTGGTGTGCTTGATCTGAAGGGGAGGCGTCTGCCAGCACTTGGCTCGAAATAGTCATGGCAAGAACTAAGCCACTGGCTATCAGGAGCAAACAAGTCTTGATTACTTGCAGTGCGCCACAAATCGTTGATGAGAATCGGATATTCATGTTGTTGCGGATTTAGATAAATAATTCATCATGTGGTGTCGGTAATATTCCCGGTAGCCAACGTAAAGGAAACAGGGGTGAACCAGCATCTGACTCACACCAGCTCGGCCTTTCAATAATATTGCCTATTTCTCAACAATGAATCTGATACGCATTTCCAAGTGCAACGCATGGCAGAAGTGCGTACAGTAAATCCAATATACACCTACTTTGTTGGCTTTAAAGGTGACGGAATGGGTTTCCTGTGGATTAACGATGAAGTTGACATTGTAGTTTTCAATGCCAAAGCCATGCGTTAAGTCTTCTACTTTGTCGTGGTTGGTCAGCGTAATGGTGACCTCGTCGCCATGCTTCACTTTAATCTCTGGTAGACCAAAGTTTGGTGCTTGAGACGTCATGTATACCATGACTCTCTTACCATTGCGCTCTATGCGGTTGTCCGACATAGATTTCACCGCATTTGGGAAGTCATTCATATCAGACACTTGTTTTGTTTTAACCACGTCTGCACGCACGATGATGGCATCGTGTGGTTCAGGATAAGCCGTGTGATCGTGAATCAGGTGCATTTTGTCACCAGTAATATCAATCAACTGCTCTGTCTCTACATGCAAAGGACCCACTGGCAAGAAGCGGTCTTTAGAAAATTTATTACCAGAGTTATAGAATTTTCCATCGGCCTCTTTGGTTTCGCCCATAGAGGTATAACCATGACCAGGTTGATAATGCACATCAATACGATCTAGTACGGGTTGTGCTGATTTATCGCCTTTGAATTGTGCTATGGCTTTATCCACGTTCCATTTAACGATTTGGCTATCAAGGAACAAGGTAGTGTAGGCATTTCCTCTGCCATCAAAACCTGTGTGTAATGGTCCGAGACCGATTTCCGGTTCGGCAACAACAGTGTCGCGCTGCGTTTTGAGTTCACCCGCAAACCACTTATGCACTAACTCAGTTTCAATCACTGTAGCTGTTGGTGACAACTTGCCTGAACAAACAAAGTATTTACCATCAGGTGAAATGTTGACGCCATGCGGATTTTTAGGCACAGGCACATAACAAGTAAGTGCTGTTTTAGGGTCTTTGTTGCCATCAATCGTACCGTCTACCACTGGCACCTTAGAGTCACCTATAGTGAAAGACTTTCCTGCCTTGATTGCCGCTTCAATACGCTCAATATTAAAAAACACACAAGCATCGCGTTCTGCTGACATCATGTCAGCCAGTACGACGCCATTTTCTGTGTTGTACTGGTTGCTTGCAGCTAGCTTGCCATCGTAGGAGGTCGCGACTAAATCGTTGTTACCATTGATTCTGACTTGCCAGCGCACCTGCATGCTTTCTGCATCCACACAAGTGAAAAGCGAAAACCATTTAGTCGGATCAGATGTATCTCGCCCGTCGTTAGGCTTTGGTGAGGCAAACTCTGACCCGCAGAACACGCGGGTAGTGTAGTTGATGTTTGCATCTACTGGGTCGCGCTTGTCCGGAAATATACCGTGGAAGCCTTGCACATTTGGTAACTCAGTGATGGCATCGCACTCCATTCTGTCCATACGGATACGGGCAATGCGATTATTCAGTTTGTCGTTAGTCCATAAATATTTACTGTTATAGGTACCATCCGTGTATGAACCATGTACATGGTGTGTATCTCCGGTCATGTACTTTAAGCTGCCATCGGCGTTGGTGCCTAAAATCGCTTTGGATTCATTGGTAATACCCCAGCCCACCATGCAATCCACATTAAATACTGGGATACGCTTAAGAGTACGGCCTGAAGGCATGCCGTAGATACGCACTTCGCCGTTATGGCCTGCGCTTGAGAAGCAATAGTAAGCGTCGAGTTTACCCGGTTGTACATCAAACTTGCCTGAGCCTTCTGCATGGCCTGCATCCCCGGCAGCCTTGCCGGCAACTGCTGCTGCGCCTTCACCATCCTTTTTACAAGCGGAAAGTCCCATTACCATGCCTGCACCTGCAAGCGTTGCTACTGCAGTAGTGCCGAAAAACTTTCTGCGGCTTTCGTTACTTAATATCTCGTTATTGTCATTTTCTTGGTCGCGATTATTCATGAGTTTCTCCTATTCGTCGATGACTAAAGCATTTGCTGTAGCCTGCGGCATTTTGTCGCAATGGTGTTTACATTAACCTAAGGTGGTCATCAACTAACTTGATACAGGTCAATAATGGAAAAATAAAAATAACGCTCTATTTAAGCAAGTAAATACAGTCTGTATTTGGGTTGGCTTGCTTAGCATACTCTAATAACAATGCTACAAGTAGAAAGAGAATTTATCGACTGAAGTGCTATTGAAATTATTATTTAACATTATGTTTTGTAATGATATTTATTTAAAAATCCTAATAAGGGTCATCATTGTTAATTAATATCTTCAATACTTGAGTTGGCTAATTGGTTTTTCTTGAGCTGGGTCAAGGAGTGATAGCTGAATGCCCTCTAAACTTTTCAGCTTAAAAGAAGAGGCCGTCATTTTGAGAGCGCATCAGCCAGCATGATTTTATCGAATAGAGTCAATACTTATGGGCAGGATCTGCTGAAACGCTACGGTATGCGTGTACACAAGGTTGCGCTTGATGCAGGGTTTACCTGCCCTAATCGTGACGGTACCAAAGGCACTGGCGGTTGTACGTTTTGTAATAATGCTTCTTTTAGCCCGGCGACGGATTCACGTCTTGATGTGCCTGGGCAAATTGCCAAAGCTAGAGTCGCTATTGCCAAGGGTACACGAGCGCGTCATTTTATTGCTTACTTTCAAGCTTATACCAACACTTACGCTGATATTGCGGAGTTAGAAGCGATGTATCGAGAAGCGCTGGCTCAGCCAGATATTATTGGCATCTCTGTAGGTACGCGCCCAGACTGCGTGTCGGATGACGTGCTTGATTTACTTGAAACCTTGCG
The DNA here is from genome assembly GCA_040390265.1 of Pseudomonadota bacterium. Lineage (GTDB taxonomy): Bacteria > Pseudomonadota > Gammaproteobacteria > Burkholderiales > Methylophilaceae > Methylotenera. The sequence goes on along the minus strand of JAZJYS010000043.1, from coordinate 25,552 downwards.
TAATGATGGTTTGGAGGTTTGGCTGGAGCTTGGCTTGCAGTCAGCTTTTGATGCCACGCTGGAAAAAGTTAATCGTGGTCATACTTTGGAAGAATATCGCCATACCGCGCTGGCAACCCGTGCGCGTGGTATTCCCTTATGTACACATTTAATCATAGGCTTGCCCGGTGAGGATGAGTACCACTACCACGCAACACTAGACACCGTGCTGGAGATCGGCGTTGATGGCCTTAAGTTGCATCCGTTACATGTCGTGAAGCACACCATACTTGCCTACCAGTGGCGACGCGGCGGTTATCAACCACTGTTACAGAACGACTACATTCGCATCGCTGCGGACCTGATTGAGCGTACGCCGCAGCATATCGTCTTTCATCGCGTTACTGCTACGGCGTCAAAAGACATTCTACTGGCGCCAACATGGTGTTCACAAAAGTGGAATGTGCTAAATGGCATAGAGCATGAGTTGCGCCAGCGTGGCACCAATCAAGGTGACCGAGTCGGTAAGTCTCACATTACAGAGGGTATACAACATGTCGCTTGAACTTGTCTGTCCCGCCGGTAATCTTCCAGCGCTTAAAGCGGCTGTGGATAACGGTGCAGACTGTGTCTATTTTGGCTTTCGCAATAACACTAATGCGCGCGCTTTTTCAGGATTGAATTTCGATGCCGAAACAGCTAAACAAGGCATTAGTTATGCGACTGAACGAGGGCGAAAGGTATTGTTAGCGCTGAATACTTTTCCGCAAACTGCAGAGTGGCATACATGGCGGCAGGCCATAGATGATGCCGCTGAACTCGGCGTAAGCGCGCTAATTTTGGCTGATGTGAGTCTCATGCGCTACGCTAGCCGTACCTATCCCAACCTACGGCTGCATCTTTCCGTACAAGGCTCTGCGACCAATTACGAAGCGATTAATTTTTACCATGAACATTTTGGTATTCAGCGTGCGGTATTACCTAGAGTGCTGTCACTGGCTCAGGTCGAAAATGTTGTAAAAAACACGCCAGTAGAAATCGAACTGTTCGGTTTCGGTGGCTTATGTGTGATGGTGGAAGGGCGCTGCATACTCTCTTCTTATGCTACCGGCGAATCCCCTAACACCGCTGGGGTGTGCTCTCCAGCCAAGGCCGTCCGCTGGCAGCAGACCTCTGCTGGGCTGGAGTCACGTCTGAACGGCATATTGCTTGACCGATACAATTCTGATGAAAACGCTGGCTATCCAACGCTGTGCAAAGGGCGCTTTGAAGTTGAAGATGAAACCTATTATGCGCTGGAGGAGCCAACCAGCCTCAACACTTTAGAGTTGATTCCAGAGATGCTGCGCATGGGCATCAGCGCAATCAAGATAGAGGGGCGTCAGCGCAGCCCGGTTTATGTTGAGCAGGTCACCCGCGTATGGCGTGCCGCTATTGATGCCGCTAAAAAAGATGCGGCGCACTATGTTGCCACTCCTGACTGGATGGCGCAACTGGGTAAAGTCTCCGAAGGCCAGCAACATACATTGGGTGCTTATTATCGACCATGGAAGTAATCTTATGAAAATTTCTCTAGGCCCCATCCTTTATTACTGGACTAAAAATAGTGTGCAGGACTTTTACGATCAAGTCGCTGATTGGCCTGTAGACATTGTTTATCTTGGTGAAGTTGTGTGTTCGCGCCGACACGAGATGCGTCTGGATGATTGGCTAAACGTCGCGAGTAAGCTTGCTGTAGCAGGTAAGGAAGTGGTGTTGTCTACGCAGGCATTACTCGAGTCAGAATCAGACCTAAAAACATTGCGCCGCCTCGCAGGCAACGGAATTTTTGGCATAGAGGCGAATGATATGGGGGCGGTACATCTGGCAAAAGGACAGCGTTTTGTTGTCGGCCCACACATCAATACGTATAACGGCGACACGCTGGAGATACTTGCAGAACAAGGTGCCAAGCGCTGGGTCATGCCGATGGAGTTGTCATGCCAAGTACTGTCTGAATTGATGGTTAAAAAACCGTCAGGCATGGAAACCGAAGTATTTGCTTACGGTCGGTTGCCGCTGGCTTTTTCTTCGCGTTGTTTCACTGCGCGGCGCTACAACCTGCCAAAAGATGACTGCCATTTTATGTGCTTACAGCACCCATGTGGCATGACGTTAAAAACGCGTGAGAACCAGTCATTTTTAGCTTTAAATGGTACGCAGACGCAATCTGCAAGCATTTACAACCTGATTGGAGAGGTGTCAGACATGCAGCAGATTGGCGTGGATATTGTGCGCATTAGTCCGCAACCTGAACATACCGGTGAGGTTGTCGCGGCGTTTAGCAAGGCCATTGCGCATGTGGCTAGTGCCAGTGAAGTCAAGGTTACACTGGCTCCGTATCTTTTTGATGCACCATGTGATGGTTATTGGCATGGGCGCTCCGGTATTGAACAATCTATGGAGACATCGCTATGAGCCAAACTACATTTACTTTTCCACGCACGTTAGGTCGATTGATTGAGCGCCTGCCGACATGGCCTACATCCTTTACCTTTAGTTGTATTTTAGAACTGGCGTTACGTCAGGTCATTAAACGTCGCGATCTGCAGGCATTGTATGGCAAGCGGGTTGCTATTCATGTGACAGATGTTGGATTGCACCTGTACTTTACGGTTAAGTCAGATGGTTTTTCAGCCGCTAGTGGCAATGTGACGCCAGATCTTGCCATCAGCGCGACTGCACACGACTTTTATCTGCTGGCGATGCGCAAGGAAGATTCTGATACGCTATTTTTCAATAGAAGGTTAGTGGTAGAGGGGGATACCGAGCTGGGGTTGGTTGCTAAAAACACTTTAGATGCGATTGAGAACCCCATGTTGGATATTGAACGAATGTTACCAAAACACTTGCTGGCACAAATGAAAAACGTACTGTGGGCAAGATAGAAACGCCAAACATTATTTTTGAATTTACCTGAATGAAAGGGGCTTTTTAATGAGCGTAAAAATTTCAAATCTGCCAATCGTGTATTCTTGTTCCGGCTGTTCTAACGTGGCGCAAATGGCAAATTACATTGCCGTACAACTCGATAAACTTGGTGTGGCAGAGATGTCTTGTATTGCCGGTGTTGGTGGCGATGTTCCTCATATCCTTAAAACGGCACATTCCGGACGTCCTATTATCGTGCTCGATGGCTGTCCGCTTGCGTGCAGTAAAGCCTGTCTGGCACGTCACGGCATTGAGCCTGACAGCTATCATCAACTGAATCAGTATGGTGTGAAAAAAAACTATCACACGGATTTTGACCAGTCTCAAGCACAAACCGTGATGGCACGTGTTCTTGACAGGCTTGAAGAGGAATATAGTTCTCTATCCTCATGAGTGTAGCGACTAAACGACTGATTGTTGCCATCACTGGTGCCAGTGGCGCATCGTATGGCGTGCGTATTCTGCAAGTGCTACGTGATATTCAGAATATTGAAACGCATGTGGTGGTATCGGATTCAGGATTGCTGAACCTGCAACATGAGCTGGATATGAGCCGTACCCAGCTCGAAGCATTGGCTGACGTGGCGCACCATGCACAGAATGTTGGCGCGACCATTGCCAGCGGTTCGTTTCAGTCTGACGGCATGGTCATTGCCCCGTGTTCTATGAGAACACTCGCTGCGGTGGCACATGGTTTGTCCGACAACTTGATTACTCGCACGGCAGATGTCATGCTCAAGGAGCGCCGTCGACTGATATTGATGGTGCGCGAAACGCCATTTAATCTGGCGCATTTGCGCAACATGACGAGTGTCACGGAAATGGGCGGTATCGTGTATCCACCGTTACCCTGTTTTTACCATCGCCCACAAACCATTGCGGAGATGATTGACCACACCGTCAGCCGGATTGTTGATTTGCTGGGCGTACTGCTCCCATTGGCACCACAGTGGGATGGGCTCACAGCGACAACGTCTAAGTATATGGAAGCTGACTGATTTGGCTTACCATGACTTGAGAGATTTTATTGCGCAGCTAGAACGAGCTGGCGAGTTAAAGCGTGTGGCATCACCGGTATCTACGCATTTAGAGATGACGGAGTTGTGCGACCGCAGTCTGCGTGCTGGCGGGCCTGCGCTGTTGTTTGAAAATCCAGTGGGGAATCGCATTCCGGTACTGGGTAATCTTTTCGGCACTACCAGGCGGGTTGCCCTTGGTATGGGTGCAACGGATGTCAGCGAACTGCGCAATTACGGGCATGTGCTGGCAATGCTAAAAGAGCCGGAGCCACCGAAAGGCTTTAAGGACATGCTGGGTCTGCGCTCGCAGGTGAAAACCTTATGGAGTATGGCGCCCAAGGAGTTGCGCTCCGCCCCATGTCAAGACATCGTATGGGAAGGCAATGATGTTGATTTGAGGCGACTGCCAATTCAGCATTGCTGGCCAGACGATATTGCACCGTTAATCACTTGGGGTCTGGTGATTACAAAGGGGCCGCATAAGGAGCGTCAGAACCTTGGTGTTTACCGTCAGCAAGTGCTGGGACGTAACAAAGTCATTATGCGTTGGTTGGCGCATCGTGGCGGTGCACAGGATTTTCGTGAGCATAGTATTACTCACAAAGGCCAGCCCTATCCGGTTGCAGTGGCTTTGGGAGCCGACCCAGCAACGATTCTAGGCGCGGTTACGCCTGTGCCAGATAGCCTGTCGGAATACCAGTTTGCAGGCTTGTTGCGTGGTAGCCGTACTGAACTGGTGAAGGCTATTGGCAGTGACTTGCGTGTTCCGGCTTCGGC
>JAZJYS010000043.1:0-20707 GCA_040390265.1 Pseudomonadota bacterium | reverse complement strand
TCTTATCCCGGTCACGCCCGACGCGTCATGTTCGGTATCTGGAGTTTTTTACGCCAATTCATGTATACCAAGTTCATTGTGGTCGTGGATGACGATGTGGATGTCAGAAGCTGGCCAGAAGTGATATGGGCCATCACTACGCGTGTCGAGCCGATTCGTGACACCTTACTGGTAGACAATACACCAATAGACTATCTGGACTTCGCATCCCCGGTCAGTGGTCTTGGCAGCAAAATTGGCATAGATGCGACCAATAAATGGCCTGGTGAAACCAGTCGCGAATGGGGGCGACCCATTGTCATGCCCGATGCGGTGAAGGTTAAAGTCGATAAGATATGGCAAAGTCTCGGGCTTTGAGTAGCAGGATCTAACGCAGATTAGTTTGTGCATCTAATCTGGATAGGTGCGAATTGATAAGCCGCGGCAGTCGTGGTCCTAACTCCACTAAGCCGCTGTAAATCTGCAGCAGAGAGGCGCCGGCAGATAAGCGGTCAGCCGCATCTTGCGGGGTGCGGATGCCGCCAACTGAGATAATCGGTATGTTCCAGTTTAGGCTGCTTGCTACGCGTTGCAAATTAACCAGTGGCGTATCTTCTTCATTGCGGTGAGTGCCTCCGCTAAGCATTAATCCATCAAAGGCATAGTCACGGACGCAAGCCAGCAGGTTGTTGGTGTCGCCACGGTCTTGATCTATTTTTACAACAATAGGGCAAGCTCGCCCACTCTCGGTCATCATGCGTACTTGCTTATCTTTGATAGCGGTAAGAACCGTATATAGTGTGGCACGATGTTCTGGTAAATGCAGGTCTGGGCCAGCACGCACACCTAGGTTCACCGTAATGTAGTCAGCAAGTTGCCAGAGTTTTTCCATACCAATCAGATAGTCATGATGCATCCTCTGTGGTGGAGTCATCCGGTTCATGCTGATGCTAACACCGAGTGGAATTGCGTGAGGCCGGATATGTTTAGCTAGCGCAAAGGCTACAGCATCCATACCAGGGCTACGTTGCTGCTCCGGTTGTGGAATGACGGAGCCAATTTCGGCGAAACCGAAACCCAGTGGTGACAAGGATTGGTAGAGCGTACCTTGCTTATCAAACCCGGCTGCTAACCCGATTGGACTCGGGAATGATAACCCCATGACGTTGCGCCGTAGTGAGTGTGGTGGTGTTGATGCCGAAACCATTGCGCCAAGCCGAATCGCCTGTTCAGCCAATTTGCGGGCATGTGGCGCACCAATCTTAGCCATGTGTGTCGCAAGCCATTTATACATTGGAGTGATGCGCCTCTAAAAAGCGCTGCATGAAGTTGATTAGGGCTGTCACGCCTGTGTCAGGCATCGCGTTATACAGACTGGCACGAATTCCACCGGTCATAGGGTGCCCCTTAAGATTAACAAGCCCTTCTGTTGCCGCTGCACTCAGAAACAACTGGGTAAGCGTTTCACTGGCGAGTGTAAAGCAGACATTCATACATGACCGATGCGCAGCTTGAACTGGGCAATGATAAAAGCCGCCACTAGCATCGATGGCTTGGTAAAGACGTGCGCTGCGTTGCGTGCTATTGCGTGCCATTGCCGTGACGCCACCCATCTCAGCAATCCATTTGAATACAAGACCAGCTAGATAAACGCCGAAAGTGAGAGGGGTGTTTAACATAGAGTCAGCTGCAACTTGTGCCTGATAGTTGAATACCAGCGGTGTGGCTGCTTGAGTTCGCCCAAGTAGGTCATCGCGGATAATCACGATGGTTAGGCCTGCTGGCCCGATATTCTTTTGTGCGCCGGCATAAATCAAGCCGTAGCGTTGTACATCAATCGGCCGGCTGAGAAAATCTGAGGTCATGTCTGCCACTAATGGCACATCAGTAGTGTATTGAGTGTCATGAAACTGTACACCGTTGGCAGTTTCGTTGCTGGTGATATGGCAATAGGCCGCACGTGCATCAATGTGCCATGTTTCCGGCATACGGTCGAAGTTTGTGGCAGCGCTGCTGGCGGCAATATTGATGTCGCAATAGCGACTGGCTTCGCGCATGCTCTTGCGTGACCAGTAGCCGGTTTCGATATAATCTGCCCGCCCAATTCCGCCCAACAGATTAAGCGGTACCAGTGAAAACTGCGCTGAAGCACCGCCATGCATAAACAGAATATGATAATGATCCGGTATGTTCAGTAGCGCCTTTAGGTCTTCACGAGCTTGTTGTAGCAGCAACTTGAAGGCCTCACCTGTAAACGGTGTTTCCAGTATCGAGAGGCCGCTACCATTCCAGCTCAATAACTCTTGCTGTGCTTGTGCCAGCACCGTGGCTGGCATGATTGCCGGACCTGCGGCAAAGTTAAAAGTATCAGACAAACAGGGCAGCGCCATGCTGGCTGGCTGCCATAAAAAACAGCAGCGGAATCGAGAGCATGGTATTGGTACGAGAAGAAAGAAAAGTGATGCGCGCACAGCGTACGCGCTCTTCCAATGAGGCTGGAACGAAGCCGAGAACCTTTTTCTGGTTCGGCCACAATACTAGCCAGAGATTGGTCAGCATCAAGGTGCCTATCCAGAAACCGACACCAATGACAGCTGCATAGCCATTCAGCGAGACTGCGTCAACCAGCATACCGCGTTGCCACAGTATGCCGATTCCAGCTAACCAAGTGACGATTGCTGCATAGCGAAAAGTGCCATGCTCACGGCCTAATAATGTCATATAGACGGGGCTTTTCTCATCACCCAAATCATCGCAGCTAGGCGGGTTAAAGGCAGGGCGCTGTATCAGGCTGGCATAGTTATGGCCTACCCAGATAATGCCGCCGAAGAAATGTATCCAGCGCAGTAAGAATTCAATCGTCGGATCCATTTTTCCTTACCCCCTCAACACCAGCCAGCGGACAATAAAAAATAAGCCCATCGTTAGCAACAGTCCAAGTCCGATAGTGCCGGTAGCGGTGTCGAAAGGGGTTTTCATTTATGCTCCATAAACACAGTAGTCACCGCACCTACTTGCCTTCTTACTAAAGGGCGAGGCTCATGGTGTTTTTGTTTAGCCTTATTGACCGCCATTTCAATGACATGATGGTGCGGTGATTTGGCGCATGCAGGATCAGTATTAGTAGCATCCCCTGTCAGCAGAAATGCCTGACAACGACAGCCGCCAAAATCCTTTTCTTTCTCATCGCAAGTGCGGCAAGGTTCTTTCATCCATTCATCACCACGGAATTTCTTGAATAATGGTGAATCATTCCACAGCCAGTCCAGACTATGCTCGCGCACCGTAGGAAATTCCAGACCTTCAATGACTCGCACCTCCTGACAAGGCAATGCTGCACCATCTGGTGCAATGGTGAGGTGAATCGTGCCCCAGCCATTCATGCATGCTTTGGGTCGTGTTTCGTAATAGTCAGGAATGACAAAATAGATAGTCATTTTCTGATTAGGGCGTTTGCGTGCGGCAATCACTGCGGCTTCTGCACGTTCAATTTGCTCGCGCGTCGGCAGTAGTTCTTCTCGGTTGAGTAGTGCCCAGTTGTAGTACTGAATATTGGCCAGCTCGATATAATCTACGCCAATATCCTCGGCCAGCGCTAGAATCTCTTCTACTTGATCAATGTTTTGGCGGAATATCGGTACATTGAGTACCATAGGAAAGCCTTCAGCTTTAATCATGCGCGCAACTTCTACTTTTAGGTCATGCACCCGAGCGCCAACCAATTCATCAGTCAGATTGCGGTTTGCAGATTGTAGACTTAACTGAATCTGTTTGAGGCCAGCTTGTTTTAGTGCTTTTAGTCGCTCTGGCGTGAGTCCTACACCTGAGGTAATCAGGTTCGTGTAGTAGCCAAGCTGTTCAGCCTCTGCCACTAGCTCTTCTATATCATCGCGAAGCATCGGCTCGCCGCCTGAGAATCCCAGTTGCAAAGCGCCAAGCTCTCGTCCCTCACGGAGTACTCTTTTCCACTCTTCGGTGCTGAGTTCACTCTTTCCATACTGGTCAAAGTCCAGCGGGTTATTACACCAGACGCACTTGAGTGGGCAGCGGTAGGTAAGCTCAAGTACAAGCCACATCGGCTTGCCTTGTCCATCCAGACTAACTGCGGATCCATCCTTTGGCATGGGTTACCTCCAAAAATTTGTAAATACTGTTTTCTATATTTGTATTGTCGACAAATAGCGCTTTGAGTTCGTGAGCGATATTGGCCGTAGTCGTTTCACCAGTGCAGCGTTTCAGAATTTCTGCAGCAGTAGCGTTTAATTTGATCACGCCTTCAGGGTAGAGAAGCACGTACGCATCCTGTGATTTTTCCCAGCGAAGCAGATACTTCGGATCCAGTTGCGGGCGGTCTTCTGGCTGAAAATGAAAATCTTCATCCATAAAAGACTTCCTTATGTTGATTATTGGCGCGGCGAAGTGCCGCGCCATTTATTACCTAGCGCACATACACGTAGGCGGTTACTTCAAAGCCAAGACGTAGATCACAAAAATCAGGTTCAATCCATTGCATTTTTATCTCCTAAAGACGTTAGTTGAAGTTGAGCCGCAATCGATGGGAGACGCTTAAATTAAAACCACCATCTCAATTAGCTATGCATCGTCAAAACGACAGTGCGTAGCTAATATACGGTATGCTTTAAGTTGGGTAGTGCTCAAAATACTGGTAGTTACATCCGCAATTTAATGAGAATAAGCTCATGATTTACATGTATTTTATGGCTATTTTTGTTTTCTTGCCTGCGGTCAAGGTTTTGGTGTTTGAAGCAGAGTAATCAGCGATAAACAGGGTGCAGTAGGCTTGGTTTTTCATGTCGCTATCAGCTCAATCGAGGCTGGTTAATGACTAAAAATGTGTTGCTGGCCGGACGAAAATATACTGAAATTTATGGTGAATATAGATATATGTCGTGACGGTTCTGAATAGTCTGGCGCAGCCTGCTTACTATGAAAAATGGATATAGCGCATAGTGATATTAATGACCAGTCAAATAGCTAGTTGCTGTCTTTTTGCAACCTCTGGTGGTTACTGAGCGCGTGGGGTGCTTTAGTCAATAATTGTGCTAAATGGTACTAGGATTGGTGATGAAGAAAGGTTGGTGTCGCTGACGATATGCTGAACAGCTAGTGCTGCTGAGAGTCGCCACCACTTAGCTTGGAAAGAAATGGGTGGCGAGTTTATAGATTATTAAAGTTCTACAGGTTTATGATGCGCATCTGCCGCCGCTGCAACAGCTTTCTATTGGTTTTATTTCCTCTGCCGGTTTAGTTGTTCCTGCCCAACTGGCTAGTTCAAAGCGATTTGGATAGCGGGCAGCCAAGAATATCTCATCATCGACCAAAATAAGCGGCAGCATTTGCTCACCGCAGCGTTGTAGAAAGTCTTTAACGATCTGGTTGCCTGTAAAAGCCAGAGGCTGTTGCTCAAAATTAAAACGCTCAATCTGAGCACCGTTTTGTGTTGCCCAATCAACATCTTTAGCAAAGTCGACTAACTGTTGATCTACATCTCCACTACAACCGCAGCCGCCGCTATTGCAGCGCGCAACGGTGTTTTCAAATACCTGCATTGATTTCATAATGATTGCTCCTTGAGAAGTGATTTTAGTCATGGTTTCGATTGGTTTTTTTAACTTCAGGTCAGCCGCCGGTATGAGACATAAAACGTATCACGGCTGGTGTGACGCGTTTTAAATCAAAATCGTGGCCTTTAGGCTTGTGTTGTATGCTATTGATGATGGCCTCAATAATCGGCCTGTCATCATGAGGAAACGCTTTTAGTAGTGGCATCAGTTCCACTTTGTTTTCTTGCCCTAAGCATGGGAATAGCTCGCCCTTGCAAGAGATGCGCACGCGATTGCAGGATTCGCAAAAATTATGGCTATGTGGGGAAATAAAACCAACTTTGGTATCGGTGTTGGGAACACGCCAGTAGCGGGCTGGTCCGCCAGTGGTTTCTGCGCTGCTAATTAAGTCATAGCGCGCTCTTAGAAGCTTCAAGGTGTCTTGATTGCTAACATAAGTCGAGTTGCGACTATGATGCACTTCGCCGAGTGGCATTTCCTCAATAAATGAGATGTCTATACCTTGCTCAACCGCAAATGCGGTTAATGGCAATGCCTCGTCATCATTTACACCCCGCATTAGTAAACTATTGAGCTTGATATTGTGAAAGCCGGCTTGTTTAGCCGCGGCAATACCGCGTAGCACTTTATCTAACTCTCCTACACGTGTGATGCTTCTAAAGCGGGCAGGATCAAGACTATCAAGGCTGATGTTGATGCGGCGTACACCAGCCTTTTTCAGAGCTTGCGCCTGATGCTCAAGCTGTGAGCCGTTCGTTGTCACGACAAGCTCACGCAGACCGGATAACTGCCCAATTTCCTTGAATAGCCAGAGTGCGTTTTTACGCACTAAAGGTTCACCACCAGTAATGCGTACCTTACTCACGCCTAACGAGACAAAGATTTTAACCAAACGCGCGTACTCTTCGAGTGACAGCACTTCATCACGTGGCAAAAAGGACATGTCTTCAGACATGCAATACACGCATCTAAAGTCACAGCGATCCGTAATCGACAGGCGGATGTAATCCACCTTGCGACCAAAGCCGTCGATTAAAGTCTTCGGGTAAGTGCTGTTTTCACGTATCACGCTGTTGTCCCCAGTGGCGCATGGATGTACTTAATTTAACTGATTCTTTTTAAGAACTTGCGTTTGCTGCGTACGATTTGATATGGGCGTCCCAGATAGCCGAATGGCGTGCTCCAGACGTGAACCATACGTGTAAATGGAAACACCAGAAACACTGTCATACCAAAGAATAGATGGATTTTGAAAACAGTATCTACGTGCATGAGTAATGCAGGGTCTGGGTGCAGGTAAACGATGCTTTGTACCCATTCAGCCAGTGCGATCATGACGCCAGGATTGCCAGCGTGCGCATGCCCGATAGAAACTGGGATAGTAGATAAACCAAGCATCAATGTAAGCAGCAACCAGCTCAAGATGAATTTGTCAGAACCGCGACTGGTAACAGATATCCGCACGTTGAACATACGGCGCCACCACAGGATCGCGCCGCCAATCAGACCTAGGCCACCAAAGATGGAGCCTGCCCATATAGCGACCATTTGGTGTGCCATATCTGATACACCCAGCCCCGTAAAGAAGCTGTGCGGTGTTAACAAGCCCACCGCATGACCGCCAAATACGGCAAGAATGCCGACATGGAACAGGTTGCTGCCCAAGCGCATGTTGGCTTTAGATAACAATTGGCTGGAGTCGCTTTTCCAAGTGTATTGCTCGCGGTCAAAACGTAGCAGGCTGCCAAGTAAAAATACGCTGAGTGCGATGTAGGGATAAACTCCATACAGAAAGTTGTGTAGATGCATTTTTGTTCTCCTTATGCTGCAATTCGGGTCAGAGTAGCCCTGCCTGCAACGATTGAAAGCAATGCGGCGTATGCGCTATTCGCCTTGCTGAGGTTTTCGGTGATTACGGACAGCACTTTGTGGGCGTCTGCAAGAAATACCGTTGCTTCGTTGTCATCTAAATAGGCAATAAACTCAAGGACGAGTGGCAGATAGTCGGGTAGTTCGTTCGTGACAACTTCCACCCCGTAATCCTTGTATAACTCACCTAAATCAATTAACGCCGGGCCACGGTTTTTGTCGTCGCCAAACAAGTGGTGTGTTAAGTGCAGGCTGTGCTCAGGCGTTAGATCAAAGGTTTGTACGTAATCTTCCTGCAAAGTCGTCAGTGGTTTACTTTGCAGATACGTGATAAATACGTGCAGCGCATCACGCTCTGTAGTGTCGGTGTCTAGACACTGCGTGATGTGTTCGCGCAGTTCCGGCAAGTGGTCTATCAACTCCTGATCAGGGTATTCGAGCAGCGCTGATAGTAATTTGTAAATTTGCATGATTAGGTATCCTGATTATTTATCTACGGATGAATTGCCAGAGGACGGATTGCTAGGCGATGGCACCAATGATTTTGGCTCCATAGACTCTTTGCGACGGCGAGGAAATAGCGTGACTTTAGAAACCCCACTAGATGAGTCATTGCCAAATGTGAAGCCGTTCTGCCCTTGAAAACTATGGAAGTCATCCAAATCAATTTCCGCATGGCCGGTGGGCAACACAAAGCGATCTTCATAATTTGCAATCGCCAAATAACGGTACATTTCTTTGGCCTGATCTTCAGTGATGCCTGCCGCATCCAACGCACGGGTATCGGCAATGCCTTCCACATGCACTGAGCGTTGATAGCTGCGCATGGCAATCAGGCGATTAAGTGAGCTTTCGATAGGGGCTTCTTTACCTGCCGTTAAAAGGTTTGCAAGGTATTGAATCGGTAAGCGCATGCTGCCAGATAACGGAATAGCACCGTCTGGGCCAACCGGTAGGTTGCCTTGGTCAATTTGTGATTGCACTGGTGACAACGGTGGTACGTACCATACCATTGGTAATGTACGGAACTCCGGATGCATAGGGAACGCGATTTTCCACTCAATTGCCATTTTGTAGATAGGTGACTTCTGCGCCGCAATAATCATGTCTTCATTGATGCCTTCAGCACGCGCGGCGGCAATCACTTCTGGGTCGTTAGGATCCAGAAAAATATCACATTGCGCCTGATACAAGTCTTGTGTATCTGGCATGCTGGCAAGCTCTTCAATGCGGTCAGCGTCATAGAGCATGATGCCGTTATAGCGGATGCGACCGACGCAAGATTCTGAACAAACAGTCGGCATGCCGGATTCTACGCGCGGGAAGCAGCCGGTACATTTTTCTGCCTTGCCAGACTCCCAGTTGTAGAACACTTTTTTGTAAGGGCAAGAGCTGACGCACATGCGCCAGCCACGGCATTTGTCTTGGTCTACCAGCACAATGCCGTCTTCTTCTCGCTTGTACATTGAGCCAGAAGGACAGGCCGCCACGCAGGCCGGATTCAAACAGTGATTGCAAATACGCGGCAAGTACATGTGGAAAGTATTTTCGAACTGACCATACATTTCCTTCTGGATAATATCCATATTCTTGTCTTTGCTACGCTTGGAAAACTCACCAGCTAGGTCATCCTCCCAGTTCGGACCCCAGGTGATTTTTTCCATAGATTCACCGGTGATCTGTGACACAGGACGCGCCGTTGGTGCCGCTTCTGACAATGGTGCGCTCTGTAATTTGGCGTAGTTATATGTGAATGGCTCGTAATAGTCGTCAATCTCTGGCAGGTCAGGATTAGCGAAGATATTAAGTAGTTTGGACGACCGTCCACCGGATTTTAGTTCCAGCTTGCCATCTTTTAGATCCCAGCCACCTTTCCAGATATCCTGATTTTCCCATTGCTTCGGATAACCAACACCGGGCTTTGATTCCACGTTATTGAACCAGGCATATTCAACACCTTTTCTATTGGTCCACACGTTTTTACACGTAACGGAGCAGGTGTGACAGCCTATGCATTTGTCCAGGTTAAAGACAAAAGCAAATTGTGCGCGTACTTTCATAATGTTCTCCTAAATCCTAGTTACTTAGCGCCGATGCCGACAGGGTTAAGTTGCGCTTCGCGCTCATCTGTCAGAGGACGTTCTAACCAGTCTACGTCTTGGTCGGCAATCTTATGCAAGATCACCACCTCATCGCGCTGGCAACCTACGGTGCCGTAGTAATTAAAGCTGTAAGCCAGTTGTGCATAGCCGCCAATCATGTTGGTCGGCTTGATGATGACGCGTGTCACTGAGTTCAAAATGCCGCCACGTTTGCCGGTGGATGGTGATCCGGGCACGTTAATGGTTTTCTCCTGAGCGTGATACATCATCGCCATACCTCTTGGTACACGCTGTGAAACCACAACACGTGCCACGGTAGCGCCATTGGCATTGACTGCTTCTACCCAGTCGTTATCGACTAAGCCAACCGATTTAGCGTCATCCTCTGATACCCATACGTATGGCCCGCCGCGGAATAGTTGCAACATCCGCAAGTTATCCTGATAGGTAGAGTGGATGCCCCATTTAGAGTGCGGTGTAATCCAGCTTAATGTCAGATGTGGTTTAGCCAATACTGCTGCCGGCACAGTGTTATGCGCTTTCATATCCAGTGGTCCACGATAGGCACAGAAGCCTTCGCCAAAATCCAGCATCCACTCATGATCCTGATAAAAGTGCGCTCTGCCTGTAAGCGTACGGAACGGGATATGCTCATGGATATTGGTATAGCCGGCAGTGTAGGACACATGCTCAGACTCAATGCCAGACCAGGTCGGCGCAGTAATGATCTTGCGCGGTTGTGCTTGAATATCCTTGAAAGTGAACTTATCTTCATGACGACCAGCATATAAATGGTGGTGGTCGATACCCGTCTTTTTAGATAAAGCAGACCATGACTTATGGGCTACTTCGCCATTGGTTTCTGGTGCCATACGCATCACGGAATCACATACGCTGATGTCTTCTTCCAGTGATGGCATGCCAAAAGAAATACCCGGCTCTTTAACGGTGTAGTTATGTTTTTTGAGCTCCTCGTACTCTTGTTCGGTATTCCAATCTATCCCTTTAATGTTGTTGCCGAGCTTGACCATTAATGGCCCTAATGCGATAAACTTTTTATAGGTGTTAGCGTAGTCGCGCTCAACAACTTTGAGTATCGGCATGGTCTTGCCGGGGATAGGCTCCAGACCGTCTTTTTTCCAGTTTTTCACTTCACCGAAAGGCTGTGCCAACTCTGCTGCCGAGTCATGCTGCATTGGCATGGCGACAATGTCTTTACGTGTGCCAAGATGTTTTTCTGATAATGCTGAAAAGGTTTTAGCCAGAGATTTGAAAATCTGCCAGTCAGATTTTGATTCCCAGCCCGGTGATACGGCTTCAGACAATGGGTGGATAAATGGGTGCATGTCTGTGGTGTTGAGGTCGTTCTTCTCATACCATGTGGCGGTAGGCAGAATAATGTCTGAATAAGCGCCTGTGGAGTTGAGGCGGAAGTTAATATCCACCATCAAATCCAGCTTGCCTATCGGGGCATCTTCATGCCATTTAACTTCTTTATTGTCGCGTCCGGCGCCAGATTCTTGCAGTACGCCATTTTGCGCACCTAGCAGATGTTTCAAGAAGTATTCGTGACCTTTGGCAGAAGAACCAATCAGGTTGGCGCGCCAAACAATCAGGTTTCTAGGCCAGTTAACGGGGTTATCCACATCGGCAAACGCGACATCGAGAGAACCATCTTTGAGTTTATTCACGACATGTTTGGTAATGCCAGCTTCGTCAGTCGCGCCAGCTTTTTCAGCTTCAGCGACCAAATCTAGCGGATTGGCATTCCAGTGCGGTGCTGATGGTAACCAGCCCATGCGTGTTGCTGCCACATTATAGTCAGCCAGAGAGTAACCTTTGTTTTTGCCCTTGCCTGCTGGGGTGAGTAGATCATCGGCTTTGACTGTTTCATAACGCCATTGGTCAGTATGGAAATACCAGTATGAAGTAGAGTTCATCTGGCGAGGTGGACGTTGCCAGTCTAGACCGAATGCAATCGGTGCCCAGCCAGCTTGTGGCCGTAATTTTTCCTGACCAACATAATGCGCCCAGCCGCCACCTGATTGACCAACACAGCCGCACATATGGAGCAGGTTCATGATAGAGCGGTAAGCCAAATCGTTGTGATACCAGTGGTTGATAGCGGCACCCATGATGACCATGGATTTGCCTTTTGTTTTGGATGCGTTGTAGGCAAACTCGCGGCCGGTGCGCAAAATGTCTGCGGCTCTGACACCAGTGACTTTTTCTGCCCAAGATGGCGTATAAGCCACATCGGCATCGGTATATGATTTAGCGACATTGCCGCCGCCAAGGCCACGGTCAATGCCGTATTGCGCCACTTGCATATCAAACACTGACGCGACGAGTACGCTTTCGCCGTTGGCTAGGCTGACTTTACGCACGGGTACGTTGCGGAATAGCAGGTCGCTTTCACCTTCATTGAAGTGTGGAAAACCGACAGACACCACATCGTCACGTACTTTTATGCAGCTCAATTCAGCCAGAATTTTCTTCTGATTTACGGCGTTTTTTTCCAGTAAATTCCATTTACCTTCTTCGCCCCAGCGGAAACCAATACTGCCATTGGGGGCGACAAATGTTTTTGTTTTTTCATCGTAAACAATCGTTTTCCAGTCTGGATTGTTGGTTTCACCCAATGCACCATCAAAGTCAGAAGCGCGCAGGAAACGGTCTGATACATAACCATCGCCATGTTTGCGCAGCATTACCTGCATCGGTAGATCGGTATATTTACGGGCGTATTCCTGAAAGTACGGATCTTGGTTGTCTATGTAAAACTCTTTTAATGCGACATGGCCCATGGCTAGGAACGCTGCAGAGTCTGTGCCCTGACGTATCGGCATCCAAAGGTCTGAGAATTTGCAGAACTCTGCATAATCTGGCGCCATCGCTACAATTTTTGCACCTTTGTATCGCACTTCTGATGCAAAGTGCGCATCAGGCGTACGGGTCATCGGCAGGTTTGCACCTGTGATGATGATGTAGGTAGAGTTGTACCAATCAGCAGACTCTGGCACGTCAGTCTGTTCGCCCCAAGTCTGTGGGCTGGCTGCAGGCAAGTCACAGTACCAGTCATAGAATGAACCTAGTACGCCACCGATCATTGAGAGATAACGTGAGCCTGCTGCGTAAGAAATCATGGACATTGCAGGAATCGGTGAGAAGCCGTAGATTCTGTCTGGCCCCCATTTTTTAATGGTGTAAATGTTTGCTGCCGCAATAATGTCGTTTACTTCTTCCCAGTTGGCGCGAACGAAGCCACCTAAACCGCGTACGGCAGTGTATTGCTTGCGTTTGGCTTCGTCAGCCTGAATCGCTTCCCAAGCCTCTACCGGATCTTTTCCGGTTGCGCGCTCTGCGCGATATAGATCCAGCAAGCGGCCACGGATCATCGGGTGTTTGATGCGGTGCGGGCTATATAAATACCATGAGAATGAAGCGCCGCGCTGGCAGCCGCGAGGCTCGTGATCCGGCAGGTCATCACGGGTACGTGGATAGTCAGTCTGTTGCATCTCGAATGACACCAGACCATTTTTGACAAAAATCTTCCAGCTACAACCACCCGTGCAGTTCACGCCATGGGTGGAGCGAACCACCTTGTCGTGCTGCCAGCGATGACGGTAAGCATCTTCCCACTCCCGGTCTTCGGTTGTCACAATGCCGTGCTTATTTGAGAAGGTATCTTTGACCTTGTCGAAAAATTTCAGTCTATCCAAGAAGTGACTCATGCTTTTCTCCTTACAGTCGCCGTTTGGCGATAATCATTAGTTCATCGGATGGCGGGACTTATCATCCAACCTTTGTTGTAGTGAGCAAGTGGTGCGTTACTCACTTCATATTTGTTTATGGGTTTTTAATTTCTGAGTTTGGTCGCAGGTAGAACCACCAATTCAAAACAAGGCATAGCGCATAAAAAACCGCAAATCCGTACATCGCCATTTCAGGTGAGCCAGCCTTGATTTGTCCTTTAATCACTTCCGGTGCAATGAATGAGCCATAAGCTGCAACCGCTGAAGTCCATCCCAGCACTGGGCCAGCTTGTACTCGGTCAAAAATTACGCCTACGGTGCGAAAAGTTGAACCGTTACCCATTCCAGTCGCCGCAAATAGCACTACAAATGTCACCAGAAACTTGGTGAAGAATATTTCTGGCGTGGCTGAGTGGTATGCCTGCAGCATGATGTAGCCTGCATAGGCTGAAGCTACAACCATAATGGCGGAGATGATCTGGGTTACGATTGAGCCGCCAATTTTGTCGGAGACCCATCCACCTATCGGGCGAATCAAGGCACCAACGAAGGGGCCAATCCATGCGTATGTCAGGGCTGATGGGCCATTCGGGTTTTTTACGTGAGTCCAGATACCTGTTGCGGCATCAAACAGATGTTTATCGCCAAATATCACCGTGATTGATAGCGGCAAAGCCATTGAGAAGCCAATGAAGGAGCCAAAAGTCACCAAGTAAAGTGCGGTCATTGACCATGTGTGTTTGTTCTTGAAAATAGCAAACTGCTTGTTGATGTTTTCTTTCATGGTGCCGAACGCAGCCAGTTTCATAATCAGTAACGTAGCGCCTATGATGAGCGGCATTGCTAGCCACATATTTAGAACGCCTAGGCCTGTTGGTGCAGGTAGGTACAGATAAAGACCAACAATGGCTGGAACAAAAGTTAGTGTGTAAAGCCATGTGATTTTGATAAAGGAGATGAGTGTTTTGCCTGCATCAGGAGAAATAGGCAGCAGGTTAGTCATGCCAAACCAGCACAAAGCGGCTAGTGGTATCAATGACAATACCCAAGCGAAACCGGCATTCTGAATGTAGGTGGGTGTGCCTGCGGCAATCTTGCCAAAGATCCAGCCACTATCTTTGACTAAAGTCATAGGTTCGCCACCAAATGCGCCAAATACGCCTACCGTCATTAACAGCGGAATGAGTATCTGCATGGTAGTGACGCCAAAGTTGCCTAGTCCGGCATTGAGGCCTAATGCCGTACCTTGCAACCGTTTTGGGAAGAACGTGCTGATGTTAGACATGGAACTGGCAAAATTGCCGCCACCCACACCAGACCAAAGTGCCATCAGCTGAAACACCCAAAGTGGCCAGCCTGGGTGTTGCAATGCAATGCCAGTGCCAATGGCGGGTGTTAGTAACATGGCTGTGGTGAGAAAGAGTGTGTTGCGCCCACCAGCTAGGCGAATAAAAAACGAGGAGGGGATGCGCATGGTGGCGCCAGCCAGACCCGAAATAGCTGTTAGTGTAAATAGCTCGTCTTTGCTGAATGGAAAGCCAAGATTACTCATCTGCACAGCGATAATGCCCCACATCAACCACACAGCAAAGCCACACAGTAATGCCGGTACTGATATCCATAAATTTCGGTAAGCTATTTGCTTGCCAGATGATTCCCAGAACTTGTCGTCTTCGACATTCCATTCTTTTAAATTGGTTTGCATCGTGTGCTCCCTTTTATATTATTTAAAGTGTGGTTGCCTGATTGGCAACTTGACGTTGATGGTGTCGGCTTATCTTTACTGGGCGCACTTCAGTCCAATACATCCATACCAACGACACCCAGACAATGCCAAACATCAGCATGAAGGCAGAAGATCGCACACCAGTCAGATCAACCAGCGCGCCGAATATGATTGGCATCAGGAAGCCACCCATGCCGCCAGCCAGCCCAACAACACCAGAAACAACGCCTAGGTTGTGTGGGTAGTCATCTGAGATGTACTTGAACACTGAGGCCTTGCCTATGGCAAAGGCGATGCCCATGGTGAACATGATGATGGTGAACATGGCTGCGTTTAGCCCGAGATGGAAGGTTTTGATACCTTTCACAGTAATGATGGAGACATCTGTTTGAGGGTAAGAAAGAAAGAATAGGCATGTCAGCGATACCCATAGCACCCACCAAGTAATGGTGTGAGCACCGAATTTATCTGAAAAATAGCCACCTACTGCACGTAGTAATCCTCCGGGGATACTGAATGCGGCTGCCATGAGTGCTGCGGTCTTAATATCAAAGCCATATTCTGTGATGTAGTACTTAGTCATCCATAAAGCTAAAGCGACGTAACCGCCAAATACGATTGAGTAATACTGGCTATATTTCCATACTTTAGGATCTTTCAAGATTGCCAGTTGATCGCGCACTGTTACCGTTTTTCCAGCCTTGTGCGAAGCGTCGCTATAGGTGAAAGTCCAGAACAGTATTGCAGTCACCAGCATGAGGATTGCATATACTTGTGGCACTCTGCTCCAGCCATAGCCGACCATGATGAGTGGTGCAACCAGCTTGGTCACAGCTGCGCCAGTATTGCCTGCACCAAAGATACCCATTGCCAGACCCTGCCTGCTTTTTGGGAACCAGCGGGCGCAGTAGGCAATACCTACGGTGAATGCACCACCTGCTACACCAACAAACAAGCCTGTTACTAGAAATTGCCAGTACTCGGTACATCTGGAAATTAAGTAGATTGGGATGACTGTGGAGAGCATGAGTACAAAAAATACGATGCGCCCGCCAAATTTATCGGTCCACATGCCTAGTGGAAGACGAATCAAGGAGCCTGTGAGCACAGGCATTGCAATGAGGATGCCGAATTGTGTTTCGTTCAAACCTAGTGATGCTTTGATTGGAATGCCAATCACGGCAAACATCATCCAAATCATAAAGCAAACTGTAAACGACAATGTGCTCATGCCAACGACTGACCAAGCCTTATATTGTTGTGTTGCCATTGTGCCTCCCTAGAATCAATACATAATCAACGCATATCGTCAGATTAGACTGATGAGGAGGGCATGCACATCCTTCTAAAGGAGGGTGATTTTGAAGGAAAAGAACTAGTTCTTTTGGGGGGTGTTTATGGGCTAATGCTTAATTACGCTTCACTCACTAAGCCGTTTTTCACCGCATAGACTGCAGCTTGGACTCTGCTGGTGAGGTTGAGTTTACGCAGAATGCCTTGTACGTGAATCTTGATGGTGGACTCAGCCAAATCGAGATCTCGAGCGATTTCTTTATTGCTGACACCGCGCGCGAGCATGATGATGATTTCACGCTCACGAGCAGATAGTTTGTTTAAGTCTTGTGCGGGGGGAGGGAGTGTTGGCGGCTGGCTTGGTATGGGGTTTAAATGGCATCCGGTGCAGTTGTTTGGTGTGGGAGTAGGGCTTTGTGGTGGTGCGCGCATCGCATCTGCAAGCTTGCCTGACATTTGCGGAGACATCACAGATTCGCCGCGCGCAGCACTGCGGATCGATTGCAACAGAAAGTCTGTTTCGATATTTTTAAGTAGGTAACCGCGTGCGCCTGCATGCAGAGCATCTATCAAATCTTCAGCATCTTCCGATACTGTAAGCATGAGTACTTGGGCTTGCGGCACTTCTTCACGCAGCAATGGTATTGCAGCTAGGCCGCTAGTGCCCGGCATGTGTAAGTCCAGAAGCACCACGTCAGGCTTGTATTGCTTGGCGCGTTTGACACCTTCCAGACCATCTCCAGCCTCACCAACAACAATGAACCCTTCCTGACGTTGGAGTAATAACCTGATACCGCTTCTAAACAGGGTATGGTCATCAATAATCAATACACGTATTGGTTTCATTGCATGTTTTCCGTGTTGTTATGGTTGCTAGTGAGTGTATTCAACTCTAAACAAACCCGCGTTCCTTTGCCATGTGCCGCCGTTATGTATAACACGGCGCCAATCTTGTGCGCTCGCTCGCGCATAATGTGTAAGCCAACATGCGTATCACTCGCATCGCGTGCGGCATTAAAGCCAATACCATTGTCTTGTATGCTCAGCGCATAGGTTTCGTTGCATAAAAGATTAACTTTAACCTGATTCGCCTTTGCATGCTTACGTACATTCGACAGCGACTCATGCACAATGTGCATAATCTGGAGGACATGCTCGGGTGATAGTTCAGGTACTGTTCCAGAGCATTCAAAACTGGTGCGGATGCTGGTTTGCCCCTCAAATTTATCTAGAGCGCTACGCATTGCCGTTTCAAGATCTGCGTTACCAATGCGGGTGCGGAAGTGTACTAATAGCTCACGTACATCGTCGTAGCTTTCTTGTACGCCTTCACGAATTTGCTCTAACCCTTGTAAAGCCGTAACCGTGTTGCCTTTTTGCAGGTCTTCATGCAGTAACTGTACTTGAATGTTAAGGAAAGCGAGTGATTGAGCAATGCTGTCGTGTAGTTCTTGTGCCAGTAAGTTTCGCTCTTCAAACACGGCCATTTCTTTGTCCAGTGCAGCCAGCTCTTTATTTTTCACTTCTACACTTTTTGTTTTTTCTTCGACTCTCTGCTCAAGCGTGGTGTAGATGTCTTGTAAGTCACTTGCCATACGGTTGAAACCAGTCGCTAAATCACCGAGTTCATCTTGGCTAGCAACTGGAAGGCGCACATCAAAATCACCTTTCCCCATGCGTTGAAGACCCTCTCGAAGGCGAGTCACAGGGCGCACTACCATCATCGAAAATAAATGCACTAATAATACCGTGCCAATGAAAGCCAAGCTGACAAGCCCAATCTGGAAGCTGCGTAGTAGGGTGGTGGCACGAGCGTTGCTGTCTTCAACCATCAATACCAAATCATTTACCGCCAGCACATAGTTTTCAACAATTGGTCGATACTCCTCCAGCAGTAACTCCTGCTCAACAAGTTGAGTCGTATTCAGTATTTGCGCTGTGCGTGGCTTTAAATCTGTTACCCAAGCATGCCTTAGCAAATTCATTTGCGCGCGAACTTCATCATTTTTAGGCAGGGATAGTGGACGGTGAGAGTCGCCGCGTTCAAGATCAGCGAGCACTTTCTCAAATTGCGTGATTTCATCTTGAATAGTTTGTTGTAGTTTGCTTGTAGGTTTTTGTATCTGCTGGGCAAGCAGAAACGCGATGTAATATGAACGCATACGCTCACTTCCTGCATCGTTGATAGCGGCTGCACCTCCTTCTAGCTTCCATGAAACAAACAGGGTGGAGCCAATTGCGATAAGCGCCACTAAAAAATACAGAATAAGAATCCCGGTGATTTTATGTCGAATATTCAAGGGCTTCATGGTTCAGTTTTCTCGTACAAGGGCACCTGTACTTTATAAAATAAATTCAAAGTTACGTAGTCCATCGACATTAATGATGACGATTTCCTTTCCAAATACTTCAATAAGCCCAGCATTATTAAGTTTCAGCATGACGCGTGAGAATGTTTCAGGGGCAATGTTGAGCATGGAGGCGATCGTGTATTTGCTGGCTGGTAGCTGCACGCGGCCTGGGTTTGGGGAATCGGTGCTGATTTGTATCAGGTAACCAATCAAACGTTGCGTACTATTCTGAAGCGAGATGGATTCGATATTGTTCACCAGTTGGCGATTGCGTGCAGATATGCCTGCCAGCATGCGTCGCACGACTTTAGTATCGTTGTCAAGGATGTCGAAAATAGCATCTCGGGTAATGAGTAATAGTTTTGAGTCTAGTGTTGCTTGGGCATAGATCGGGAATGTACGCTCCATAAATAGCACAGCTTCACCAAAGCTCTGACCGGGCTGAATGAGTCCAATGACTTTTTCATCGCCTTGAGGTGAGATTACCCCCATCTTTATCTGACCCTCTAGCAGTAAATAGAAGCCATTTGCGATATCGCCACGATTAAACAGTATTGTGCCGCGCGATGCATCTACCAGCTTTGTGCCAGCCGCAAGCTTTTCAATTTGCGCTGGTTGAAGTTCTGAGAACATGTAAAACTTAGATAGCCGTTGGGCAATCATTTCCTTACTCATTCGAATCTCTCCCTCAATACTTTAAAAATTCTATTGCCTAGCAGTAATAACATTATCTGGATAAGGAACGTGCCTGCTGCAAGAACGGCCAGATACCAGCCGGAACTATGATCCATATCTACCATTACGCCCCCGATTAAAAAACCAGAAGCACGCAAGATACTGTTAGAGCCCAGAGTATTTCTGGCTTCCTGATGCCATGCCGTTAGCTGCCCAGGACGTAGCCACAATGGCAGTAAAAAACTCACTGCGCCTGTGACTAGCGGCATAAGAAATACGATAATGAATGATGCAATAGGGTTAAAGTTTGCGTGATGGTAAGCGCGTATCGAGCAAATGAACAAAGCAATCACATACCCGACTAATGTTGCCGCTAGCGCAGGGGTCGCTCCGTTCCACTTAAATATTTCTACGCGATAAAGTTTTAACCATGATTTCAATATACTCAACACAGGAATTGCTAGTAGCGTAACGCCTACCCAAGCTAGATTTGGATGCCATGCAGTACTACAAGAGGTAATTAGCGTGCCTAACATCATCCATTTTAGATGTTGGTGCATGCGTGATGCGACCTTTTGGTCTGGGCGTCGCGCGGATGTAGGTAGTAGTACTTGTAGTGTGCCTATGGCTGTTATGCCAATAAATCCCAGCGTGTTTAGGTGTAGGTGTAATAGTCGTAATGCTGAGCGTTGTGCTGCTATAAAGTAAATTGCCGATATAGCTAGAAGTGCAATCAATAAGCACATCATTGCAGCTAAGTACCAGTCTAAACAAGGGTGCGGTGCACCAATGCATTTGTTTCTTAAATTGAATGCCCAAGCTGCGAGGCTCGTTACTACTATGATATTTATCATAGCGCCTATGTAGTGAGCAGTAGTGACTGTTTGAGGAAATGTGAAATGACAGGTGATTAAAATGCCGCTAAATAACGCTAGTAAAGGTAAGCGGCTAATCCATTTATTGGGTTTTTTACTGCGAACCAGAACTGGAACAAAATGCACCATAGCCGCTAATATCAACGGTATGATGCCGATGGTAAAAATGATGTGGTAGCTAATGATCGCCGCATTTCTACCGAGTAACATGAGAAGAGATGCGACGATGAATGTTAGCAGCGTAACTGCAACATGAAACGGCAGCACTGTACTTACACTTTTACGAAATCTATCACGATCTGCCCAGGCTCACGTTGTACATATTGAATGCTGACGGCGTTGTTATAACGCTGCTCAAGTTGATTCAGTAACGGTAGCGGGTCATGGTCATTCACAAAGCGCATGGTCTCACCGCTATTTAATGCGTCAAGCGCACCAAAAATAGCCGCATGACGAAAGCGCTTAGCAATGCCGCGCGCATCAAATGGATAGATTTG
>JAZJYS010000042.1:0-15861 GCA_040390265.1 Pseudomonadota bacterium | reverse complement strand
GCTTGTACGAATCCGGCGCACTCCATGCCAGATTTAAATAGTGTGCGTGAGGCATTAGGTAATGCTGAACTGGTTGTAGTGCAAGATGCCTTTAACAACACCGATACCAATCAATATGCTGATGTACTGTTGCCAGCCAGTACTTGGGGTGAAAAAGAAGGTTCTGTCACAAACTCAGAGCGACGCATTACTCGCGTTAATCCTGCAGTGTTGCCTCCAGCAGAAGCCCGCCACGATTGGGCAATTATGGTGGATTTTGCGCAACGTCTGGAACGCCGTTTAGCGAAGCAAACCAATTTATTCCCGTATACCAGTACCGAGCAAATCTTTAATGAGCACCGCGAGACTACGCGAGGTCGGGATTTGGATATTACCGGCTTAAGTTATGACTTGCTCAATACGCAAGGTCCGCAGCAGTGGCCATTTAAAGAGGGTGACACCACAGGTAAAGCGCGTTTGTATACCGATGGCATATTCCAAAAGCCGGATGGTAAAGCGCTATTTACCAATACAATTTATAAGGGCACTGCCGATAAAACGGATGCGCGGCACCCGTTGCATCTACTCACAGGTCGCTTGCGTGACCAGTGGCATGGCATGAGTCGTACGGGTAGGGTGGCTCAGCTATTTAACCATGCTGAAGAGCCTGTCATTTATATGAATGCCGATGATATGATGCGTCGCTCGATTAAGGATGGTGACATCGTTAAAGTGAGTAACAAGCGCGGCAGCTTGGTTTTAGCCGCACAATTATCAGATGAGGTTCAGCCTTCACAAACATTTGTTGCTATGCACTGGGGCAGTCAGTTTATGCACGGCTTAGGCGTTAACGCGCTGATGCCCTCTGCCTTTGATAAAACGTCTAAACAGCCAGAGCTCAAACATACCGCTGTTAAGATTGAGAAGCTGGATTTACCGTGGCGTATGACTGCCATGCGCAGTATTCAAAATTTAGAAGTGCTGAAAAACGTACAACGCTTATTATCCAATTTTGAATATGCTAGTTGCGGTTTATTCGGGCGTGCAACAGAACACCGTATCGGCATGCTTATTTTGCGTGCGGCACATACGCATGCGCCAGATAGCAAGTTGATTGCCGAAATTGACATGTTGCTAGGTATGACCGATGAGGTGCCATTGCTTAATTATGATGATGCTAAGCGTGGTATCAGCAAACGTATTTCTGTTGAAACGAATCCGACTAACAGCATGCCTGAGGTGACTGGGGTACGTCTGGTCGGTGAAACATTGGCCGCAGAATGGTTGAAGGATGTGATGTCGGCCGGTGAGTTCACTGCAGAGCTGCGTCGTTGGGCATTGGCGCCGTTAAGTACACCGCCAGCAGGTCAACGTAGCCGTGGTAAAATTGTATGTAATTGTTTGGATGTGTCTGAAAACGATATTATTGACACCGTTCAGCTCGGCGCAGATTTGATCACGCTACAGAGCAAGCTGAAGTGCGGCACACAATGTGGTTCATGTGTGCCAGAGTTGAAGCGGTTAGTGCAAATGCACGGCAAACATTAGGCAATAAGCCAGTTCAAATACGCACAGCGGATTTGAACTGGCTAACCTTTTGATACTTCATACAAGTGAGATTTATTGGAGACTCTTCTTGAGGAGTAGTGCTTCAAATATTTCAATCGGCACGGGTCTGCTAAATAAGTAGCCTTGGTATTGCGTGTTGCCTTTTTTAAACAACATTTCTCGTTGCTCTTCTGTTTCAACACCTTCAGCAATGACACCAAGGTTTAAGCCTTGTGCCATTGCAATGATTGTGCGCACAATCGCTTGGTCGCTATTATCTGTAGCCAGGTCACGCACGAAGGATTGATCTATTTTAAGTTGATTCAGCGGTAATTTTTTCAGATATTGCAGTGATGAGTAGCCCGTACCAAAGTCATCTAATGAAAAATGAATACCGATTTCGTTCAATGCATTCATTGTTGTAATCGTATCTTCAACATGATCTAGTAGCAGGCCTTCTGTGAGTTCTAGTTTAAGTAATGCTGGATTAATATTGTGTTTTTGAACTGCTGTATGTAATTGGCCTACAAAATTGGGTTGGCGAAATTGTTTGGCACTCACATTGATGGCTAGTATGAGATTGTGCGTTAATTCATTGTCCTGCCAATCTTTGAGCTTGGCGCAAGCTGTATTCAACACCCATTGTCCAATAGGATGAATCAAGCCTGTTTCTTCTGCCAATGGAATAAATTCAGCTGGAGAGATCAAACCACGCTCGGGATGCATCCAGCGGATTAAAGCTTCTGCGCCGATTGCACCACCATGATTGTCCACCTGAATTTGGTAGTGCAACTCAAATTCATTTTTTTCAATGGCGCTGTGCAGTGCTTCTTCTAAAAAAGCTCTGGCATTAATGTTATCTTGCATTATTGGGTCAAAAAAGCGCAAAGCATTACGGCCTGATTTTTTTGCTTGATACATGGCGATGTCGCCTTGTTTCAAAAGCTCTTCTACATCTAATTGCTGGTTACCAAATAGCACTGCACCCATGCTTGGTGTGCTGTGGTACTCGTGCGCAGCTAATTGGTAGGGTTGGTTGAGAGCGGTCATGATTTTACTGCCGATTAATTCGGTTTGAGAGGCTGCTTCAACGGAGTTTTCGCTTAAATCTTCCAGTACGATGACAAATTCGTCGCCGCCCAGTCTGGCAACAGTATCCCCTTCGCGGACGCATGCTGTGAGTCGATTGGCAACCTGTTGCAGTAAGGTGTCACCAATATCATGACCTAATGTATCGTTGAGGGTTTTGAAGTTGTCCAAATCAAGAAATAGTAATGCGGCTTCACGGCCATTGCGCATTCTTGAAGAGACTGCCTGATGCAGTCTATCTAGTAGCAATCGTCGGTTGGGTAGGCCGGTAAGAGGGTCGTAAAATGCTAGGCTGTTAATTTCATCCGCCGCAGCTTTTCGCTCCACAATTAATCTGGCTAGACTTGCATAGCTTTCAAGTAGTCTGCTTTCGGCAGGCGTCGGTTGAGCGGGTTTCGCGTGATAAACTGAAAATGTACCCAGTACATTATTATCTTCATCCTTAAAGGGTTGTGACCAGCAGGAGTGAAGACCAGCGCGTGTCGTTATATCTCCAAACTCAGCCCAGTACGGATGATCTTTCATGTCCTCAACAACCACACGCTCTCCGCGGTAAGCCGCTGTACCACAAGCGCCTGCGCCATCAGCTATGCTAAGGCCATCTATTGCCTGGGCAAAGAAGTCAGGTAGGCTCGGTGCGACACCTAGGCGTAGTTCTTGCGTACTTTCATCAACCAGCAATATCGAGCACAGCATTTCTGGATGCAATAACTCCACTTGTTCTACCAGAGCCTCCAAGACTTTTGGTAGAGAGTTTCCTGAGCCGATTTTTTCAAGAATCTGGCTTTGTAATGCCAGCTCACTCGTCCGCTCTGTGACTAAATGCTCTAGCTCTTTCTGATGATTAGATAACTCCGCGCGCATACGTGCTGCACGTAGGTGCTGTAGCCCCATAGTTGCCACCATATTAGCTAGTGCTGTCAGAAAGCCTAATATAGACGGTAATTTTTCTTCAGACACAATGGGTACGTCGTTTAACGCTTCTAAGTAAGCGGTTTTGTTAAAGCCCATTTGTTCTGCATGTAAAGTAAACTCGGCCTGATCGGGCGAACAAAGAAGGAATTGGCCGACAAATACATTTGCTAAATGTCTGCCCTCAATAATGATCGGCGATATAGCATTGGTCATACCACTCTTGCACTTGAATTTCGACGGTAGCTTGCCTTTGGATAAGCTGAGAGCATGATTCGTTTCGCTATCAATGCACTGCCCCCAAGTGGCCTGATTGGCATGGTGAAAGTCAGTGCAAATACGTTGCCAGTGTGACTCAATTAACACTTCGCCTTCTAAGTCAATAATAGCTGCGGCAATACCAACAGAGTTGCAATAATTATCAAGTAATATACTTAGCGTGGCTGTATCCAGAATGTCCGCTAAATGGAAGTCATTTGTACTTGTTTCGTTAAGCCCTATTACAACGTCATTAGTCATAATTATTATTCTATTAAATGGTCGTTGGATTTTAATGTATTTCCACCCAATGGTGAGATTAGGCTTGAGAAATATATCAAATAATTATCATTATTTGATATATGGGGACCTGATTTTTAGGTTGACGGTGTCTAACGAGGGTTTGATTTTGTATTGATGATTGAATCTACAGACTACGATAGTCTGTATGTTGCAGTCCCAATACAGTCATGAAGTTTTTCTTCTGCCCTCAGATAGAGGATATTCTTTTACGCCACTATTTTAGGTAAGGGTTATGCTTCTTTATGAGTACGTCTAAGGTGTAATTGTGGGTTTTTCTGAGTCGCGTTTAAATAGTCAACACTTAAACCAACCCTCTTAGGAGAAACATAATGAGTACTAAACCATTCCAATATAAGAAGCAAGCGATCAAAGATTCTCAGCCATCAATGAATGTAGCTGGCGTGCCAGCTTGGCTTGGTGATACCTTTGTATCAGCTGATGCTGATAAAAGAATTTGTGCCGGTTTTTTTCGTTTAGAAAAAGGTAATGAGCTGGTGTATGACTATGATTATGAAGAAATGAAAATCATCGTAGAGGGTACTTTTATTATTTCTGATGAGACTGGTCAAAAAGTGACTGCGACAGTGGGTGATGTTTTGTACTTCCCATCTGGTAGTCGTATTACATTTAACACACCAGATTACGCTATCGGCTTTTTCTGTGGTCAGCGCGCACCACTTTAATGTATTCTAGGCTCGTCATTGCTGCTGTAGCTTAATGCGACTGCAGCAATAATGACGGGCTTTTTTTAACTACTATCACAAAAAAATCTTACGTGCTTGTAACTGCGTAGATTCCCATCCCAAGTGCTCGTAATAAGCTAAAGCTCCTGCATTTTCAGTATCGACTAGCAGTTGCGCTCTAGTAGCACCATGATCTTTAGCCCATGCTAGTGTGCGTTGCAGCAGATGCTTGCCTATGCCTTGGCCTCTAAAGCTGGCGTCAATCACCATGTCTTCTATCCAGGCTGATGCTGAGCCTTGTGCGGTAGAGATGACTAATTGCACGCTTACCATACCGATTACATTGCCAGATGCATCACGTGCGACTTGTATAGATGCTGTCTGCTGGTTTTTAAGTAGTAAGGCCAGACCTTGTTCCTGTTTTGTGGCGTTGGGCTCGAAGTCTTTTTCTATGCTAAAAAGCTGCGCTAGTAAATGCGTTAGGTAGGGCGTATCTGTTTCAGTGGCGCTGCTATAAGTGATGTGTTCTATCATTTTGTTCATGCGTGATGGGAGCGAAGCTTTTATTCTTCGTTGTGCTCTTGGTTAGGGGCGTCGTAGTGAATCACGGCTAGAAATTTAATTGGTGTTTGAATAAGCTTTTCTGGTCTATGTGGCACATTGCCCTGAAATGTAAGTGAATCGCCGCTGGTAAGCACAAATGTTTCATCTCCAACGCGGTATTCAAGAATGCCCTCTAGCATGTGCAGAAACTCAGTACCCGGATGCTCAAATGCGGGAAACTCCTCGCAAGAGTCTTCCAGTGTAATTAGGAATGGCTCAAAGGTTTTGTGCTGACCTTGGTCGTAGGCCAACAGCTGATAAGTATGACCTACACTGGTGCCGCGCCTCACCACTTCCATACCTTCGCCTTTTTTCACTAATTGAGCAGCACCACGTGGCAAATTATAGTTTTGAAATAATTTAGATAACGTAACACCTAATGCATTTGCCAGTTGCTCTAAGGTTTCTAGACTGGTTGCCGCCAGGCTGTTTTCGATTTTACTCAGCATGCCGCGACTAATTCCTGCGCGTTCGGATACTGCAGCGATGGTCAGGTTATGTTCCAATCGCAACTTGCGTATGGTCGAGCCTAAGTGTCGTCCAAGTGATTTATTGGATGAATCTACTTTGTTAGCTTCATGATCTTTTTGCAATGCCACGAGAACCACCTATCAATTAAATTTATTGCAATATTACTAGAGAGTAGTAACTACTTGTAAAAAAATTCATTTTGTTAATAAAAGTTGAAGCTAATGATGGCAGTATCATTTTTTTTGCCAATAAAGTTTCACATAAGTAATTATAGTTAATATATAATAAAAATTATGGTTATTTGTAGATTTAATTTGTAATAGCCGCATAAAGCGCTATAAAACTATTAAGGGGTATATTGTGATAGAAAGAATTGTAATGCGTACGGGTGAAGCTTTAGTTGCTGGAGGACCTCCAGGTACCGCTGCTGAACCAGAAATTATTATTGGTGAGTTAGATGGTCCGGTTGGTACTGCGATTGCTACGTTAACGGGTGATCAAGTAGCTGGTCATACGCGTGTTTTTGCCTTATTGAATACTGATATTCAAGTTCGACCTGTCACTTTAATGGTGAGCAAAGTGACGGTTAAAGATACTAAATACACCAATATTTTGATGGGTACCGTGCAAGCAGCTATTGCTAATGGCGTGTTAGATGCAGTGCGTGCTGGCGATATTCCTAAAGAGCGAGCCAATGATTTAGGCATAATCGTGTCAGTGTGGTTAAACCCTATGGTGACTAAAGACGAAAAACTTGACCATAAAGTGCTGTTTGATATTCACCGTAAAGCCACGGCTTTAGCTATTCACAAAGCCATGACCAATACGCCGGATATTGATTGGTTACTTGATAACCAAGACAAAATTACACACAAATATTACCAAATGGGCTTAGACGGTAAACTTTAGCGATGAGCGCATCACGATAGGGTGTTGCGCTGATGCGCTGTTTATATAGATTACATTTTAGAAGATAGAATCATGAGAGAAATAGAAAAAGATCTAAATGGCGCTGGTTTGCATATAGGCGTAGTGCTGTCCAGATTCAATGTTGATATTGTGGATGGCTTGCTAAGTGCATGTAAAGAAGAGCTGCTGAAACTTGGTGTGGAAAGTGATGCGATTACTGTGGCCACTGTGCCGGGCGCTTTAGAAACACCATTATTGCTGCAACACATGGCCTTAAGTGAGAAGTTTGATGCATTGATTGCATTAGGTGCCATTATTCGCGGTGAGACTTATCACTTTGAGGTGGTATCTAACGAGTCTGCAAGAGGAATTTCACAAGTGCAACTCAATACTGGTATACCGGTTGCCAACGCGGTGCTGACGACAGAAAATGACGAGCAAGCGATTGCGCGCATGTATGTCAAAGGTGCTGAAGCGGCTCAAGTGGCTGTGGAAATGGCTAATTTGCTACGTACCTTATAATTTAACCGTACCTGATAGTTGCAGGTACGGTTAATGTAGTCTTAACTCAATGTTTTAGCTGATGTATCTTTCTTGAATACTAGTTGTTATTGCCATCAGCTTTGGGTATTCCGTAGTTATTTATTTTTATCTGCCCAGCAGATACAAGTCTCAATCACTGCCGCTAAGAGTGGTTTGAGCGCTTCAGCAAGGCTCGGTGTATATGAGTAGGGGGCTTGCTCATTCATATAAGTACATTGGCTAATTTCTAGCTGCACTGCATGTATGTTCATTGCAGGTGCGCCATATTGGCGCGTGATATAGCCGCCTTTAAAGCGACCATTGAAAACGTGGCTATAGGGTTTGTTTTTGTCAGGGTCTGTCAAAGACGCTTGCGCGTAATTTTCCATCAGTACTTGCAGTGTTGCTTGTAATGATGGTGCACACGATTGCATGTCTGCTGTACCAAAATTCAAGTCTGGTAATTTTCCTTTAAAAAAGCGCGGAACGTGCGAGGCTATAGAGTGTGCGTCCAGCAATACGGCAATGCCATGTATGGCATGTATGCGCTGCAGCTCTGCACTTAGTTTGTTATGGTAGGGTCGCCAGTAGCGTTCTATTCTAGATTTAATTTCAGCTTCATCAGGTTGCTTGTCTGCTAAATAAATAGCTTGCTTACTAAAGGTGTCTATCGGGCACAGCCCGGTGGTGTCTTGCCCGGGGTAGAGCGATGTATCGTCAGGTGCCCGGTTCAGGTCTATCACGTAGCGCATGTGCTCGGCCGCCAGTATGGTGGCGTCAAAGTTGCTAGCCATGTCATATAGCTGAGGAATATGCCAGTCTACATCTTCCATTTGCAGTGCTGCACGCGTCATATTGGTAGCAATGTCTTTTGCTATGGTTGTTCCTGCATGAGGCATTGAGATGATTAGCGGTGAGTTCCCGCTTTGAAAATGATAGCTCCCGGTCATGTTTTATCCACACTCCATTTAATTCGCTGCACCTACTACTTAAGTAGTAATCCTTAATTTCACCATGCGCTAAGTGCTTAATCGTTATAGTGAAAACGTGATTACTTTAGCATAAGTTTCATTGCAATAAAAAAAGTTTCACTTAAATGTTGACGTTGGGTGGGTATGTATGGCTAAATACACCTAATGTTTCATGTTGATTAAAAAAGTTAACCTAAAGGTTAGGTTGGCAGTAGGCGAATTAACATCATATTTAAATCGAAAATTAGGGTTCATGGAGTTTATAAATGCCGTTAAGACTACTTAAGTATGCACTAGCAAAAGATCACCCAGCACCACGGTTTTTTAAGTCTCACGAAACGCCAAAAAAATCATATGACGTGGTGATTATCGGTGGCGGCGGTCATGGCTTGGCAGCAGCTTATTATTTGGCTAAAGACCATGGTATTACCAATGTGGCCGTGCTTGAAAAAGGTTATATCGGTGGCGGTAATACCGGTCGCAATACCACGATTGTGCGTTCGAATTATTTAACGCCAGAAGGGGTTAATTTCTATGACGCAAGCGTCAAGATTTATGAAGGTTTGTCAGAAGAGCTGGATTTAAACCTGTTTTACTCAACTCGCGGCCACTTCACCTTGGCACATACCGAGTCTGCCATGCGCACCATGCGCTGGCGTGCTGAGGTAAACAAGCATGTAGGCGTTGAAAGCCGCGTGGTTGGTCCGGACGAAATTGCCAAAGCCTGTCCGCAGCTGGATTTAAGCTGCAGTGGTCAAGCACCTATCTTGGGCGCTTTGTACCATGCGCCTGGCTCTGTTGCCCGTCATGATGGCGTGGCTTGGGGATATGCGCGAGGTGCAGATAGTTTAGGTGCAGAGATTTTCCAGAACACAGAAGTGCTGGGCATCGATGTGAAAAACGGCAAGGTTTGCGGTGTTAAAACCAATAAAGGTTATATCGAAACTAAGCAGGTGTTATCAGCCGTAGCCGGCTTCACACCACGCATCACTGAAATGGTAGATCTAGAAACACCTATCGTGATTCACCCACTGCAAGCCTGTGTTACCGAGCCTATGAAACCATGGCTGGATACGATTTTAGTGTCAGGCAGCTTACATGTGTACGTCAGCCAGTCTTCACGTGGTGAGTTGGTGATGGGTTCTTCACTAGATCCGTATGAGGTGCACTCAACCCGTTCTACGCTTGATTTCGTGGAAGGACTTACCTCACACATGCTAGATATGTTCCCCTTCTTATCTAATGTGAAGGTGGTGCGTCAATGGGCTGGTATGGCCGACATGACGCCAGACTTTGCGCCGATTATGGGTAAAACGCCTATCGAGGGTTTTTATCTTGATGCCGGCTGGGGTACGTGGGGCTTTAAAGCCACGCCGATTAGCGGCAAGACCATGGCACAAACCATTGCTAATGATAGTGCTCCAGATTTGATTCATTCTTTCCGCCTGTCACGTTTTGAAGACTACGAACTGACCGGGGAAAAAGGTGCTGCGTCGGTAGGTCATTAACGCCAGCTCAATTATCAGAGGAATATGAAATGAAACTTCTTACCTGTCCCATGAATGGAACAAGACCACTGAGCGAATTTATTTTCGGTGGCGAATATCGTGATGCGCCCGATCAAAAAACTTGTACAGATAAAGCGTGGGCGGCTTATGTGCACAACCGTAGCGGCGCACCTGGTGATAAAAAAGAATGGTGGTATCACTCACCTAGCGGTACTTGGTTTATTGCGGAGCGCAATACGCTGACAGATAAAGTATCGCGTACCTATTTGTTAGGTACACAACATGCGAACAGTAGTGCAAACCCAGTTCTGGAGGAAGGCAAATGATTTTCCGTATACCAAAAAAAGATGGTGAATGGGTCAACCGCGACAAAAAGATAAGCTTCAGTTTTGAAGGCGAAACATTCAGCGCATTTGAAGGCGATACTATTACCAGTGCGCTATGGGCTGCAGGTCAGAAAGTATTAGGACGTAGCTTTAAATATCACCGCCCGCGTGGTGTGCTTAGCCTAGCTAATCATGATGTGAATGTATTGGTGACAGACGGCATAGATACGAATATCCGTGCCGATGTGGTTGAAGTGACCGACGGCATGGTGTTAACCGCAGTCAATACCAGCGGCGGCGTTAAAAAAGACAAAAACAGCTATATCGATTCAATTTCACCATTATTGCCAGTAGGTTTTTATTACAAGGCATTCCATACACCACGCCGCTTCTTTCCATTCTGGGAAAAAGTAATACGTAAAGCAGCTGGTCTGGGTGTGGTGAACTTTAACTACCCACGCATACTTAAACGTAAACAGCATGCGCACTGCGATGTGTTGATTATTGGTGCCGGGCCTACAGGCTTAACTGCGGCTTACACCGCTTCCCAGGCAGGTTTGGAAGTGATCATCGTTGATGAGAATAGTCAGGCTGGTGGAAGCTTAACTTATAACCGTGGCGGTGATACTACTACTACGGTGAAACATCTGAATGACTTGCTTGCTAAAGTGACCAGTCAGCCAAATATCACGCTCAAAACTGCGAGCTATGCTGCAGGATATTACCCTGACCACTTGATTCCTATCGTATCTCACGAAGGCATGATCAAGGTACGCGCAAAAACGGTGATTATTGCAAGTGGAGCATTTGAGCAGCCACCTG
Source organism: Pseudomonadota bacterium (assembly GCA_040390265.1). Classification (GTDB taxonomy): domain Bacteria; phylum Pseudomonadota; class Gammaproteobacteria; order Burkholderiales; family Methylophilaceae; genus Methylotenera. The sequence continues at coordinate 4,957 of JAZJYS010000042.1, read as the reverse complement.
TTTTCAGATATAACGATTTGCCGGGCGTGATGTTAGGCTCTGCTGCACAGCGCTTGATTTATAGATACGGCGTTAAACCATTTAATAACGGCGTGGTGGTGACGGCTAACGATTACGGTTACCGCGTAGCGCTAGACTTGATGGATGCTGGCACCAAAGTGGTTGCCGTTGTTGATATGCGCAAAGGCATTAACGGCGGTAGAGATGCGATAGACCTAGGTATGCGAGGCGTTAAAATTTACGCAGGGCATTGCGTATATGAAGCGCTAGCCTCGTCAGATAAATCTAGCGTACGTGGTGCAGTGATTTGTGCCTATGACGACAAGAATAGTGTTGCGCTGACACAGAACAAGTTCACGCTAGAGTGTGACGGTATTGCCATGAGCGCAGGCTGGGCACCGGCAGCGGCTCTGTTGTATCAGGCAGGCACAGGAATGCTGTTTGATTCAGGCGTAGAGCAGTTTGTACCTAGCCGTTTACCGGCTGGCATGTTTGCTGCGGGTAAAGTGAACGGTATCTATGAATTTGAACAGCGTATCAATGATGGCGTGCGTGCTGCAAACCAAGCATTAAGATACTTGGGCTTTGGTGCACCGCAGAATGTTATTGAAAAGCACAATGGTCTTTCTCCTAGCCATCCATACCCGATGGTGCCGCATGAAAAAGGCAAGAATTTTGTAGATTTTGACGAAGATATTCAGATTAAAGATTTCGTCAATGCGGCAAAAGAGGGCTTTGACAATATAGAGCTCATGAAACGCTTCACTACGGTAGGCATGGGTCCTAGCCAAGGTAAGCATTCCAATATGAATGCGATTCGTATTCTCGCCAACATACGTGGCTTACCTGTAGAAAAAGTAGGTACCACTACGTCTAGGCCATTTTTTCACCCTACGCCTATCGGGCATCTTGGTGGTCGTGGTTTTCATTCACACCGTTTAACTTCTTTGCATGATTGGCATCAAGAACATGGCGCTGTATTTACGGATATAGGTGCATGGAAGAGAGCTGCCTACTATCCTGCCGCAGGTCAATCAAGAGATGAGGCTGTGCAGGATGAAGCAATGGCAGTACGTAAAGCAGCAGGCATCATAGACGGCAGCTCATTTGGCAAGATTGAGATACATGGACCTGATGCGGCCGTATTTTTAGAGCGCTTTTTCACTGGCGTTTACCATAATCAAAAGGTGGGTACCTACCGTCATGTGATGCTGCTGGATGAGTCTGGTGTGATTGTTGATGATGGCATCGCCAGCCGGTTAGCCGATGATTTATTTTATATCTCTGTCGGTACCTCAAATGCGGCTGCAGTCTACCGTGAAATGCAGCGTTATCAGCAAATGTGGCAATTGAATATTGGCTTGGTTAACGTGACGGGCGCCTTCGGCACCATCAACATTGCAGGCCCTGCTGCACGTGAGATTCTATCTACCTTAACTGATTTAGATCTTTCATATGACACATTCCCTGTCGGCCATGTACGTGAAGGGCAAGTGGCTGGTGTTGATGTCAGATTGATCCGAGTTGCATTTGTATCTGACTTTGCTTACGAGATGCATTTGCCAATGGCTAAAGTACCTCACGTTTGGAATGCATTGATGGCAGCTGGCGCTAAACACGGACTGCGTCCATTCGGTAGTGATACTCAGCGATTATTACGGTTAGAAATGGGCCACGCCATGCCTGGTGTGGATACCGATGGCCTGACGAACCCGTTTGAGGTGGGAGCTGATGCTTCCATCAAGATGAATAAACCCTACTTTATCGGTCAGCGCAGCTTAGAGATTCTGGCTAAACGCCCATTAAGAAAACAGTTAGTGCCGTTTGTACTGGCAGAGAACTTTAAGGGTGAAATGCCTATGGATTGTAATTTGGTGATAGATGGCCGTGAAATTCTAGGACGTGTCACCAGTGTGGCATACAGCAGGTTTATTGATCGCTGCATAGGTTTTGCTTACGTGAGCCCAGCCAAAAAAGAAGTGGGGTCTGAGTTTCAGATACGTACAGATAGTGGCTCTCTGGTAACAGCTAGAGTTGTTATTACTCCATTTTTTAAAAATTAAATCCAGAAGGAGCTTGATATGCAATCTACTGATATGAGCAACATAGCACAGACGTCACCAGTTGCACATGCCCAAACTGGCAGTAAGGCAAAGTGGGATGTGGTTAACGGCATGAAAATAGCGATTGAATTTTCTGGCAGTGAAATTGAGAAAAGTAAGAAAAAAATACTTGGCGTGACCGACACCAGCTGTTTGTCTAGGTATGGCGTAAAAGGACCACAGGCCTCGCAGTGGTTAGCTGATCGTGGCGTAGCTATCCCATCCAATCCTAACTCATGGACATTGTGCAATCAAACCTCCTTGGTATTGAGACTAGGTTCGAGTGAGTTTCTAATTGAAGACCAACTGACAGGCGTTACTTGCAACCAGCTATCCAAAGATACTGTACGTACAGCCGGTGTATATAAAGTGCCGCGTGCTGATGCTGCATTTGTGCTGAGCGGTAGTGAGGTTTCCAATCTTTTGTCTGAATTATGTTCCTTGGATTTGCGTGAGAAATCATTGCTAGCACATGACGTAATCATGACACAGGTTGCTGGTGTGTCAGCAGTCTTGTGGCGTCAGATGCTAAATGGCGAGCCTGTATACAGAATTATTTGTGATGGTACCTATGGGCCATACATGTGGGATGTTTTATTGGAAATTGCAATTGAATTAGGCGGTGGGGCGGTTGGGCTTGCTTGTTATCAAAACTAGCGTACTGAGATGTTTATCAAAAGTTGAAACTTGAGTACTTAATTAAATCAAGGCTGATAAATGTAGCAGAGGGCTTATATCAAAATCGGAAATATTTTTTATAAATGTTGATATTTTGGGTTTATGGAGAAATAGATGAAAACGTTAGATGAAGCAAAGAAGTTTTTAAAAGATAACCATGTGAAGTATGTGTTAGCGCAGTTTGTCGATATTCATGGTGTGGCTAAGGTTAAGTCAGTGCCTGCTGAGCATTTAGGCAGCATTCTAAAAGGTGGTGCTGGATTTGCTGGTGGCGCAATCTGGGGTATGGGCATTGCGCCGAACGGCCCGGATTACATGGCGGTAGGTGATTTATCAACCTTGACTTTAATGCCTTGGCAGCCAGGTTATGCACGTATTATTTGTGACGGCCATGTTGAGGGCAAACCTTACGGACATGACTCACGTGTGGTGCTTAAAGCGCAAACAGACAGACTCGCAAAAAACGGCTGGACGCTTTATACCGGCTTGGAACCAGAGTTTTCTTTGCTGCGTAAAGATGAAAATGGTGCAATCCATCCTTACGATGCAACAGATACATTACAAAAACCATGCTATGACTACAAGAGCATGTCTAAACAGTCTGAGTTTTTGGAAAGGCTGACAGAAACGCTTATCGCGGCTGGTTTGGATATTTATCAAATTGACCATGAAGATGCGAATGGTCAGTTTGAGATTAACTATACCTATGCTGACTGTATGAAAAGTGCAGATGATTACCTGATGTTCAAAATGGCTGCAAGCCATATAGCTAATGAGCTGGGCATGATTTGCTCATTCATGCCTAAACCATTTGGTAACCGCCCAGGTAACGGTATGCACATGCATATGTCTATCGGCGATGGCCAGAAAAGTTTGTTTCATGATGATAGCGATGTGACTGGGCATGGCCTGTCAAAACTCGCTTATCACTTTATGGGTGGCGTACTTGCACATGCACCGGCCATCACTGCATTAGCTTGCCCAACGGTGAACTCCTATAAACGTTTAGTCGTGAGCCAGTCGTTAACAGGTTCAACTTGGGCGCCGGCTTATATCTCATACGGCAATAACAACCGATCAACCATGGTACGTATTCCGTATGGTCGTCTAGAGCTGCGCCTGCCGGATGGCAGCTGTAATCCATATTTAGCGACAGCCGCAGTCATTGCTGCCGGTCTTGATGGCGTGAAGCGTGAATTACACCCAGGTGCTGGTCATGCCAATAATTTATACGACTTAACGCCAGAACAAATGCGCGAACAAGGGATTGGTATCTTGCCGCAAAGTCTGGGTGAGGCGATAGACCAGCTTGAGAGTAATCAAGTAATCCGTGACGCTTTAGGTAATTCACTCTCGGAAGAGTTTATCAAGATCAAGCGAGCAGAGTCTATGGAGTATCAACGCCATGTCTCTGATTGGGAAATCAATCGCTATGTAGAGTTTTTCTAGTTTTATTGTAAAAGCAAAATTTAACTATATTTGTAAGGAGAAAAGTATGTGTGGAATTGTCGGATTATTAGTAAGAAATCCCAAATTGCGTGACTCAATTGGTGAGCTCATGCTGCCTATGTTAATCGGAATGACTGAGCGTGGACCTGACTCAGCTGGTATGGCGATGTTTACGGCGCCAGTCGCAGCTGATGCGAGAAAATTCAGCTTGTATTCTGGAGCTTCAGATTTCAACTGGACTAAATTAGGCCATGATTTTGAAAAACATCTAAGCATCAAAGCTACGATTGAGCCAAAAGAAAATCATGCGGTGTTAACTACAACGCTTGAGCCGGCAACAGTAAAAATGTGGCTGAAAGAACATTACCCACAATTGCATTTGTTGTCAGTTGGTCAGTTAATGGACATCTATAAAGACGTAGGCACACCACAACAAGTGGCTGACCGTTACGACTTTAAGAATTTCAAAGGCACGCACTTGGTTGGTCATACGCGTATGGCAACTGAGTCTGCTGTGACGCCTGCACATGCACACCCATTTACTGCTGGTGAAGACTGGTGCCTAGTGCATAACGGTTCTTTATCAAACGCGAATAGCCTACGTCGTAAATTGCAAAAAGAAGGTATCGAATTTGAAACTGATAACGATACTGAAGCCGCTTGCCGCTTTTTGCAATGGCGTATGCGTGAAGGTGACGATCTTAAAACTGCATTGAATCATGGTTTTG
>JAZJYS010000041.1:0-15416 GCA_040390265.1 Pseudomonadota bacterium | reverse complement strand
TACCACCACTTCTTACTGCTTCTCGCTAACACTGTTCGTCAGCGAGGTGCGCATTCTACCTACATTCTGGGGGAATGCAACCCCTAATTTCCAATATCTTTTAACCAATAGACTTTTGCCAATAAACCGCCACTAGAATCGTTGTCACTAAGGGCTAATCGTGCCCCATGCAGTTCTGCAATCCGACGTACGATTGATAAGCCCAATCCACTGCCCTCTTCACCTGTGCCGGCAATACGATAAAAGCGCTGTTGCACTTGATCGCGCTCAGTTTCTGGAATGCCTGGACCAGAGTCACGCACTTCCAACGCAATACCATCTATAGTATTGATGCCCACTGACACACGTCCGCCGACAGGCGTGTAGCGGATGGCATTATCGATAAGGTTGCGTAGCAACAGGCTGAGCTGAACCTCGTCACCAAGTACACTGCATGTGGCATTACTACCCGGTTTTTCTTCAAGTACCATCTCAATTTGTTTTGCATACGCCAGGGGCTCTATATCTACCATGACATTGGTAACCAATGTTCGCAGGTCAACCTGATGGTAGCCAGCGACGGCGGTTTCAGGATCGACCCTAGCAAGCGTCAATAGTTGCTCGACCAACCTTGTGGCTCTATCGGTGCCTCGCAGCACATTTTCTAAAGCTCGATGTCGCTCCGCCTCGTCTGTGGATCGCAAAGCCACTTGCGCTTGTATCTTTAGTGCGGCTAGCGGCGTGCGCAGCTCATGTGCAGCATCGGCAGTAAAGCGCCGCTCACTCTCAAAAGCTTGCTGAAGTCGCGCAAATAAATCATTCAAGGCCTGTGTTAATGGCGCAACCTCTTCTGGCACGCCAGCCATGGCAACTGGTTCCAGCCGATTGGCCGTGCGCTGCTTCACTTCTTGCTTAAGTTTCTGTAATGGTTGCAGACCTGCGCCAACCCCTAGCCAAATCAACAGTGCCAACACCGGTAAGGCAATAAATGTCGGTAGCAACATCTTTAACGTAATATGGCGTGCCAAGCGCTCTCTACCCGCCATTGGCTCCGCTACCTGTATCATAAACTCATGCTGCGCATCCCATCTAGCCAGCGCACGCCAAGCTTCATTATTCACCCTGATTTCGCTGTAACCAGATTTTGCACTGGCCAGGGCTGCCACTGGTGCAGTAGTAGAGCGTAGTAATAGGTGATTATCATTCCAGACCTGAAAAGCGAGCTTTTGCTCATACTCATGTGAAACGGCTACTTGGTCGTCGCCACGCTCGATTTGCTCATGTAGTTCATGAGAGGCAGTTCCCAACAACACTTGTGCAGACTCGGCAAGTTGCGCATCAAATAACTTGTCAATCTCTTGGCGCGCTTCACTATAGGTAAACCATGCAGAAACGATCCAGGCAATACCAAGCCCAATAGACAAGAGCACAACCAATCGCAGACGAAGTGAATTCATGACGCTGAAACATCCTTATCAATAACGTAACCCACGCCGCGCAAGGTACGTATCAGGTCTGAGCCTAATTTTTTACGTAGATGATGTACATGCACCTCGACAGAGTTACTCTCCACTTCCTCACCCCAGCCATAAAGATGCTGCTCAAGCTGCTCACGCGACTGAACGCGATCTACATGCAGCAATAATTCATGCAGCAGGGTAAATTCGCGCGCAGAAAGTTCGACCGTTTTGCCGTTTTTGCGCACTTGATGGGTGGCCGGGTCTAGCGCAATATCGCCGTGCAGCAATAAGGGGGTTGTTTGTCCGACACTACGCCGTAACAATGCATACAGACGTGCAATGAGCTCATCCAAATCAAAAGGCTTCACGAGATAATCATCCGCGCCGGCATTCAGGCCTGCAACTCGATCAGAAACCTTATCGCGTGCCGTCAGAATCAACACCGGCAATGCCGATGCACGCCCCCTCAGCCATTTGAGCAACTCGGCACCACTCACCTTGGGCAAACCCAGGTCTAACACGATGACGGCATATTCTTCTGTTTCCAGCGCCAACTTCCCTGCTTGACCATCTTGCGCCCAGTCGACAGCAAACCCCGCCTGCTTTAAACCAGCGCGAATGCCATCGCCCAGCAGGGCGTCATCTTCAACTAAAAGAACTCTCATAACAGCAATATTAACGCGGAATCCTAACCTGCGACTCAGAAAAATCACCCTTCTCTGCACCGCGATGGCAAGCGATACAGTTTGATGCACTGCCTACACTTTTCCGCTTAAAGGTTGAAGCGGATATTTCATCATGCTTACTGGTGAAATAACGCGTCTCGCTCACACGCAAGGGCGTGGCGCTGGCAGGTATAGACTGATTAATACGGCTAGAGCGACGATTATCCAGCTTATCCGCACTATTCAATGCCAGAAAACTGGTAATCTCGTCGCGCGTTGCTGCATCTAGGCCTGCGTTCTCACCAAAGTGCTTATCCAACCCCGCCATGACCGTTCTCCAAGATCTTTCCGGTAATAAACCTGGATGATAAAGCATGTGACAACTACTGCATTCCGCCTTCCATTTGGCATTCATGACAGGCGGCAGCTGCTTACTGCCACCCTCACCGAGTCCGCCACTCGCCAGCAAAGCACTGGTTGAAGTAATACTGGTCACTAATACTAAAAACTGTAGCCACTTTTTCATGATTTAACTCCTATCTCACACTTAGCATAAATTGAATGTAGTCGCCTTTTTCCTTCGCGGTACAGGCACGCTCCAACACATCTTTGCAGTTACGCCCAAACCACTTTTCTACTTTGACGGGATCTGTAAATCGCTGTGCATTCACAATCGGCGCCATCGGCTCTATGACTTTGTTGGCTCTTGTTTTGCCTTGATTACGCGGATCAGAAGTATGGCAAGTCGCACAACTTACCTTCTGACCATTACTATGCGCACGCTCTGTACGAAAGAAGCTAGCGCCTGCATCCGCTGAAAATCCAGCAAAAGCGGCATTTTCCTGCTTTGCCTGAACCTCATACTGCTTGAGCAACTCCTGCGGCGTCGCAGCAAAGACATTCACACTGAATAGCATTCCTAACAAAACATAATATTTACGCATGATCTTCATCCTTGATTGATTCAACCTCATATTGATAACCAGTCACCATCGCCTGTGCGAGTGGTGTTTTGTCTTTGTGTTCATGCCAGATCAGCGCAGCAATATGCACCACAACAAACCCCATTAAAAAGTAATAAATAATTTCGTGCGGCTCTTCAAATACACCCTTCAACCAAACCATATCGCCAAACCAAAAATCAAACGGACCCATACTGTGCTCTACCGCCGCGAGACCAAGGCCTGTGATCGCCATCACAACAAGCAACACATACACCGCCAAATAAACACCACTGGCCAGCGTGTTATGACCAAAGCGTGGTTTGGCCTGTAAATCAACGTGACGGATTGCATGCCACCACGCGGCCGGATGCCACATGTCAGTGAATCTTGCATGGCGTGGCCCAACAAGCCCCCAGGTCAGCCGCGACACAATGCCGACCACGAGTGCGTAACCCAAATAAATATGCAATTGCCACAAAGTATCTTCACCTGCGCCTTTTTCAAACAGCTCAGATAACCAGATCGTCATCATCAAAAACAAAATCACCACACCATTCCACATGTGCATCAAGCGCAGAACCGGGTCATAGACTTTTTGTCTGCGGTAACTAAGTGTTTCCATGATTTTTCTCCTTCGGTAAGCACTTGAGGCACACAATAGATTAAGATTCTTAACGTAACCTTAAAGAAATTTGCTGGTATAAAATATTCAATGAGTATTTCTACAACCTGCATATTTTTCATCAGGTTAGAATCTATTCAGACCTGTTATTGATCTAACTTTATGAGGTGATCAAATCATGCATGGCAACGAAAAATGTCTCAGCAGTGAGGAAATGGATTTACTGTTGTGGGCGGCACAAAACGGTGCCTTTTTATCTAGCCCTGAACATCACGAATTTGAAATCATCGGCCAGTTAGTTGCGTCCGGTCACCTGTTTCATGGTCAACCCATAAATAGCGTTGACGCTGCTGCAACCCACTACAGCATCACCAAAAAAGGCTTTGCCGTATTACAGTGCAATTTTTTGTGGAACGTATATGATGAAACCAGTGCACATCAACACGTCGTAGCACACGTTAACGAGTGTAGGCTGGATTGCAACCAAGCCTGCCTGCACGATAGAAGAACGCGCATTAACAACACCATCAAGATCTCCAGCCAGACAACCAATAACAATGGAGAACCTGTAAAAGTGATTGAATAGTTTTGCAAATAAATGACTTTGAATTTGATTACCATCAACCCGTCAGGAAAGGTCAGCATCATGAACAATACCCAACACCCCCAAGATAATAATGACGCCGTAAGTCAGGCTTATGAGTCGTCTCTAGAAAACGCCCTGCAACAATCGAAGCAATATAGTAAAAGCCTGCATACCGCGATTGAAGAAAGTGAGGACGAGCAAAAATCCCTAGGTCAACTGGGTGCAGATGAAATCAATAAACTCAAGCAATCCATACAACGAGATTTATTTGATGCCGCTTATCACTTGAATGAAACTGGGCAAGAGCTTAAAGACTGGCTGGGATTTGATCTCATGCTCATCAAAAACGAGTTATGGAAAAATTTTACTGAAGCGACCGATAAAACCACGCTAGAGCTCATTAAACTTAAACATATCGCCGCCAATGCGGAATATCACACCGGTGAGATTATTGGTTTAGGTACGCTCACTTGCGATGCCTGCGGCGCGGCCTTGCATTTCCATCAACCGGGACATATTCCACCTTGTGGCAAATGTCATGGCACACACTTCCATCGCTTAAATCAGAAGCGCTAAATCGGCAGATTGTTTGTCCAGATGGCTTGTATAGCCGATGCGAGTAATGACTTGAAATTTTAAGGGGTACTCTACAACATGAAATTTAAAGACTACTATGAAATTTTAGGGGTTGCTCGCACCGCTACTCAAGACGAAATCAAAAAATCCTACCGCAAGCTCGCCCACCAATATCATCCCGATGTCACGAAGGATCCCGCTGGCGAAGAAAAATTTAAAGAGGTTGGCGAGGCTTATGCCACGCTAAAAGATGCCGAAAAGCGCGCTGCCTATGACGAATTAGGGCGCCATCCCGCAGGTCAGGAATTCAGGCCGCCGCCAAACTGGGCTGGTCAGCATGGTGCCGCAGGCGCGTCAGCGGAATATTCATTTGACGATATTGACCTCTCAGATTTGTTTGCGAGTTTTGCCAGCGGCAAACGCCATGCGCAACAGCAGCGTGCAACCATGCCAATTCCTGGGCAGGATTATGAATTGGCGACGCAAATCTCACTTGAAGATGCCGCACACGGCACCACGGTTGATCTCAACTTCACCGTAGCAGAGCATGATCAGCAAGGCCAATTAAAACGCGTACCACATACGTTCAAAGCGCGCATTCCAAAAGGCGTGACCAATGGTCAAAAAATGCTCTTGCGTGGCAAGGGAGGCAAAGGCTTTCATGGTGGGCCTGATGGTAATCTGTACCTGAATATCAGCTTTATTCCACACCGATTATTCCGCGTCATTGATCACGACCTTTTTATTGATCTGCCGCTCAGCCCTTGGGAAGCCGCACTGGGTGTGACCGTCAAAGTACCCACTTTAGAGGGCGCAGTTAACCTCAAAGTACCCGCCGGCACGAGTAGCGGACAAAAACTGCGCATCAGCAAACGCGGCATGCCCAAACAGAATCAAGAACATGGCGACCTGTTTGCTGTGATACAAATTGTAGTGCCTGCCAAACTCAGCGACCAAGAGCGCGAACTGCTTAAAACATTGGCCGAAAGCTCAACCTTTAATCCACGCGTGCATTTCGAATAGGAGAGACGCCATGAGTATTGATGAAACTGAATTGATATGGCTGGATGAACAGCATGAAATTTCAATGGATGAGCTTATCGCGCTATCCGGGCTTACTGAAGCAGAAGTGTACCAATTAGTAGAAAGCGGCGCGCTCTCACCCACAACTCCAGATAATCCTAACGCAAGCACTTGGAGCTTCAGCAGCCATTGCATCGTATCCATCCGCCAGTTGTCGCGACTCAAGCACGACTTTGAACTGGAACAAAATGCATTAGGCTTGACGCTGATATTTCTAGAGCGGATTAGAACGCTGGAATATCAATTACGCGCTTTAGAGCATGCCTCTACTCAAAAGCATGCCTAAATAAAGCTGGAAACTGCAACAGAGGCTGGTGCCGATGGCATCAGCCTTTTTTATTAAGTATCGCGTGCAGACGTTTATCGTAATAGAGCTTTTCAGCGGTAGCGATGACGATATGCGCCTGTTCCGCGCTAAGTGTAGGAAAGTAATCGACCAGCATGCGTGCCATACCGAACGCAGATACCGTTCTAAGTTTGGCATTACTTGCAACGATAGGCGCGAGTACCTCACAGGCATCCACAAAAACTTCGCGTATCTCGGGATGTTGTCTGCGTTCAGATGTGGTGGCAAGATTGTTATTCATCATGTAAAACCAGTGCTTAATGTAAAAGGTTGAAAGTCAGACACAGGCGATGAATCATCGCCTCTTCATCTGCGGAAATCACCAAAATCGGCTTGCTAGCGTGACGCTCGATTCTAATAGCGTTTGCCTTGTTGGTCGAGGTATCCAGTGCGAAGCCAAGAAAATCCAGCGGTGCACAAATTTGTTCACGAATCACAGCCGCATGTTCACCGATGCCGCCGGTAAACACCAAGGCGTCTATGCCACCCGCTTTTGCCGCAAGGCTACCAATCGCGGCGCGTACTTGGCGACAGAAATAATCCACGGCGAACTTGGCCTGTAAGCTATCACTGGCAAGCAAATCACTCATTTCGCTACTGATCCCGTTAGATAGCGCCAGCAAGCCCATCTGGTGATAAACCATGTCGCTTAATTCATCTGCCGTGTAACGTTTAGCCAACTCCAGCATCACACCGGGGTCTATATCACCACTACGCGTGCCCATAGTGATGCCGCCGGCCGGCGTATAGCCCATGGTGGTGTCTAGCGATTTTAAATCTTCCAGCAAACACAAACTCGCACCACTACCCAAATGCGCAATCACCACTTTGCCACGCGCAACATCGCCAAGTTCGGTCTCAAGCCGCGATGCTACATAGGCATAGTTCAAGCCATGAAAGCCAAAGCGGCGCAAACCAAGCGCCTGTGGAATCGGCAAGCGTTGCGCCAGTTGCGGCATGGTTGCGTGGAATGCGGTATCGAAACAGGCGATTTGTGGCACAGCAAAGCGCTGCTGACATAAATCCAGCCCCAGCAAGTTACCGGGCAAATGTAGCGGCGCCAAGCCAATCACACTGTCCAGCCGTTTGCGCTCGCTAGCATCTACCAAGCGTGCGGCATCTACGATTTCACCACCATGCACAAAGCGATGCCCAACGATATCAGGCATATGCCCAGATAAATCCTGCATCAGTAAATCAAAAGCACTTTGATGGTCACGAAGATGCTCATAGCGAAAATCTTGCCGCGTGCCATCTGCGGCAAACAAGCTGGCCTTGAGCGACGATGAGCCGCTATTAATCGTCAGTACACTTGGCATCAATGGATGGCTGCTATTAAATTAAAAATCAGTACGGCCATGTCCAACCATCCGCTGCAGGCAAATCAACGCCATGCTCATAAGCATAATGACGGCACTCGATTTGCCTATCCAGCATTGCCTGTTTAACATGTGCGCCAGCCACTTGCAATGCTGGAATGCGATCAATCACATCAATCACTAGGCTGAAACGGTCAATCTGGTTCTGAATCGCCAGTTCTAACGGTGTATTGATACTGCCTTTTTCCTTGTAGCCTCGCACATGGAGGTTTTCATGGTTGTTGCGGCGATAAGCGAGCCTGTGAATCAATGACGGATAGCCGTGGAAGTTAAATATCACCGGCTTGTTCAACGTAAACATGCTGTCGAAATCACGATCTGTCAGACCATGCGGATGCTCTGTAGATGGTGTGAGCTTGTATAAGTCGACCACATTGATGAAGCGAATCTTCAAGTCCGGGAAATTCTCGCGCAGCATCACCACCGCTGCCAACGCTTCTTTGGTTGGAATATCGCCGGCACTTGCCATCACCACATCTGGTTCTACGCCCTGATCATTACTTGCCCAATCCCAAATACCGATACCTTTGGTGCAATGTTTAATAGCAGCATCCATATCTAAAAATTGCAGATGCTTTTGTTTGTCGCACACAATCACGTTGATGTAATCGGTGCTCTTCAAGCAATGATTCGCTACTGACAACAAGCAATTCACATCCGGCGGCATATAAATACGCGTGACTTTCGGGCTTTTATTCACCACTAAATCCAGAAAGCCGGGGTCTTGATGCGTGAAGCCATTATGATCCTGACGCCATACGGTGGAGGTAATCAGCAAATTCAGTGACGACACCGGCGCGCGCCACGGTACATCCTGACACATGGCCAGCCATTTAGCATGCTGGTTGAACATGGAATCAATCACATGCACAAAAGCTTCATAAGTCGAGAAGAAACCGTGACGACCACTAAGCAAGTAACCTTCCAGCCAGCCTTCCAGCGTATGCTCAGACAGCATTTCCATCACGCGACCCTCTGGCGATAACTCTCCGCCATCCGTATCTTCTGGCAAATAATCTGCCAGCCAAGTCTTTTTACTGACTTCATAGACGTTATCCAGTTTATTGGAGCTATTCTCATCTGGCCCAAACACACGGAAATTGTGCATATTGTCACGCATGATGTCGCGCAAGAACTTACCTAGCGGGCGGGTATTTTCGGCCGTAATCGTACCGGGTTTAGTCACGGCAACCGCGTAATCCTTGCAGTCAGGCATGACCAAGGCTTTACGCAACAGGCCGCCGTTGGCATGCGGATTAGCACTCATGCGGCGCGTACCTTTAGGTGCTAAGGCTTTCAACTCGGGCAACAGCGTGCCTTGCGCATCAAACAATTCAGATACGTTGTAGCTTTGTAGCCATTTTTCCAAAATCGCAAAATGCTCCGGCGTTTTCACATCACCCAGCGGTACCTGATGTGCACGCCAGAAGCCTTCGACGCGTTTGCCATCAACTTCTTTCGGACCAGTCCAGCCTTTGGGTGAGCGCAACACAATCATCGGCCAGCGAGGGCGCGTGACTTTGCCGCTACTACGTGCTTCTTGTTGCACACGTCGGATTTCCAGCACGCATTGCTCCATCACGGATGCCATTGCCTGATGCATGGTTTCCGGGTCATTGCCCTCGACAAAGTAAGGTGTCCAGCCATAGCCCTTGAACAAGCACTCCAACTCCTCGTGCGAGATGCGCGACAAAATAGTTGGGTTGTTAATTTTGTAGCCATTGAGATGCAAAATAGGCAACACCGCGCCGTCACGAATCGGATTCAAAAATTTATTAGAATGCCATGAAGTTGCCAGTGGCCCGGTTTCAGACTCGCCATCCCCCACCGCTACGGTGACGATTAAGTCAGGATTGTCATACGCCGCACCGAATGCATGTGAGACGCTATATCCCAACTCGCCGCCTTCATGAATCGAGCCCGGTGTTTCTGGTGTGCAATGGCTACCAATACCGCCGGGAAAAGAAAACTCCTTGAAGAATTGGCGCATGCCATGTTCATTTTCGGCTTTATTTGGATACACCTCGCTATAAGTACCTTCCAGATACACCGGCGCTAATACACCTGGCGCACCATGGCCTGGGCCAGCCATAAATATCGCGTTCAAACCATATTTATTAATCAGGCGATTCATGTGGATATACATAAACGCCAAACCCGGACTTGAGCCCCAATGGCCGAGCAAGCGATGTTTAATATGCTCGGGTTGCAGCGGTTCTTTAAGCAAGGGATTATCACGCAGGTAAATCATGCCCGCGGCTAAATAATTACAAGCACGCCAATAGGCATCGATACGTTTAACTTCATCGGCTGATAATGGTGTAGTTTGGCTTTTCATGATGCTCACCTTCTTTCAGGATAATTAATCCTAATCTGATTAAGTTCTATATTAATGCCATTGTTATTGCGTCGTATTGATGATGGTCAATCTTGCTATGCCTAGCTGTCAATTAACGCTTAACCATTTTGTAAATCTCAAACCACAGCACACTGACTACTCCCGCCAAAACACACAGCAAAAATTGCTGAAGCGTAATGGCGGAAAAATGGAATACCTCACGTAAAAATGGCACACTTATCGTCAGTATGAGGAAAGCGAATGCGCCACCGACAACCCACCATAATGCAGGATTGCGGCTATTGAGTGTGTGCAATAAGGGTTGCCGCCATGAACGATTCACCAATATCAGGCCGAGATTGCCTACCACTAACACACCGAATGTGAGCGTGCGCACACGCTCTTCATTTTCACCGTTAAATAAAGCGTAGGCCAATATCAATAGTGCAACCAGCAACACCAGCAACCCCTGCAATAAACTTAATAGCAGAATTTTTTTGCCAAATAACGGCTCTTTGGGTGGGCGCGGTGGGCGGTGCATCACGTTAGCTTCAGCTGGTTCTGCTTCAAACGCAATTGAACAAGCCGGGTTAATAATCATTTCCAAAAACACGATATGCACTGGCGCAAACACGGCCGGCCAGCCGAGCAACAAGGGAATAAACGATAAACCGACAATCGGGATATGCACCGCAAAGATATACGCCATGCCTTTGCGCAGATTATCAAATATGCCACGCCCCAAACGCACCGCATGCACAATCGAAGCAAAGTCGTCATTCAGCAGCACCAACGCAGCTGCTTCACGCGCAACGTCCGTACCGCGCCCGCCCATGGCAATGCCGATATGCGCAGCCTTCAATGCCGGTGCGTCATTCACGCCATCACCCGTCATCGCCACTACCTCGCCATTGGCTTTTAGCACATTCACCAATCGCAATTTTTGTTCCGGCACCATACGCGCAAACACATTGCTGTGCTGGATGCGTTCACTTAACGTTGCATCATTCATCTGACTAAGCTCAGCCCCGGTGATAATACCGCCAGTGCCAATATCAAGACCAACCTGCGCAGCGATAGAAGCGGCCGTGGCTGGATAATCACCGGTAATCACCACCACCCGGATGCCGGCCGTATGACATTCTTTTAAGGCTGGCGCGACGGTTGGTCGTACTGGGTCGGCTAATCCAATTAGTCCAAGAAAATCAAAATCAAAGTCATGTTGAATATCCGGCCAAACACTGCCGCTATAGGTCGCCTTGGCAACACCCAGCACACGCAGGCCTTTTGCGGCTAACGTGTTGACTTGTGCTGATAATTTTTCTAGTTGCTGTGGATTAAGATGGCACAGGTCGGCAATCGCTTCCGGTGCACCTTTTGCCGCCACGACATAATCATCACGGTCTACGGCTTTCCATACTTGTGACAATGCCAACAACTCTGGCGATAGTGCATATTCATACGCTAACTGCCAGTCCCCATGTAGGTGCTCGGTATCAGCCAAGTAATGCTGCCCGAAGCTATGAATGGCTTTTTCCATTGGGTCAAACGGCGCGATTTGGCTAGCAAGTATGCTGAACTCTATTAGTTCATGAAAATCTTCCGGCAAGATATCTGGTGCTTTTTCCGCTTCAAACAAATCATTTCTAACCAATAACTGCTGCACCGCCATACGGTTAAACGTGAGCGTGCCGGTTTTATCTACACACAACACCGTGGCTGAACCTAGCGCCTCCACTGTTGGCATGCGGCGCGTTAATACATTGTGCTTGGAGATTCGCCACGCGCCCATCGCCATGAATACCGCCAGCACAACAGGATATTCTTCTGGCAGAATCGTCATTGCCAAGGTAATGCCAGACAGAAAACCATGCAGCCAATCACCACGCGTTACACCGTAAATCACCAATAAAAGCACACACAAAATTGCACCGATAATCGCGAGATAACGCACCAAGCTTCGAATTTCCAATTGCAAAGGCGTCACTTCATTATCCACTCCTTGCAAAGCTTTGCCGATTTTGCCAATTTCACTACGTGCCCCTGTTGCCAATACGCGAGCCAAACCGTGCCCTTGTACAACCAATGAGCCAGCACAAACAAATGGTGAACTTTCGCCACCCAATAAGACATCATTAGGTACAGTGTCATCTACTTCTACTGTTTTATGCACCGCGACAGACTCTCCGGTTAATAACGATTCATCTACACTCAAGTAATTGCATGAGATCAGCACAGCATCCGCCGCGATACGATCACCTTCTGCCAGTACCAGTAAATCACCACGCACAACTTCACGTCCGGCAATCCGCTGTTCTATACCATCACGTATCACCAATGCGCGTGGGCTAGTTAGGTCGCGCAAGGTTTCCAGCACTCGCTCAGTTTTATTTTCCTGATAAATGGTAATCGCCATCACGATGCACACAAAACCGAGCAGCATCAAAGCATCACTCACATCGCCTAGCAAAAAATAAATACTGCCTGCTGTGACTAATAACAAAAACATGGGTTCTTTAATCACTTCCAGCACAATATTTAACAGATTACGTTTATCCGTAGTCGGTAATTCATTCGCACCTTCAGCTTTAAATCTAGCTTTTGCGACGGCTTGCGATAAGCCATTCTCATGTTCATTAGCTCCAAATAAACTTGGAATAGGGTGTAAAGCTTTTTTGAATTGATGGTGTGAATTCATAGCTACATTTTTACACACAAATAAAAACTAGATGCTGAATAGTAGAACACATAAGCCTAATGGAATGTGTCAAATAATCAATAAGGGGCGCTACGTAAAATTTGAGGGGATTTTATTTAAAAATATTTCAAACAGGATGCTCTGTGAGGCAGTAGGGACGGGCTTAGTAAAGGTATGTTTTTAAGTTTGATATTAAAAATATAAATACCAGAAAATATTTTAGAAAAGCGAATTAAAAATGAACCGAATTTTAGGTTTTTAAGAAAACGCATCATCTATCTTTATACTTTAAATAATAGATATATAAATAATAACAATAATAATAGCCACTATTTTTGTGGATAACTACTTATTTAGTTTTTAAATCAAAATGTTACTTAACTTACTTCTGCCTTAGGAATGAGATAATCTACTGTTGATTAATTGTTGGTAAAAATCTCACTTTTTCATAAACGCGTACTTATACGCATTTTATCCACAGCGAATCCTAAGCTTTACAAGCTAAAAATATGCAGTGCGCCAGCCCCTGGCGCAGCGTTGTAATGATTCAATTCTTTTAAGATTCCAGCTGTACCAGCACCATCAGAATCTTCAGTTAAGCCTTGGTTTAAAGCGATACCTGCCCAACCACCGATGCCTGAATACACACCTACATATTGCTTACCGTGGTGGCGATACGTCATGGCATTACCTACCACGCCAGAACCCACCTGAAACTTCCATAACAACTTACCTGTATTCGCATCAAGCGCTTTAAACCAGCGATCTAACGTGCCGTAAAACACCAGATTCGATTGTGTCACCAACGCCCCGCCCCACACAGGGAACGGTTCTTTGTTATACCACTTGGTTTTGCCAGTAAGACCATTCCATGCCATAAAGCCGCCCAGCACGCCATCAGGCCCAGCAAACATGGTCAAACTCGCGCCAGCCCAAGGTTGGCCAGCCACATACTTAGCTTCTACCGCTTCATAATTCATGCATAGATGGCTCATTGGCACATAAAACAGTTTGGTACGAGGTGAATAAGCCGCTGGTTGTTGGTCTTTGGTGCCGAGTGCCGCCGGGCAGATGCCTTTGGCCTCATGTTCTTCATGGGTGGAATAACGCGGGTCTTTATTCGGTACACCAGTGCTTAGGTCTATATTGCTTGCCCAATTGACGAAGGGGTGCATTTTTTCAGCCACCAACAAAGTGCCATTGGTGCGGTCGAAGGTGTAGCCAAAACCGTTGCGGTCAAAATGTGTGGCTAGCTTGCGGTGTTTTTTGCTCTTGGTATTCCATAAATTGGTATCCCACAAAATGGTTTCGTTCACACTGTCGTAATCCCATTCATCATGCGGCGTAAGCTGATAGCCCCACTTGGCCATACCGGTATCTAAATCACGCGCAAAAATCGTCATCGCCCATTTATTATCACCGGGGCGTATATCTGGGTTCCACACTGAAGGGTTGCCTGTGCCGTAATACACAAGATTCAGTTTAGGGTCGTATGAGAACCAACCCCATACTGGTCCACCACCATGATCCCAACCATTGTCAGCGGCTTGTGGCTTGAGCCAGGTTTTAATGCCTAAGTCTTTTTCTGGAAATTTAAGCTGGTCTTTATTCAGCGCTTGAAATGAGCCGCCCTCTTTATTACCGCCATTCACATCGGTATACACAGATAATGCGCTGAAATGCGGATTAGCCGTGTTGAAATCTGCGCCGATCAGCACATCAGCATCCGAGCCTGCGCTATATGCCTTCCAAGCCAGTGAACCATCTTTAATGTTGTAAGCGGCGATAAAGCAACGAATACCAAACTCGCCACCGCTACAGCCAGTGAGCACTTTGTCACGGAACACATGTGGCGCATTGGTATTGGTTGCGCCAGTGCTTGGGTCATTGACGCGCACATCCCATATTTTTTTACCTGTCATTGCGTCTAACGCCAACAACATGCCGTCATTCTGCTGTAAGAAAATCTTACCATCCCCATAACCCAAGCCACGGCTGACGTTGTCGCAACACAGCACAGCTTGTACCGAGGCATCTTGTTTAGGGAAATATGACCAGAGAATCTTTTGCTCATGATTCAAATCCAGTGCATAAATATTATTGGGGAACGCGGTATGCACATACATCACATTGCCAATCACCAGCGGCGCACCTTCATGACCGCGTGTAATGCCTGTAGAAAATGACCAAGCCAAATGCAGTTGCTGGATATTGTGCGTATTAATCTGCGCAAGTTTGCTATAGGCCTGATTCGCATAATCTTTACGCGGACTCGCCCACTGCGCATCGTCATTCATAATGCTCTGCAACGTGTCATGCGCGAACGCTGGTTTGGCAAGCAATAGGCTTAAAAGGATATTGAGTGAGTATATGGATTTATGCATAGTAGTTGCGTCTAGCTTTAATAGGTGATTGATAATAAAACACACTCACTGAATGTGCCAAATAATCAATCAGTCGCTTTGACACTGTATGCGCCTTATGGTGCTCACCTAAATTTAGCACTTAAAACATATGCCCTGCAAACCAATAGGCACGGCATTGCTGGCATGCATAAAAAATAAGCAGACCAACCTTATTCCGGTTGATCTGCTTAGTATGATAGTTACATGGTTGGGTCTTAATAAATACTTAGTGAAATATTCACATCACCTTTGTATTTAATAGCACTTAGTGACAGTTAGTGTTTACTTTCACTGGGTGGATTTAAAACTCTTCCCAATCACCATTATCGCTTGAG
>JAZJYS010000040.1:0-4726 GCA_040390265.1 Pseudomonadota bacterium | reverse complement strand
ATAAGAAATACAGGAGAAATAAAATGCACGGTATCAAATTAAATGTTGCTACAACTATGCGCGTAACAGTGTTGGCGTCAGCGCTAGTGGCCGCTGTATTTACAGCACCAGTGATGGCAAATGATCAATATAGCGATGCTGCGCGTGTCTTGTCAGTCACGCCGCAAACTGAGCGTGTGAATATGCCGCGTCAGGAGTGTCGTACAGAGTATCAGCAGCAAAGTTATAGTAATAATAATCAATCAATTGCTGGCGCTGTTATAGGCGGTGTTGCCGGTGGTTTGCTTGGTAGCACTATCGGTCGTGGTAATGGTCGTGTTGCGGCAGCCGCCGTTGGTGCGGGTGTGGGTGCAATGGCAGGGAATAGTATTGGTAATAATCAAAGCAATGGCGTTACGACGCGCTCTGTGCCGGTGCAAAATTGCTATCAGGTGGATAACTGGCAAACAGTGAACTCTGGCTATTTGGTGACATATGAATATAACGGCAGAACTTACTCTACCGTCACTGATACTCGCCCTGGTAATACGATTGACGTAAATGTAGCGGTATCGCCAAGTCGTAGAGCACCTTCACAAGTTACCTACATCGAGCCAATTCGTGAGCCAGAGTCTGGCTGGAATGATCGTCGTGACCATGGTAGACACCGTGGCTGGGATAATCGTCGTGATGACGACGGGGATGGACGTTATTATTAATAGTTGCATGGCAAACTGCCACTGATTGTTTTGTAGTTTTGTTGTAATAGAACCTGACAAGCTTGATAGCTGTCAGGTTTTTTTATTGCGGTTACAGCATCTTTAAGTAAGATATTTAAAGTGTTTCTAAAATAATTAAATTTTTTTATGAAAACACTAAAGTTTATTGATAACTTGTCGATAAGCTAGTTAAGCAACCAATGTAATGGTTGATGTGAAAATCTAAACTTAGAGAAAGGTCATATCATGGCAGTCAATTCAGTTTCATCAACCGCGCAAAATGCTAATGTCTTTTTACAACAAGAGCAGGCTGGCCGTACCAAAGAAGTGGAAAATGACAATGATAAAGATGATGTTGCATCTAAAGCGGTAACGCAAAAAGTTGATGTGCAAAAAGCTGTCGCTCAACAAGTTGTCGTAGAGAAGTCTGATGCACAAAAGGTTGATGCGCAAAAAACAGATGACAAGAAAGCGGTAGTGCAAACGCCACCACGCCCATCTGTTAATACGAGTGGTCAAATTGTAGGCAGTATTATTGATACACAAGCTTAATTTAAAAGCTTAATTTAATAGTGCAGGAATGAAAGGTTTATATGCAAATTAGTTCAGTTGCTTCAAAGTCTGTTGGCGCCCCACTTGGTGAAGGCGAGCGGAATTTTGTGCAATCCACCACCGCTGAACCAAGTGCTGCAGCTCAAAAGGCTAAGGTTAATCCAAAGGTCGATGAGGCTAGCGTCGCTTCAAGTGCAAGTGTTAGCGTAAAAGAGCCGTCACAGGATCAAGTTGATAAAGCACTTAAACAAGTGAATGATGCGTTTGCTCAAAAAGAGCAGAATCTTTTGGCTACGGTTGAGAAAGATAAAGACACTGGCATTAATGTGCTTAAAGTGACAGATAAAGATACTAAAGAGTTAGTGCGTCAATTTCCCGCAGAAACTGTCATTGCTATGGCGCAAGCTATCGGCCAGTCGCTAGATGCGAAGGGTCAGTTGATACACGTTAAAGCTTAGTTACCCCTGTTTTAACTAGTTGGCTGAAGGTTTCACGATTGCAATTCATCGCTTGAATTGCAATATCAAATAAGTGGGTACCCTTGCCCACAAGATAGGCTTCAAGTTGCTTGATAGAATCTGGTTCGGCGGATAGACTGTTGGTTTTTACATGAGGATATCGCGTGAAACTAACGCTAGACTGTCCGCTCACTCATCAATTGTTAGCCCTACAAAGTAATAGTGCTCTGGCTCGTTTGCTTTCTGTTGCAAAAATCACACAATCTGAATTGCCCTTAGAGGCTTTGGTCTGTCGGCAATATGGCTTGCAGGCTGCGCCAGACTATCCTATTGCTGCAATCGCTGCTGCGGCAGATGGTTTGAATGTTGGCAATGCGTATTGGTTACGTGCAGACCCCGTACATTTAATATTGCAGCGTGATTGTTTTAGCTTGCATGAGACTGTTCCACTATCGGTTGAGCGCGAGCACGCAATGCTAATCACCGAAAGTTTGAATCAGCATTTCAGGCAAGATGGTCTAGTGTTTTACGTTGGGAAGTCAGGCGCATGGTATTTACGTTCAGAGCAAGTGTTAGAAATTAAAACTACTTTGCCTAGCGTTGCGGCAGGTAAGAATATCCATCAGTTTTTGCCACAAGGGGCAGACGCAGCGCGATGCCGGGCTGTGCTCAATGAAGTGCAAATGTTATTGCACGAGCATCCCGTAAATATGGAACGAGAGTCAATCGGTGAGGTTGCAGTCAATAGCGTGTGGTTTTCTGGTGGAGGGGCAATGCCAGAGAACACTCCAATTAATGACGCTCAGTCAATAAACTCAGCCCCAAGCGAAACGAGTGCTATTGTTGCCACGAGTGCTTTTTATCAAGGCTTGGCTCACAGGTCGGATTTGATATTACAGCCGGTTCCAAAAAATCCCGATAGTTTTTTGCTTGATGACATACAAAGCCGTGAGCATGTGCGTCTACAATTGCCCGAGTTGGAAAATGTGGATGATGTTTGGTTTAAAGCATTATTGACGGCAATTAAGCGTAGAAAAATTAACCAGTTAATATTAAATCTAGGTTTTTATGAAAAAAGCCTGATTGTGAAAATCAAGCCTGCCGATTTGTATCTCAAATTCTGGCGGCGACCGAAACCAGTAATGCATTATCTAACCTAATGGCTTTCTCTTAATGACCTTAATCGTACAACGTAGTGTGTCTGCTCAAGCTGTGCAGCATTTGGAGTCTGCTGGCGTGTTACCACTGATGGCGCGCCTATTAGCTTCCAGAGGTGTCGCTGAACCTAGCCAACTAAGTGCTAATTTAAGTACTTTGATTCCCCCGAATCTACTCACTAACAATCAGGCGATGGCCAAGTTTCTGGCTGATGCGATTATCGCGAATAAAAAGTTATTGGTGATTGGTGACTACGATGCTGATGGTGCTACTGCAACCGCTGTTGCAATGAAGGGCTTGCGCGCCTTTGGCGCGGATGTGGCTTTTTTGGTACCGAATCGCTTTGAATATGGTTATGGCTTAACGCCAGAAATCGTGGCGTTGGCAGCAACGCTCAAGCCGGATGTCATTATCACGGTGGACAATGGTATTGCCAGCGTAGATGGTGTTGTTGCAGCCAATGCGCTTGGCATACAGGTGCTCATTACCGATCATCACTTACCTGGGTTGGAAACCCCGCAAGCGGCTTGTATCATCAACCCCAATCAACATGGCTGCACGTTTCCAAGTAAGAATTTGGCGGGTGTCGGCGTGATGTTTTATGGCTTGCTGTGTTTGCGTGCCGAGTTTCGTGCGCGTGGTTTTTATGCAGAGCAGCCTGAGCCTAATTTAACTGAACTGCTTGATTTGGTTGCACTGGGTACTGTGGCTGACTTGGTAAAGCTGGACGACAATAATCGTATTCTGGTTGAGCAGGGCTTACGCCGTATTCGCGCTGGAGTTTGTTCGCAGGGGATTTTGGCTTTGTTGCGAGTGAGTGGCCGTCAGCCGCAATTGGTCAATGCGCAAGATTTAGGTTTCTATGTTGGGCCACGCTTAAATGCCGCTGGCAGGTTGGATGATATGGCACTGGGAATCAAGTGTTTACTGGCTGAATCTGAAGTTGAGGCCACGCAAATTGCGCAGCAATTGCATGAGTTGAACCAGAAGCGGCGCAGTATAGAGGCCGATATGCAAGATAGTGCCAATGTTTCACTCGATGATATTAACGTCACTAATCAATACACCATTAGCATGTATCAACCAGATTGGCATCAAGGTGTGATTGGTATTTTGGCGTCACGCCTTAAAGAGCGTTTTCATCGCCCCGTGATTGCTTTTGCGGAAGCTGGCGGTGGCTTGCTAAAAGGCTCAGGTCGTTCTATCTCTGGATTGCATTTGCGTGATGCACTGGATTTGTTAAGTAAGCATCAACCTGACTTGATTGTTAAATTTGGCGGGCATGCTATGGCGGCAGGCTTGTCTATTAGGCAGGCAGACTTTGAGCGCTTTCAACAAAGTTTTGAAATAGTTGTGCAAAGCCTGATTACCGAAGCGGATTTAGAGTCTGTGCTGGAAGTTGATGGCGGCTTGAGTAATGCCGATATGACTTTTGAAACAGCGCAAGCTTTAGAAAACCAAGTTTGGGGCCAGGGCTTCGCGCCACCGTTATTTTATGACGAGTTTGAAGTACTCAATCAGCGTGTGCTGGCAGAAAAACATTTGAAGCTTACCCTAAAGCCCTTGTTGCAGAATGCTGGTGCGACGGTTGATGCTATTTACTTTAATCACGCGGACTTTCTGCCCGAGAATGTTCAATTGGCTTATCAGTTGCAAACCAATAGCTACAATGGGGCGCAAAAAGTGCAATTAAATGTGCGCTACGTTGCCTAAAGGCTAATCGTATCAATAAGGGAGTGACTCATAATGAATACTGAAAAATCTCACTTGTTAGTACGCAGCATGTTTCAGCCAGCTTTGCCGCCGCGTGATATTGCAGCGCATAAGGGTTCTTGTGGTAGCGTCGCTATCATTGGCGGT
>JAZJYS010000039.1:0-16786 GCA_040390265.1 Pseudomonadota bacterium | reverse complement strand
AAGTTGGTTTAAAGCCAGAGCATGTAAAAATTTTAGGCCGTACCAAAGATTGGCTACGCTATGAAGTGCCTACTAGTTGGGTAAAGCGTGAATGGCGTGGTAGTTATCGCGGACAAAAGCAAATTTGGTATTTGCTACGTATGGTTGGGCGCGATAGCGATGTTTCATTGCGCGCGAGCGATCATCCTGAATTTGATGCCTGGCGCTGGAGCGAGTATTGGGTGCCATTAGAAGATGTGATTGAGTTTAAGCGCGGCGTTTATGAGTCAGCGCTAAATGAATTGGCGCCACATTTGCATCATAAGGTTGTTAAATAGAAGTGTATGAGAGAGGCGTAAAGCCTCTCTTAGTTTATGTGTTGTCGGTTTTATACTTTCGTATTATTTCCCATCATTTCGCCCAGTTTAATCGCACGAGCTGGTTGCCAAGCATTGTTAAATTCAAGTGCGTTTTTCTGGAATAACATCACTACCGTAGAACCCAGCAGGAATCGTCCCATTTCATCGCCTTGTTTTAGGGTAATGTTCTGTTTTTCATACGACCATGTGCGCATTCTGCCTGTGCGAGGTGGATTAATAATGCCATTGGCTGCATCGTGCCAAACGGTAGCCATGCTACCGACGATAGTGGCGCCTACCAACACCATAATAAAACTGCCATGTTGTGCTGAGGTGAACTCGCATACGACGCGCTCATTGCGTGCAAATAGTCCTGGTACGCCCTGTGCGGTAACCGGGTTCACTGAAAATAAATCGCCCGGTACATAGGTCATGCTTTTGAGTGTGCCATCGCATGGCATGTGGATACGGTGATAGTCTTTAGGGCTTAGGTATAGGCAAGCGAAGTGGCCATTTTCAAATTGAGCGGCTAAATGTTTATCGCCACCAACCAAGGCGGCTGTTGAATATGCGTGACCTTTTGCCTGAAAAATCTGGTCGGCTTTAATGCTGCCAAACTGGCTGATCGCGCCATCTACTGGGCAAATGAAATCGGCTTGTGCCAATGGTCGCGCATTGTTTTTTAATGGGCGTGTAAAGAACGCGTTGAAAGTTTTATATGCACTAATGTCTGGTTGTGCAGCTTCATTCATATTTACGTTGTAGCGCTTCACAAACCAGCGAATGACGGATGTGGTTAAGCTGCCGCCTTGTAGATGCGCCAGCTTGCCAGCGATGGCGGTGATGGCTTGCTTGGGTAGTAAATATTGAGTTGCTACTGTAAGACGATTTTTCATGTATGTTTGCTGTGTATGATTTAAATATACAAATTAAAAAGGGCAAAACGTAAAACGCTTTGCCCTTGCAACCGCTAATAACTAATGAGCTTAGGCTCGATTAATCGTTAGGATTAGTTCTTAGATTGGTCAACTAATTTGTTTTTAGCAATCCAAGGCATCATTGCACGTAGCTGACCGCCAACTTGTTCAATTGGATGTGCTGCGTTCAAACGACGACGTGCTGTCATTTCTGGGTAGTTAGTACGGCCTTCCAAGATAAAGCGTTTCGCGTATTCACCGTTTTGGATGTTAGCCAAACATTCTTGCATAGCGTAACGTGATTCATCGTTGATTACTTTAGGACCAGTGACATATTCGCCGTATTCAGCGTTGTTTGAGATTGAGTAGTTCATGTTGGCAATGCCGCCTTCGTACATCAAATCTACAATCAATTTCAATTCGTGCAAGCATTCAAAGTATGCCATTTCAGGTGCGTAACCAGCTTCAACCAAAGTTTCGAAGCCAGCTTTAACCAACTCAACAGCACCGCCACATAAAACAGCTTGTTCACCGAACAAGTCAGTTTCAGTTTCTTCACGGAAATCAGTTTCGATTACGCCGCCTTTAGTGCCGCCGTTAGCTGCTGCGTATGAAAGTGCAACTTCTTTTGCTTTGCCAGATTTGTCTTGGTATACAGCGATCAATGAAGGTACGCCGCCGCCTTTTAGGTATTCTGAGCGCACGGTGTGGCCTGGGCCTTTTGGAGCGATCATGATGACATCTAAATCAGCACGTGGTGTGATTTGGTTGTAGTGAATGTTAAAGCCGTGTGCGAACGCTAATGTAGCGCCTTGTTTTAAGCTGGCAGCAACATCTGCATCAAAAATTTGTGGCATGTTTTCGTCAGGCAATAACAGCATTACTACGTCAGCTTGTTTTGTTGCGTCTGCGATTTCTAAAACGTTGTGACCAGCAGCTACAGCTTTAGCCCATGAACTGCCGCCTTTACGTAGGCCGATAGTGACATCTACACCGCTGTCTTTAAGGTTAGCAGCGTGTGCATGGCCTTGTGAACCGTAACCAACGATCGTTACTTTTTTGCCTTTGATTAAACCAAGGTCTGCGTCTTTATCGTAATAAACTTTCATTTCTTTTCCTTTAAATTTAGGGGTAAGGGGTAGGAATCTATCCGTGATGAGTATTTGCTGGAAATTAGCAGTAAGCTAATTGTATCCGTAACGCTTTTCACAAAACTCGTCGCTTTTATTCCTGATTGCTAAACTTTTAATATCCTGTCGCCGCGACCAATGCCAGATGCGCCTGTGCGGACGGTTTCTAAAATAGCGGCTTTATCTAAACTTTCGATAAAGGCATCTAGTTTGGTGCCAGAGCCGGTAAGCTCAATGGTAAAGCTGCCGTCTGCCACATCGATAATGCGGCCACGGAAAATGTCGCACATGCGCTTCATTTCTTCTCTAAATGCACCTGTTGCTTTTACTTTAATTAGCATCAGTTCACGTTCAATAAACTTGCCGTCGTTTAAATCCAGCACTTTGACGACATCAACCAATTTGTTGAGTTGTTTAATGATTTGTTCAATCACGTCATCTGAGCCGGAAGTCACTACTGTCATGCGTGATAGTGTCGGGTCTTCAGTGACGGCTACTGTCAGAGATTCAATGTTGTAACCACGGGCTGAGAATAAGCCTGCAACGCGTGATAGTGCGCCAGCCTCATTTTCCATTAATAACGAAATAATATGACGCATTTATAGATCCTCCGCGCTTATGTCGTTAGACAAAATCATTTCAGTTAAACCTTTGCCAGCAGCAATCATCGGAAACACATTTTCTTTTTGGTCTGTGATGAAGTTCATAAACACAAAGCGGTCTTTCATGTCGAAAGCTTCTTTGAGCGCGCCTTCAACATCGTTTGGACTCTCAATGCGCATGCCAACGTGACCGTAAGACTCAGCCAGTTTCACAAAGTCCGGCAGACTGTCCATATAAGATTCTGAATAACGATTCTCATAGAAGAACTCCTGCCATTGGCGAACCATGCCCAAGTAGCGGTTGTTCAGCAGAATGACTTTAATCGGCAAGTGATATTGCGCACAGGTTGAAAGCTCTTGAATATTCATTTGAATACTGCCTTCACCCGTTACACAGGCTACTTGTGCGGTAGGGTCAGCAAGCTGACAGCCCATTGCATATGGCAAACCTACGCCCATCGTACCTAAGCCGCCTGAGTTAATCCAGCGACGAGGTTTGTCAAATTTGTAGTATTGCGCAGCCCACATTTGGTGCTGGCCTACGTCAGACGTTACGTAAGCATCGCCTTTGGTGACTTCCCAAAGTTTTTCAATCACGTATTGTGGTTTGATTAAACCATTGCTGTTGTCATAGCTTAAACAAAGTTTGCTGCGCCATGCCTCGATTTGCTCCCACCAGGCTTTAAGTGCTGGAGATTGCTGTTTAGGTGCTTCAGCAGCAACCAAGTCATTCATTTCAGCCAGTACGGATTTTACGTCACCGACAATTGGCACATCCACTTTTACACGTTTTGAAATTGATGATGGATCAATGTCAATATGGATAATCGTGCGTGATTTTTTGAAGAAGTGTTCAGGGTTGCCAATCACGCGGTCATCAAAGCGTGCGCCTACAGCCAAGAGTACATCGCACTCTTGCATAGCCGTGTTTGCCTCATAGGTGCCGTGCATGCCAAGCATGCCTACAAACTGCTTGTCTGTCGATGGATATCCACCTAAGCCCATTAATGTGTTGGTCACAGGTAGGCCGAGTGCCTTGACTAATTTAACTAAAGCCTCTGATGCTCCACCTAGTACTACGCCACCACCGGTGTAAACCATTGGGCGCTTAGCTTCAAGCAATAATTTAACGGCTTTTTTAATTTGTCCGCTATGGCCTTTGGTAATAGGTGTGTATGAGCGCAATTCAATTGTGTTTGGGTAAACAAATTCAGCCAAATGCGCCGTAATGTCTTTAGGAATGTCCACAACGACAGGACCTGGACGACCGGTTCTTGCGATATGGAAAGCCTTTTTCATGGTGCTGGCGATGTCTTTTACATCTTTTACCAAGAAATTGTGCTTAACGCATGGGCGTGTAATGCCGACCATATCAACTTCTTGGAATGCATCCAAGCCGATGGCTGGTACAGGGACTTGGCCGCTAATCACCACCAATGGGATTGAGTCCATGTAGGCTGTGGCAATGCCGGTAATTGCATTGGTTGCGCCAGGACCAGATGTGACAAGCGCCACACCTACCTCACCTGTGGCACGCGAGAATGCATCCGCTGCATGCACGGCAGCTTGCTCATGGCGTACGAGAATGTGTTTGAAGTGGTTTTGATTGTAAATCGCGTCGTAGATGTGCAACACCGCGCCACCTGGGTAGCCGAACACGAATTTGACTTTCTCTTGCTCCAAGCACTTGATTACTATTTCCGCGCCTGTGATTTGTTGAGTGTCTGCCATAAATCTTTTAATTTTAACTATTATTTGGTAACCCTATACCATAACGGTTTGCAGGTGTTTGGTCAAGGATGAAAATATGCTGATCAGCCGTTTGTGGTGATGCTGCGCAAAAAATGGAGTTTGATAGATTTTAAGGCAAGCGAGAGCTGGCTTGCCTTCTGAGTTAACTCGATGAAAATTTTATTCCATTTCTAATGGCGGAGCCACTTTCATTAATTCTTCAATCGTCGTGAGTCCTGCGGCTATTTTCTCTGCACCATTGATGATAAGCGGTTGCATGCCTTCTTGTCGGGCTAGTTTTGTGAGCTTAGCCAAATCAGTTTCTGGTGTGATGAGTTTTCTTAATGCTGGCGTAATGGTGAGCATTTCATAAATGCCGCTACGTCCTCTAAAGCCTGTATTTCTGCATTCTATACAGCCTACAGGTTTGTAAATGCGCTCAGGTTTTGGTATTTTGTATGTGCCGACGAGTGCATCCCATTTGCTTTGTGCTATCGGTTCAGGCTCTTTGCAGCTAGGGCAAAGAGTGCGGACTAAACGTTGCGCCATAATGCCCAGTACCGTGGAGTGTATGAGGTATGAAGGCAGGCCTAAATCTAACAACCGTGTGATTGCAGACGGCGCGTCATTGGTGTGCAGGGTAGATAAGACTAAATGCCCTGTGAGTGCCGCCTGAATTGCCATGTCAGCGGTTTCAAAATCTCGAATTTCGCCGACCATGATGATGTCTGGGTCTTGCCGCATCAGAGTGCGGATGCCATCGGCAAAGTTTAAGCCAATATTGGCTTGCACCTGCATTTGGTTAAACAGGGGTTCAACCATCTCTATCGGCTCTTCAACCGTACAGACGTTGACTTCTGGTGTCGCCAGCAAACGCAGGGTTGCGTAAAGCGTAGTGGTTTTGCCTGAACCTGTAGGGCCTGTAACCAAAATAATACCGTTGGGCGATTTGGTCCAGTTGTTCCAAGTGACGGCTTGTGCTTTTGAAAAACCTAGCGCAAGAAAATCTTTGGCAGAAACATCGGGCGCAAAAATACGCATGACTAATTTTTCGCCAAATGCAGTAGGCATGGTAGATAGGCGCAGTTCTATTTCTGCGCCTTCAGCTGTCAAGGTTTTAATGCGGCCATCTTGTGGTCGGCGTTTCTCGACCATGTCCATACGGCCGAGTAGTTTGATGCGGCTGGTAATGGCATTCATGATGTTCGGCGGCAGTTGATAGACTTGATGCAGTACACCGTCAATTCTGAAACGCATCATACCCATATTGCGCCTTGGTTCCAGATGGATGTCACTGGCACGCTGCTCGAAGGCGTATTTAAATAGCCAGTCGACGATATTGACGACGTGCTGTTCATTGGCATCCAGATTTTTGTCTTTGCCGAGTTCAACCAGTTGTTCGAAGTTTTGTACGCCTACAATTTGTCCGGCTTTAGCCAAGTTGGCTGCACTCATGGCGTTGGCTAGATTGTAAATTTCAGGCAGATAACGCGAGATTTCTAAAGGATTAGCAAATACCAGTTTGATTTTCATCTTCAGCACACGCTCAAGATCTTCAATCCAATCGGTACTGAAAGGTTCGGTCGTGGCGATGGTGGCTTCACCATTCTTAGCCGAAATCGGCATGATTTTTAAGCGTTCCGCATAGCCTTTAGAGACGATTTGTGCGGCAGAGCCGAAGTCCAGTTTTAGCGGGTCAATGTGGTAGTAATCCAGTCCAGCACGTGCGGCTAGCCAGGTGGATAGACCTTCAATGGTAATGGCTTTATGTGGTGGCGCGAGGTGTTTCCACTTTTGTTCACCAATGACGACAAGTGGGTGTAGGTTGGAGCTATCCAGCTTGCGATCTTTGTATAGTTTTTCGGCCTGAATTTTATCAATCATGCCATCATTCACCAGCATGCGTAGCACATCGCCTAATGTCAGGCGGCCGGTGGGGTTGGTTGGCGCATTGATTTTATTCATTTTAGTGCCTTAACTATTATTTAGAGTGTTACGTATTGGCTGGCTTGGTTTCAATCTATATTTAGATTTCGTTTATGCGCATGGAGAAATCAATCGCTTGCACATTCTTTGTCAGCGACCCAATCGAGATGCGGTCAACACCAGTGAGGGCAATTTCGCGTACGTTTTCCAGTGTGATGCCGCCTGATGCTTCCAAAACAGCAGGCTTTGCGCTCGCGAGATTGATTTTTACGGCTTCCAGCAATAAGTCCGTATCAAAGTTATCCAGCAGGATATTGACTGCACCTGCGGTTAAAGCTTCATGTAACTGGCTTAAATTCTCCACCTCAATTTGTATACTTTTGCCAGCATTTAGCGCAAAGGCTTGTTGCATCACCGCACCAATACTGCCTGCTGCGGCAATGTGGTTTTCTTTGATTAAGATGCCATCATACAAGGCGAGCCGTTGGTTGTGTCCGCCACCGACGGTGACGGCATATTTTTGTGCGAGCCTTAAATGCGGAATCGTTTTGCGTGTATCTAGAATCTGGCTTTGGGTGCCAGCAATGGCATCTACATATTTTCTGGTTTCGGTCGCTGTCGCAGACAGCGTTTGTAAAAAGTTAAGCGCGCAGCGTTCAGCGGTGAGTAGTGATCTGGCTAAACCGGTTATTTCGCATAATGTTTGATTGGTTTGTATGCGCTCACCCTCAGCGATTAACCAATGGATATTCACGTTTGGGTCTACTTGCTTAAAGCAGGCATTGACCCAATCGATACCGCAAATAATGGCTGATTCACGCACAATAATGGTGGCGTTGACCTGTTGGGTAGCTGGCACCAATAGTGCAGTCAGGTCGCCACTGCCAATGTCTTCAGCAAGCGCAGCCTGCACCTGATGCGCAACTAGCTGATAAAAGGCGTTTGATCCTGATGGGTAATGGTCATTAAATAGCGACATGGCAATGATAACTTTGTTGTTTTGATGCTCTAGTTGTTGGGATAAAGCAACGATGTTTGAATTATAATGCTATAAACCTTAACTATTCGCAAAAATTGCGTCAGGCAATATGATGAAACTTTTATACACTGTTAACAGCCCTTATGCGCGCAAAGTGAGAATTGCCGCAATAGAAAAACATATCGACGTTGCGCTTGAAGAAGTCGTGCTAGCTGCGGCAGATTGCCCTGTGAAGCAATATAACCCTTTGGGCAAAGTGCCCGTGTTGATTTTGGATGATGGCGATAGTTTGTATGACTCGCGCGTGATTGTGGAGTATCTGGATCACCGTACACCGTTGGCACATTTGATTCCTGCCGATAACGGTTCAAAAATTGCGGTACGCCGCTGGGAAGCCTTGGCTGATGGTGTGTGTGATGCTGCGGTGGCGGTAATGTTGGAGCAACGTAAGTCAGCTGAATTACAGGATGCAGCTTATATTGCAAAACATTTGGAAAAAGTGACGCGCGGTTTGGCCGTGCTGAATCTTGATCTGACCAAAAAGAAATGGTGTGTGAATGGTGCGTTTAGTCTTGCCGATATTGCTGTAGGCTGCGTGTTGGGCTATTTGGAATTACGCTTTAAGCATATTGATTTGGCGTCTGAGTACCCAAACTTAAGCGCACTGTACACCGAGTTAATGAAGCGTGACTCGTTCAAAACTACAATGCCTGTTGCTGGCTAGTGAAGCAATGTATAGTTAAGCGATAGATTTAGATTGTGAAAAAGGGCGCGATTTATCGCGCCCTTTTTCTTTGTGAATTACGCTGGTGTTAGATTGCGCTGGTAATAATGCCGCCACCCAAGCACACATTACTCTCATACACCACGGCAGATTGACCCGGTGTAATCGCCCATTGTTTTTGCCCAAATTTGATTTCTACTTCATCATCCGTCAGGCGTTCAATCTCGCATGGCGCATCTGGTTGGCGATAGCGGGTTTTTGCAGCATAAACCCAATTCGTTTCAGGCACTTCGTTATCAATCCATGTGAGCTGGCCTGCGAGTAAGCCATCGTTAAGTAATAGAGGGTGGTCATGCCCTTGCACAACGATGAGTATGTTTTTCTCCATATCTTTCGCTGCCACAAACCACGGTTCGCCATTGCTGTCACGGCTACCGCCAATTTTTAGGCCTTGGCGCTGACCTAAGGTGTAATACATGAGCCCTTCATGGCGACCGACCACTTTGCCATCCGGTGTTTTGATATCGCCCGGTTCGCGTGGCAAGTATTTGCTTAAAAATTCCTGAAACGGACGTTCGCCAATAAAGCAGATGCCTGTGGAGTCTTTCTTTTCTGCATTGATTAGCCCGGCATTACGTGCAATCTCACGCACTTCACGTTTGAGCAACTTGCCTAGTGGGAATAATGTTTTGGATAGTTGAGCTTGGTTCAGGCGATACAGAAAATAGCTTTGGTCTTTGCTGCCATCATCGGCTTTCATGAGTTGGAATAAGCCCGGTTTAAGCGGGTTTTCGCGTACTTGTGCATAATGGCCGGTGGCAATTGCATCCGCGCCCATGTTCATGGCGTGGTCTAGAAATGCTTTAAATTTGATTTCGGCGTTGCACAAAATGTCCGGGTTAGGTGTGCGCCCAGCTTTGTATTCGCTTAAGAAGTTGGCAAACACGCGGTCTTTATATTCAGCACTAAAATTCACAGCTTCAATGTCAATGCCGATTTTATCGGCCACGGAAACCGCATCAATCAGGTCTTGCTTGCTGGAGCAGTATTCATCCGTGTCGTCATCTTCCCAGTTTTTCATGAACAGGCCAGTGACCTCATAACCTTGTTCTTTGAGCAGTAGGGCAGTAACAGATGAGTCAACGCCGCCGGATAGTCCGACAACGATTTTTTTCTTTTGAGATTTATTCAGGTTCATGTTCTTAGGCTTTACAAGTGTGTGAGCACAGATAATGGAAATTTACGCCCATTCATATAGTCTTCAATGCAGGTTAATACTTGCGGGCTACGCATCAGCATAGCCTTGTCGCGAATCTCTTCAATAGACATCCATACCGCGCGAATGATGCCATCATCAAGCGCAAGGTCCGGTTGGTGGTCACTCACACTGCCGATAAATGCGAAGCGCAAATAGGTGGTGTCGTTATGTTCGTGTTTCCAATGATAAATGCCGAGCAAGGATTCCGGCTTGAAGGTGTAAGCCGTTTCCTCCAGCGTTTCACGCACTACGGCATCCAGAATTGTTTCATTGTCTTCTAAATGACCAGCAGGCTGGTTGAAGCGATTGCCACGATCTGTCGTTTCTTCTACCAATAGAAACTTGCCGTTATTTTCGATGATCGCCGCGACAGTAGCGTGTGGCATCCATTGGTGTTTGTCTTGTGACATGTGTCTGAGTCTTTGATTGAGGTGATGTTAATGCGATTTTCGCTATTTTACCTTAAGCAGGCATTTGTAGTGCGTTACGCAGCTAACTTGGGAAACAAACCAATGAGCCCGCGTGCGATAAATTCAACCGCCATGGCTGCCAATATCAGCCCCATCAGGCGCGTGACAATATTGATGCCGATGCTGCCAAGCTTGTTCGAAATGCCTGCAGATAATCTGAGTACCAGCCAAATGATGATGGCAATAATTGAAATGGGCGCTACTAAAGAGATATGTCCGGCAATGCTGCTATTTTGCTGGGCGGCGATAATCATGCTACTGATTGCGCCGGGGCCAGCCAGTAGCGGGATGCTGAGTGGCACAATGGCAATGGCTTCGCGTTCAGCCAGTGTTTGCGCCTCCTCCGGTGTTTGGCGGGTACCACTTTGTTTTCCGTGCATCATGGAGTTGGCGATCAGCATGAGTAATATGCCGCCACCTACCTGAAATGATGGAATGCTAATGCCGAAGAAATCAAGAATTCTGTCACCTAAAAAGGTGGCAACCGTGAGTACGATGCCAACGGTTAACGCCACAGTTTTTGCGGTCTGCGCGCGATCTTGCTTGCTCCAGCCATTCGTCGCGCTGATGAAAATAGGCACGCTGCCAATGGGGTTCACGATCGCAAATAACGCAATCGTTACTTTGAAAAGAGCAGGCCAGTCCATCATGTTACATTCCTTTTAGAATTGATTACTGGCAAGCAGTAAACCCAGTAAAAGTTCAAGCTTGCATGGGTGATGAGCGTTTGTGTGTACATAAGGCCGTCATTAAAGCTTTGTCAATTTCGTCATAGTAAATTAAAGTGCTGGGCATGAGTAATCAAATGTCATGCGTCATCAATTGTTAAGTAAAGAACTTTAATATGCAACCAACCATCTACCTTGCTTCACGCAGTCCGCGCCGCGTAGAACTTTTACAGCAAATAGGTTTGGCATGTGAGATATTGCCTGCAGATATTGATGAATCACAAGCGAAAAATGAATTGCCCGAAGATTATGTGGTGCGCTTGGCGCGGCAGAAGGCTGAGGCTTGTATGCAGCGTTTAAATGCCGTGCCAATGGCGCATGTCGTTTTGGCAGCAGATACTACGGTGGTGTTGGCAGGCGAGGTTTTGGGTAAACCTGTGGATGACGATGATGCTCGTCGCATGTTGCGAGGGCTATCTGGCGGGTCACATCAGGTGCATACTGCGGTAGCACTGGCTTTTGCTGGCGATATTGAAGTGGTCTTGTCTACTACTGATGTGGAAATGATGGCGTTGTCTGACGCGCAAATCGACGCTTATGTTGCCTCTGGCGAGCCGCATGATAAAGCTGGTGGCTATGGCATACAAGGTCTGGCGGGCGCATGGATTAAGCGTATAGAGGGCAGTTATACCGGAGTGATGGGGCTGCCTGTTTATGAAACGGCGGCCTTGCTTAGAAAACACGGTTTTGCGCATTTGTAGCACCAGCAGGCATAAGTGTTAGCAGCTATAAGAATTTAAAGTTAAAAGAGAATGCAAATTGAGTGAAGAGATACTGATTAATGTAACCCCGCAAGAAACACGCATCGCCATGATGGAAAACGGTGTAGTGCAAGAATTGCAAATCGAGCGCAGTTCGTCGTTGGGGCTAGTGGGCAATGTGTATCGCGGCGTGGTGTGTCGTGTATTGCCGGGCATGCAGTCTGCCTTTATTGAAATGGGCTTGCAACGCGCGGCTTTTTTACATGCCGGCGATGTGTTTGAATGTGGGGATGCCGACGCGCAGCGACCGATTCAGGAAGTGCTGCATGAAGGCCAGCCCGTCATGGTGCAGGTGATTAAAGAGCCGATAGGCACTAAAGGCGCGCGCCTGACTACGCAAATCAGTATTGCGGGGCGTTTTTTAGTGTACTTGCCGCAACAAGACCATATTGGCGTTTCGCAACGGATTGAGAGTGAAGCTGAACGCGAACAGTTGCGAGCAAGGTTGCTAGGCTTGTTGCCTGAAAATCGCGTTGGCGGCTATATTATTCGTACGATGTCTGAAGCGGCGACCGATGCTGAATTGCTGGCAGACATTGATTACTTAACCAAAACATGGGCGCATATCCGCGCAAAAAGCACCACTGCACCTGAGCGCTCTCTGATTTTTAAAGATTTGAATCTGCCAATGCGCGTATTGCGCGATGTGCTGTGTGCCAACACTGAAGCGGTGCGCGTCGACTCAAGCGAAACCTACCAAAAGCTGGTGGAGTTTGCCAATTTATACGCGATTACTGCGCTGGATAAGCTTGTGCATTATCAAGGCCTGCGTCCGCTGTTTGAGTTGTACAACATTGAGCAGGAAATTGAAAAAGCCATGTCGCGCAAGGTGGAGCTTAAATCTGGCGGCTATTTGATTTTTGACCAGACCGAAGCGCTGACGACTGTTGATGTGAATACCGGCAGTTTTGTGAGTGGCAAGAATTTATCTGACACGATTTTTAAAACCAATCTGGAAGCCGCGCAAACCATCGCACGCCAATTGCGCCTTAGAAATTTGGGCGGCATTATCATCATTGATTTTATTGATATGGATGAAGATGCGCAGCGTGTCACGGTGTTAGAGGAGCTGCAAAAAGCCGTTGCGCGTGACCGCGCACGCACAGGCGTGAATGGTTTTACACCGCTAGGTTTGGTGGAAATGACCCGCAAACGCACGCGTGAAAGTTTGGCGCATATCCTTTGTGAGCCTTGTTCTACCTGTAAAGGGCGCGGCGAACAAAAAACTGCCCAAACGGTTTGCTATGAAATTCTGCGTGAATTATTACGCGAAGCCCGCCAGTTCAATGCGCGTGAGTTACGTGTGTTAGCCGCGCCGAAAGTGATTGAAATGTTGCTGGATGAAGAGTCGCAGAGCTTGGCAAATCTCTCAGACTTTATTGCTAAGCCGATTTCGTTGCAGGTGGAGTTGCAATATAGTCAGGAAACGTTTGATATTATTTTGATGTAGTTTTCTAGGTTGTCGGGAAATCAATTAAGTTTGATTTGGAACGATTTCCCTATCATCGCTAATGCTTCTGGGCTATCCCAAGCTTGTGAGCCGCGGACTTTTTGCAGTACGCGGCCACGGGCATCGACCAGAATGGTGAGTGGAATGGTGTTAGCGCCCAGCATGTTTTCCAGAATGACATTGTTATCAAGGTAATTGTTAAAACTCAGTTTGGCTTCCCTGACGAAAGAAACGGCCGCGTAGGCGTCATCGTCAGTTGATATGCCAATCACATTGAGTTGTTTGCCGCCAAACCGGCGTGAAATGTTGTCTAATGAGCCCATTTCGGCGCGACAAGGGCCGCACCAACTAGCCCAAACATTAATGATGAGCGGCTTGCCACGGAAGTCAGAAAATTTACCAGACCTTCCAGTTAAGGCATTCAATACTGCTGGCGGTAGCGTTGCGCCTACTTTTATTTCGCCTGACGTGTCAGCAAAAGCTGGTGTGGAAATAATCAGTAAACAAATAAATATTAAGTTGATGGCTTTCATGCGACTAAAGTTTTTCCATAGGTGCTGTTAAATTAGCTACTGTTTAAATTGGGCGTAATTATTATCTATTAGACGGGTTGTGCCGTGCCGTAATGCGTTTCTACCATCACGCCAATCTCTTTTAAAAATGGCGTTGGTAGCACCCCGCCAGCACAAACAATCACTGCCATGTTCGGAATTTCTATCACTTCTTTATTCGCTAACTCTATGCTGACAGTGTCTGCTTGTATTTCCATGACATTCGATTTGAGTAGTACGGTGAGTCTTTTTGCGGCTTCGGCTTGCTGTAATTTATCACGATTTTTTCCTTTAACGCGACCAAATGATTCGCTACGGTAAGAAAGCGTCACGGTTGTGCCGGGCTGTTCTGAAATGGTGATGGCGGCTTCCAGTGCACTGTCACCGCCACCTACGACGAGCACATGCTGACCACGATATTGTTCTGGGTCTATCAGGCGGTACACTACTTTGGCTTGATCTTCTCCGCTAACACCCAGTTTGCGCGGTGTGCCCATGCGGCCAATGGCTAGCAGCACATTGGCTGTTTGGTAGGTGGCTTTAGAGGTTTTAACTTCAAAGCCATTTGCGGTCTTGGTAATCATTTCCATGCGTTCTTGAAATTTCACATTTAGCTTATGTTCATCAAGTACGCGTAACCAGAAGCCGAGTAGTTCTTCTTTGCTGATATCGTACATTTCAACTTTGCCTACTATTGGCAAAACAACGGGTTGCGTCATTGCAACTTTATTGCGCGGGTACTTATAGATTGCGCCACCCAATGATTCTTCCTGCTCGATGGTGACGTAGTTAAGTTGCTGGTCTATGGCTGAGAGTGAGGCAGAAAGGCCTGCTGGACCTGCGCCGATAATGACCACGTCTAACGCTTTGCCGGCATTTTTCTTTTTAACAATTGAATCAATTGCCTGCTTGCCTTGTACTGCGGCTTTGCGAATCAAGCCCATGCCGCCTAGTTCACCTGCGATAAAGATATTGGGCACATTGGTTTCAAACGTAGGCGACACAAAGGGAATGTCCATGCCGCGTTTTTCTGTACCGAATACCAGCTTGATAGCTTCGACCGGACAAGCCTCCAGGCAAGCGCCATGACCAATACAGTGCGCAGGGTCTGTAAGCACGGCTTTGCCGTTAATCAGGCTAAGCGCTTTTTCAGGGCAGGCTCTCACACAAGCACCAGAGCCGCAGCAGAGGCCTAAGTCTATGGCTGGGTGTAATGAGGCCGGTTCGGTTAAGCCAGCTTCTTTTGCTTCATTCAAGCGTGCATGTCCGCGTCGGTCTATTTTCTTTTGCCGCAGCATGTAAACCACCAGAATCATGAGTAGTGGTGTGATGTAGATGAGCATTGTTACAGGTGGTGTCATTGTTTGGATTAACTTTGAGTATTTTTAAGTGTTTATTGCTTCTGAATACGGCATCTATCAATGTCGAGTAATATTTTAAGTATAATATGTGTGAAAATTTCACACGTCAAATTTTCTGTGAATTATAATTACCGCTAGGTATTGCAACATTAGGGTCAGCAGCCGGTTTTTAAGCCATGAATGAAAAGGAAATACCGTGTTAGGCAAGATAGGCGTTTTATTAAATCAAATTGTGATGGCTATGTTATTTGCCGTAATCGTGTGGCTAGGCTGGAAAGTCGCCCATGGCCATTACTATAAGTCTGGCATCGGCTTGGGGTATAACCTGGGCTTGGTTGGCGGCTTAATGATGCTGACTTTGCTGCTCTACTCATTACGCAAGCATCTTAAGTTTATGCAGGGTTTGGGTAAGCTCAAGCACTGGTTTCGTATTCATATGATCCTTGGCGTGTTGGGGCCAACTCTGGTGATATTCCATACGACCTTTCGCACCGGTTCAGTGAATGCAGCGGTTGCGCTTTATTGCATGTTGCTGGTGGCAGGTAGCGGCTTGGTGGGTCGTTTTGTGTATACGCGCATACACAAAGGTTTGTATGGTAGCCGTTCAAGTTTAAAGAGTGCGCGTGAGGAGTTGGCCGGCAGTACGGGCGATGTAAAGTCGCGTTTGTATTTTTTTCCCAAAGTGCAGGAGTGGATTGATGCCTTTGAGCAAGAGGCGTTAGAAGGGCTGCGCGGCTTTTTTGCTGGAGTTTGGTATTTTGTGAGTTTTGATATTCGCCGCATGCTGTTGGTGCGCCGCTGTCGCCATAACATTCATCAGGTGTTAGCAAATAGCGTTAAGGGTAGTGAGTCCGCTAGAGCAAAGGAAGCTACGCAATTAGTGGGTGAGTATTTGTTGCAAATACAGACCGTGGCCCAGTTCAAAAAGTTTGAGCAGATATTTTCCGCATGGCATGTTTTGCATTTACCGTTTATGTACATGATGGTTGCTACCGCAATTTTCCATGTTATTTGGGTACATATGTACTGATAGGCACATCGTCCATGCTACGTTTTCTCACTTTTTTAATGCTCATGTTTGCACTGTCATTGACAGCGCATGCGGATACGCTCGAATCCGTGATGATGCCTGGCAAGGTGATTCAAGGGCATGTGAAGTGGGAAGACAGTTGCCAGAAGTGCCATAAACGCTTCGACAAAGAAGGGCAGAACCAGCTTTGTAAAGATTGCCATAAAGACATTACCAAAGACGTGGTGCAGAAAGCTGGCTTTCATGGGCATTTAAAGGAAAGTCGCGACTGCGCTGAATGTCACACCGAGCATAAGGGCCGTGCTGCGAAAATCGCACCTATTGATGAAAAAACCTTTAAACACGCGCAAACCGATTTTGAATTAAAAGGCGCGCATGCTGAGGCTAAAACCGAATGTAAGGACTGCCATAAGCCTAAAGTTAAATACCGCGATGCGCCGAATACCTGCAATGCCTGCCATAAAAAAGACGATAAGCATGAAGGCACTTTGGGCACGTCTTGTGAAAATTGCCACGCTGAAAAAAATTGGAAAGATACTAAAGAAAAGTTCGATCACAACAAGTCCAAGTTCGCGCTTGAGGGTAAGCATGTGGATGTGAAATGTACCGATTGTCATCAAAGCAAAAAGTATCGTGAAGCGGCTAAAGATTGTTATTCATGTCATAAGAAGGACGATAAACATAAAGGCTTATTTGGCAGTAAGTGCGCCAATTGCCATACGGCAAAAGACTGGAAAGACACCACTTTTGAGCATGGCAAAGATACTAAATACGTCTTGCGTGGTAAACATGCTTCCGCTAAGTGTGAAAGCTGCCATAAGCCAACGGCG
>JAZJYS010000038.1:63138-76925 GCA_040390265.1 Pseudomonadota bacterium | reverse complement strand
CAATTGTGCCTACGTTTACGTGCGGCTTGGTCCGTTCAAATTTACCTTTTGCCATTTCTCTAGTCCTCTACAATATTTTATCAATCATAAGTTTTATTGAAATTAATAAAACTTGCTTCGATTAAAGCGGTTTACTTAATATGCAATTAGAACCCACATACAACCAAAGCTTATCAACACACCAAACCATAACACCTAAAACATTGCCATCATGGTGCCCATGGCGGGAATCGGACCCGCGACCTCTCCCTTACCAAGGGAGTGCTCTACCACTGAGCCACATGGGCGCTTGTTCTGCGTACCCAGTCTTTGGAGCGGGCGACGAGACTCGAACTCGCGACATTCAGTTTGGAAAACTGAAGCTCTACCAACTGAGCTACACCCGCGTCACCTACAGGCTAAAACTCTACATTCATACTTGCATTACAAAATTTGGTGGAGGGGGAAGGATTCGAACCTTCGTACTCTGAGAGAACGGATTTACAGTCCGTCGCCTTTAACCACTCGGCCACCCCTCCAAACCGAACCCACGATTATGCTGAAAATTCGACTGGCTGTCAAATTGTATAAAAGGGTAAATGTTTAAGAATTTGGTGCCGGATGTCGGAATCGAACTGACGACCTTCGCATTACAAGTGCGCTGCTCTACCAACTGAGCTAATCCGGCTTTAAATCGAGTTGCGTATTATACTGAACTTTTTTATAAAGTGTAAATTATTTTACTATTGTTAACGTGGGCTTTTTTATCGACGTCTTTTTATCATCAGCCTTAGCACTTTGCCGCTCTGGGACTGAATCTACAGAGACATCTTTTGACGCATCACTTGCACCAACATCAAAGAACATACCCTCGCCATTCTCACGCGCAAATATTGCTTTTACA
Source organism: Pseudomonadota bacterium (assembly GCA_040390265.1). Taxonomy (GTDB): domain Bacteria; phylum Pseudomonadota; class Gammaproteobacteria; order Burkholderiales; family Methylophilaceae; genus Methylotenera. The sequence continues at coordinate 76,042 of JAZJYS010000038.1, read as the reverse complement.
GTATCCACTGGCACATACAAGTTTTGCGACACGCCACCAAATCGCGCCGAGAAAACAATAGCTTCATTATCTAGATGCAGGTCTTTAGTAGCACCATAACTAAGATTAAGTACAATTTCGCCATCTTTAACGTAGGCCATTGGCACGCGCGTTTGACCATTCACTACCACCAACAAGTGTGGCGTTAAATTATTATCTATGCACCACTCATGCATGGCACGTAGCATATAAGGCTTAGTAGGCGTGAGCGCATCCATATCCGAACTACTTACGCATAGCCTTTTCTGATGGAGTCATTGCATCAGCATACAATGGCCTTGAAAACAGGCGTTCAGCATACTTCAATATCGCTGAAGCTTGATTTGGCAACTCAATTCCGTAATGCCCTAAACGCCAAAGTAACGGCGTAACAGCCACATCCAGCATTGAATATTCATCACCAAGCAAATAGTTTTGCTTAGAAAAAATAGGCACTAATTGCGTTAAATTATCGCGAATAGTCGCACGCGCTTTATCGGCTTTGGCATCATCACCTGACTCAATATCTTTAATATGATCAAACAGATCTTTTTCAAAGCTATACAAAAACAATCTTGCACGTGCACGCATCACAGGATCAGGCGGCATCAACTGAGGGTGCGGGAAGCGCTCATCGATATATTCATTAATAATATTTGCTTCTGATAAGACTAGATCACGCTCAACCAACACTGGCACTTGATTGTAAGGGTTAATTACAGCAAGATCTTCAGGCTTATTTGCAAGATCTACATCAATAACCTGAAAGTCCATTCCCTTTTCAAACAAAACAATTCGGCAACGGTGGCTGTAGGGATCAGTCGTCCCTGAGTATAAGGTCATCATTTAGTGTATATCCTTCCAATAAGCTTTTTTGAGTTTGTACGTAAGTACCAACAACACACTCAAAAACAGTAAAACAAACCAACCCAAATGATTGCGCTGCTGCTTAGCAGGCTCAGCCATAAAAGCCATAAAATTAGTTAAATCACCAACCATCGTATCGTATTCTGCAACAGTCAAACGACCCGGCTTAACAAGCTTTAACTCATGCGTTGCATGATCCAACTCCTGCTCACCTTGCAACTCATATAGAACATGCGGCATACCAACTTTATCAAATACCGCATTATTCCAACCGGTTGGACGAGTATCATCATGGTAGAATCCACGCATATAGCTATACACCCAATCAGCGCCGCGAGCACGCACTTCTACCGACAAATCAGGAGGTGCTGCGCCCAACCACTTCTTAGCTTCAGTCTTATTCATCGCGACTTTCATCTGATCACCAATCTTATCGCCAGCGAAAAGTAAATTGTCTTTAATCTGCTGCTCAGTTAGACCAATCTCCAAAAGACGGTTATAGCGCATATAGTTGGCACTATGGCAATTTAGGCAGTAATTGACAAAAGTGCGTGCACCACGCTGCAACGACTCATTATTAGCGGCATCAATTGGCGCTTTATCCAAATGAGGCCCTTCGTTAGCAAAAGCCAACATAGGCATCAGCGCTAAAACCAATAAGAGTTTTTTCATAATATAGTTAGTTTTCATGTTACTTATCCCGTCACCCTTTCTGGCTCTGGCAAGGTTTTATCTTTTTTGGTGTACCAAGGCATTAAAACAAAGAATGCAAAATAAACAACCGTAGCAACACGCGCTACAACAGTTGCACGATCAGCACCACCCAGCCAAGCACCGAACTGACCCCATACATTTGAAGGCTCAGTACCCAAGTAACCTAATATCAAGAAACTCACCACAAATGCGGTCAGCCATTTTTTGTACAATAAGCCACGGTAGCGAATTGACTTTACTGCACCCTTATCTAACCAAGGCAGCAAAGCAAACACCATTACAGACAAGCCCATAGCAGCCACACCAGGAAATTGCGAATTCAAAATAGGCGGAACAGCACGCAGCACTGAATAATACGGTGTGAAATACCACACTGGCGCAATATGCGCTGGCGTCACCAACGGATTTGCTGGAACAAAGTTATTTGCCTCCAAGAAGTACCCACCCATTTCAGGCGCAAAGAACACAATTGCTGAAAACACGATTAAGAACATCGCAACGCCGACCAAATCCTTTACCGTGTAATAAGGATGAAAAGGAATGCCATCTAACGGAATACCTGTTTCCTTATTTTTCAACTTTTTGATTTCAACGCCATCAGGATTATTTGAACCCACTTCATGCAATGCAATCAAGTGCGCAACCACTAAGCCCGCCAAAACGAACGGCAAGGCAATCACGTGAAAAGCAAAGAAACGATTTAGCGTTGCATCTGAAACCAGATAATCCCCACGCAGCCATTCAGACACATCAGGACCAACAAATGGAATTGCTGAGAACAAATTCACAATAACCTGAGCACCCCAATATGACATTTGACCCCAAGGTAATAGGTAGCCAAAAAACGCCTCACCCATTAAGGCCAAGAATATAGCAACACCAAACAACCAGATTAATTCACGTGGATTGCGATATGAGCTATAAATGATGCCGCGGAACATGTGCAGATAAACAACAACAAAGAACATAGACGCACCTGTAGAGTGCATATAACGTATGAGCCAACCCCACGGCACATCACGCATAATGTACTCGACAGAGCCAAAAGCCAACTCAGCATCAGGCTTGTAATGCATCGTTAGAAAAATACCCGTGACAATTTGTAAAACCAACACTAATAGCGCCAAAGACCCAAAAAAGTACCAGAAATTAAAGTTCTTTGGAGCGTAATATTCTGTTAAATGCGCCTTAATATTACTGGTTAGCGGAAACCTATCATCCACCCACTTCAAACCACCGCTAAGCACATCAGCCAGCACCACTTTATTTTTATTAGCCATGATCTTAAGCCTTCTCTTCAGTATCGACACCAATTAGCAAAGTATTTTCCGTCAAATACTTATGCGGCGGCACCACCAAGTTAATTGGCGCAGGAGAACCCTTGAATACGCGACCCGCCAGATCAAACTTCGAACCATGGCAAGGACAGAAGAAACCACCAGACCAACTCTCACCCATATCACCATGCGCTTGTAGCTTAGCCGTTGGAGAGCAGCCCAAATGCGTACAAATACCAACGATAACCGCCAAGTTAGGCTTAATAGCACGATTAGCATTCTTACAATACTCTGGTTGCTGCGATATGACTTCACAATTTGGATCTGACAACTGATCATTGTGCTTTGAAAGCTCAGCAGTCATTTCATCAGTTCTATTGATAATCCACACTGGCTTACCACGCCACTCTGCAGTCATCATCGTACCAGGCGCTATTTTACTGATATCAACTTCAACTGGCGCACCAGCCGCTTTAGCACGCTCGCTTGGCGTCATGCTTTTTACAAATGGAACTGCGACCGCAGCACAGCCTAAAGCACCGACAGCAGATGTGGCGATTAAAAAATTACGCTTTTCTAAATCTACCTGAGAAGTGCTTTGATGCTCGTCATTGTGATTGTCTGACATGTTTTCCTCATAATCTGAATGAACCCGGCCCTTTTGAAGCTAAATTATCATTCACTAAACAAACTACTAAAAATTTAGACCGAAAATTCAACGTATAAAGAATCCAGCCCTTTGTAAAGGCGCTGATTATACAATTTTCCAATTAACTATTAAAGTATTATTTAATAACTTACTGAAATTAAACAACTAAACTGGGTTATTTATATCAATAAACTCATGTTCTAAATTAAACTTTTCAGCTAAATGCACGCCTAATGCTTGAATTCCATATCGCTCAGTTGCATGATGCCCAGCTGAAATATACGCCACCCCTGACTCAATAGCCTGATGTGTGGTTTGCTCTGATATTTCACCACTAATAAACACATCCGCACCCATTTCAATCGCAACATCAAGATAGCTTTGTGAACCACCCGTACACCAAGCAACCTTATTGATTACTTTATTTAAATCGCCAATTACTAATGGTGTACGCTGCAGAACACCCTCTAGATATTGCACAAAGTCATTTAATTTTTTTGGCTGACTTAAATAGCCACACGCAACCAAATTAGAATCGCCGGCAAACTCTGTTGGCACAATACCTAATACAGCGCCCAACTGCACATTGTTACCTAACTCAACATGTGCATCTAATGGTAGGTGGTAAGCCATTAAATTCAAATTATGTTCCAGTAGGTACGCAATTCTCTGCCGCTTAATACCGACCAATCTGGCATCCTCATTGCGCCAGAAATAGCCATGGTGCACCAATATTAAATCAGCATCAGCTTGTTTTGCGGCCTGCAATAGCGCCATGCTAGCCGTGACCCCCGTCACGATTTTACGAATATCAGCTCGCCCTTCAATCTGAAGCCCATTCGGGCAATAATCCTTAAAGCGCTCAACTTGCATGAGTTGTTGGGTATAATGATTTAACTCTTTTATTTTTACCATTTTCACGCATCTTTCCGGTTATTATGCTATTGATTTTTAAATATTAATCCTCACTATTGTGATGCATGAATCTACTATTAACCATTATCATTCTGTACTATAAAAATTAGAAATCATGAATAATCAGGAATATAAAAAATTATGGCTTATTTTCGCACAGGCAGTCACTATCTGCCTTGCATTACTTTTTGTTTTGCAATTATTCAACCCTAATATTTTCTATACAAAAGAGTCTACTTTTGTTGTAAAACAAGCCGAATCAACGGCAAATGTTCGCTTGGCTGACTCCTATAGCTTTGCTGCAAAAAAAGCGATGCCTGCTGTTGTAAACATATTTACTAGCAAAAAATCTCTAAATAGCCCACATCAGAAGTATCTGGATGATCCTGCATTCAGGCAATTTTTTGGCGATCAATTAGACGATATGGACAATCCACCTCAGCCGGAAAACAGCCTAGGCTCTGGTGTGATTGTCAGCGAACAAGGTCTAATTCTGACCAATAATCATGTCATTGCTGCGGCAGATGAAATTGAAGTTGCATTACCAGATGGCCGAAAAATGTCTGCTAAAGTAGTAGGCACAGATCCCGACACGGATCTAGCACTTATCAAAGTAGACTCTGAACAATTACCGGCAATTACATTTGCCAGCTCGGATGCACTAAACGTGGGGGATGTTGTGTTAGCCATTGGCAATCCATTTGGCGTTGGTCAAACAGTTACACAAGGCATCGTCAGTGCACTCGGCCGCAATCATTTAGGCATTAATATTTACGAAAACTTCATTCAAACAGACGCGTCTATCAACCCCGGCAATTCTGGTGGCGCTTTGATTGACACCAAAGGTAATTTGGTCGGTGTTAATAGTGCAATTTACTCACGTAGCGGCGGATCCATGGGTATAGGCTTTGCAATCCCAGCAACGCTGGCACGTCAAGTCATAGAGCAAATTATTGCCAAAGGCAATGTTACGCGCGGATGGATAGGCATTGAAGCGCAAGACATCACACCAGAGCTTGCTGAGTCATTTAAACTTAAAGTAGCGCAAGGTGCGCTGATTGCAGGAGTATTACGTGGCAGCCCTGCTGATAAAGCTGGGCTGAGAGCCGGAGACGTCTTGTTGGAAATTGAAGGTAAGCCAGTGTCTGACAGTAGCAGCATGCTCAATCTGATTGCCGTTTTAAAACCCAATCAACTGGCGACACTTAAGATTGCTAGAGCTCAAAAGGCAATGAACGTTTCAATATTAATCGCTAAACGCCCCAAACCTAGCGATACAGCTGAACAAGAATAAGGCTAATTACAAATAGACAAATTTTAAGCTTACATTACCACCTTCTTTTGACTGTTAATCAGGAGGTAGAATTGTAGCGACAGGGGTTTGTTTAGTGAGGGTTGCAACCACAATACCAAGCTCATACAGCAACCACATTGGTACCGCCAACATGAATTGAGACACAATATCAGGCGGTGTAAATATCGCACCAATGACAAAGGCGCCCACAATCACATAGCCTCGCCCATCTTTAAGGGTCTGCGTTGTTACCCAACCAAAACGCACAGTCATAACCACAGCGATTGGCACCTGAAACGCCAAGCCAAATGCAAAAAAGAGCGTTATCACAAAATCAAGGTAATTGCCGATATCCGTCATCACAGCCACTCCTTGCGGGGCAGTTCCAACAATGAAACCAAATATCACGGGAAATACCAAGAAATAAGCGAATGCCATCCCAGTAAGAAACAGAAAGCTACTCGCCACGATGACAGGAATCATGAATTTCTTTTCATGTGCATAGAGCCCAGGCGCAACAAATGCCCATATTTGAAACAATGTATGTGGTAAAGAGATAATAAAAGCAGCCATCATGGCAACTTTCATTGGCACAAAGAATGGCGTGGTAACAGCAGTCGCAATCATCTGCCCACCGACTGGTAACTTACTTAATAATGGCTGTGCGAGTAGTGCGTATATTTTATTCGCAAATGGAAATAACGCGACAAACACAACCACTAGGCCGATAACGATACGTAGCAGCCGATCACGCAGTTCGATTAGATGTGATATGAAATTATCTGTAGGTGTCACTAGATTAGTATCTATTTAGCTTGTTTAGTATCATCAACAGAAGCCACATCAACTTTTGCAGGATGATTGGGAACAGAATCTCCGAAATCCAGATCCTGCGTTAAAGCATCGGCATTACGCTGTAATTTATCTTGTGTTTTGGTTGCAGTTTCTTTGATTTCGTCCTGAAGTTGCTGCAACTCCTGGAAACGCACTTCACGATTCACTTCCTCTTTGACTTGTGCCACATACCGCTGCATCCGCCCAGCAAGCGCGCCCAATGTTCGCGCAACCTTAGGCAGCCGCTCAGGACCAATTACAATCAGCGCAACAATCGCGATGACCACTAACTCAGAGAAAGAAACGTCAAACATTGAAATTTAAGGACAAAGAATCTAGCAAACAAAGCTATTCAGCTTTGGTCACCTTAGGCTTAGCGGCGGCTTTTGGCTTTGCTGCAACTTTAGGTGCCACAGCTTTTTTTGCCGCAGGCTTAGTTGTGGCAGCCTTCTTTCTAGGCGCAGCCTTCGTCACCGGAATCTCAGCAGCCTTAGCTTCAATTAGATTCACTGTGCCATTATTAGGGTTTGCCGTCGAATTAGGAGTCACTGCATCGCCTTGCTCTGCCGCCATAGCATCCTTAAAGCTTTTCACTGCGCCGCCAACATCGCCACCAATATTACGTAATTTTTTTGTGCCAAAAATTAGCACCACAACGACCAATACAATCAACCAATGCCAAATACTAAATGAACCCACGGTGACTCTCCTAGAATGTATCGCTGCAGGGCAGCATGCTGTTGTAATACACTTGCAATATTAATGATTCGATAATTTATTGCCACCACCCAATACATGCACATGAAGATGGAATACCTCTTGCCCACCATCCCTACCTGTATTGATGAGGGTTTTAAAACCCATTAACCCCTGCTCTTTTGCAAGCTGAGGGGCTAGTAATAACACCTTGCCCAACAAAATTTGATGCTGCGTTTCACAGCTCATTAAACTATCAACATGAACTTTTGGCACTATTAAAAAATGTACTTTTGCTGAAGGATTAATGTCGTTAAAGGCAATGACATCATCGTCTTCATAGATTTTTTTTGATGGAATGCTGCCATTTACAATTTTACAAAAAATACAATCAGCACTCATTAAGCTACTCCGCTTTCTGATCTGGAAGCTTTCTCGGCAATACCCGACAATCCCTCACGCCTTGCTAATTCGTCCAAGATATCATTCGGCTTCAAACCAGCATGTGCCAACATCACCAAAGTATGAAACCAAAGATCTGCAGTTTCATAAATCAAGTGTTCCTTATCACCATTTTTCGCCGCGATAATCGTTTCAGCAGACTCTTCACCGACTTTTTTGAGAATGCTATCCATGCCTTTGGCATAGAGTTTAGCCACATAAGATGATTGTGGGTCTGCAGCCTTACGTTGCTCTAACAGTTCGCTCAAGCGCTCTAATACGTCATTCATGTTTGTAGATTTCTTCTGGATTCTTAATCACTGGCTGATCTATCAACCAAGCTTCATTTTCGAGCTTTCTAAAAAAACAGTCATGCCGACCTGTATGACAAGCCATGCCGCCGACCTGCTCCACTTTAATCAAAATGACGTCCTCGTCACAATCCAACCTAATTTCGTATACATGTTGCACATGACCAGACTCTTCACCTTTGCGCCATAAACGATTACGCGATCGTGACCAATAAACTGCCTGTCGTGTCTCATAGGTAAGCTGCAAAGATTCCCTGTTCATCCATGCAAACATCAAGATACTTCCGGTCTCGTGCTCTTGCGCAATAACAGGCACTAATCCATTCGCATCCCAGCGCACTTCATTTAGCCAATCTGCCTTTAAACTATTCACAGCCGAACCTCAATACCATGCTGCGCCATGTACTCTTTTGCTTGTTTAACCGTATATTCACCATAATGGAAAATACTTGCCGCTAAAACAGCATCGGCACCACCCAGTTTCACACCATCGACTAAATGTTGCAAGTTGCCTACGCCACCTGAGGCGATAATAGGCACAGCCACAGCGTCAGAAATCGCTTTATTTAATGGATTATTAAAACCGATTTTTGTTCCATCTCTATCCATGCTCGTGACTAACAGTTCACCAGCACCTAAACCTACCATTTTCTTTGCCCACTCTACCGCATCCAAACCAGTAGCTTTACGGCCACCGTGTGTAAATACCTCCCACTCAAATGGCTGATTCTCTACTTTCTTGGCATCAATCGCAACCACTATGCATTGTGAGCCAAATCGACTTGCTGCATCGGCAACCATTTGTGGATTCAATACCGCCGTTGTATTGATACTGACTTTATCGGCCCCAGCATTAAGCAAGCGTCGGACGTCTTCAACCTCACGCACACCTCCACCTACTGTCAATGGGATAAACACTTGTGATGCCACTTGCTCAATAATATGTAAGATCAAGCCTCTGTTGTCAGAACTAGCAGTAATGTCCAAAAATGTAAGCTCATCTGCGCCTTGATCATCATAACGCTTGGCAATTTCCACAGGATCGCCGGCATCGCGAAGTTCAAGAAAATTAACCCCCTTTACAACGCGACCATCGGTCACATCCAAACAAGGGATGATTCTTTTTGCTAATCCCATTAGCTCAACTCATCAGCTAGCTTTTGCGCTGCTGCAAAATCCAGCGTGCCTTCATAAATAGCACGGCCGGTAATCGTACCAATCACGCCCTCACTGGCAACTGCACATAGCTTTCTAACATCATCTAGATTGGTTACACCACCTGATGCAATTACTGGAATAGTTAATGCCTGTGCCAATGCTACGGTCGCCTCAATGTTTACCCCAGTCAGCATGCCATCACGACCAATATCAGTATAAACAATTGAATTCACGCCATAGTCTTCAAATTTCTTAGCAAGGTCAATGACATCATGTCCTGTGAGCTTAGACCAGCCATCGACAGCAACTTTGCCATCTTTAGCATCTAGCCCTACAATAATTTGCCCTGGGAATGCATAACAAGCTTCGTGCAAAAAGCCAGGGTTCTTAACGGCTGCTGTGCCAATAATGACATAATCAATACCACTATCTAAATAACGTTCAATGGTTTCTAGATCTCGAATACCACCACCTAATTGAATAGGAATATCACCTCCCACGGCACTCACAATAGATTTAATCGCCGCTGCATTCACTGGCTTACCAGCAAAAGCGCCATTCAAATCAACCAAATGTAAGCGTTTACCACCCATATCTACCCAATGCCTAGCCATTGCGCCAGGGTCTTCTGAGAATACGGTGGACTCTTCCATTAAGCCTTGTTTTAGTCTGACACAATGGCCGTCTTTGAGATCAATTGCTGGAATAATTAACATAGTAGAATTTAGTAGTAATGAACAATTAGTTAGTAATAATGAATTTGGCTTACACCAAAGCCTATGGTGCCCAGCCTACAAAGTTGCTTAACAACTGCAAGCCCGCATTCGCGCTCTTTTCCGGGTGAAATTGTACTGCAAATAAATTATCTGCTGCAATTGCACTCGTAAAACGATGTGGATATTCGCTATAACCAGAGGTTAAACTTTCATCCGCTGGTTTCACATAGTAGCTATGCACGTAATAGAAACGCTCAGCATCCTCGATACCTTGCCACAAGGCATGCTCTGATAAATGACCATTTCTTGTTTGATAGACTTGATTCCAGCCCATATGCGGTACTTTTAGCTTTTCACCGTGACTGTCAATCATATCGGCCACCGCAAAACGTTTAACCTCACCCTTGAATAAGCCCAAGCCTTTGGCATCACCCTCTTCAGAGTGTTCAAATAACATCTGCAAACCGATGCAGATACCGAGAAAGGGTTTATTCTGTGCCGCCTGCAATACAGCCTCACGCAAGCCACGTGTATCTAACTCGCGAATACAATCTGGCATCGCACCCTGACCAGGGAACACGACTCGCTCAGCTTGAGCCACATCTTCCGGGTTACTTGTTACCACGACAACTTTTGAAGGCGCAACATGTTCCAATGCTTTAGACACTGAGCGCAAATTACCCATGCCATAATCAACCACCGCGATATCTATTCTGCTCATACTGTTTTATGTAATAAGTTAGTGCTATTTATTGAGAGGCACATTAATCAGTTACAAGCTTCCTTTTGTAGATGGCATGATACCTTCCATGCGCGCATCCATTTCAATCGCCATGCGTAATGCACGACCGAAAGCTTTAAAAATCGTCTCAGCTTGATGATGGGCATTTTGTCCCTTGAGATTATCGATGTGCAACGTGACATTAGCGTGATTGACAAAACCTTGAAAGAATTCATGTATCAGATCTACATCGAACTCGCCAATTGATGCGCGTGTGAATGTGCAGCCAAACACTAGCCCAGGTCTGCCTGAAATATCAAGCACCACGCGCGACAAAGCCTCATCCAATGGCACATAAGCATGCCCATAGCGACGAATGCCTTTTTTGTCGCCAATTGCTTTTGCAAATGCCTGACCAAGCGTAATACCAATATCTTCTACTGTATGGTGTGCATCGATATGCAAGTCACCTTTAGCCTGAACTTGAATATCCATCATGCCATGGCGAGAGATTTGATCCAGCATGTGATCCAAAAAACCCAAACCAGAGTTAAATTGAGAAACGCCAGTACCATCCAAATTAATGTCGACAGTAATTTGTGTTTCTAGGGTATTCCGAGTAATTGTTGCGCTACGCATAATCTATACACTTTGTTGTATTTTTAAACATTTTAACCCATTAAAAGACGGTAACAAATAATTATTCCTATTTGCAAGCGAAACATAATTAAGATCAATAATGACATAGAAACTATGCAACTATTTACGTCCCTATTACTGGGAACTAATTTTTGACGTACATAACAAAAAACCCCAGTTTTAAGGCTGGGGTTTTTTAATTTAACTAACTAAAAACTAGCTAAATAATTTCTTTACCCAACCGAACAAGCCACCGCCTGTTGAACCGTGTGCAATTGCTGTAATTTCAGCTGCAGCAGCAGCTGGGTCAGCAGCGCCGTAGATAGCAGCACCAGCAACAATAATTGTCGCGCCAGCATCTTTAACTTGTTGTGTTGTAGCAGCTTTAACGCCACCAGCAACCGAAATTTCAACACCTAAACCCAAACTTGCAACCATGTTCAAGTCATTGAAAGGTGTTTGGCCAGCAGCTTGTTGATCCAAACCTGTATGCACGCCAATGATATGCGCGCCTAATTTAGCCACTTCGATTGTACGTGCTTTTTTGTCAGCAACATTGATCAAGTCGATTTGAGCTTTTTTGCCGTATTTATTAGCAACATCAATTACGCCTTTGATAGTACCGATATCAGCAGTACCCAAAACTGTACAGATATCTGCACCAGCTTTGTAGAATGGCTCAGCTTCGTAGAAGCCAGCATCCATTGTTTTCAAGTCAACTAAGATTTTGTTGTTTGGGAATTTAGCACGTAAAACTTCAAGTAATTTGATACCGTTATGCTTGATGCATGGTGTACCAATTTCCAAGATATCTACATGTGGAGCAACTTTAGCTGCTAAAGCGACGGTGCCGTCGAAATCTAGTGAATCTAATGCCATTTGGGTTTGTGCCACGATACATCCTCCAACTTAAAGCAAATCAAACTACGATTTACTTAGATTAAAAATACGAATTAAAAATAGTTATTATATTGTGCACAAAACGCACATTTCGCAATGATAACCGCACTTTGCGTGGAAATTCAAATTTTTTATGGATTTTTACATGGATTTTTACATCACGCTGCTATATTTTCCACCACCTATGCGCTGAGATGTAGGAAATTAGCGGCTTACAGAAGATTTAACGAATCGTTTGTAAATTCTATAAGATGTCTTTTAAAGCGCTAATAAGCATCTTTGATTGCGCATCCGTACCAATAGTAATCCGCAAATAAGGCGAAATTCGACTTGGAGATTTGAAATGACGGACGATTATGCTTTTTGCACGCAATTCTGCCGCTAATTCAGCACCATCTTTTGATGGATGTTTTGCAAAAATAAAGTTAGCGCCTGATGGCAAGACTTCAAAACCCAAATCAATCAAATCTTTAATAAGGGCTTCACGCGTAGCAACTACATGGCGACAAGTTTCATCAAAGTAGTCAACATCTTGCATAGCAGCAATTGCGCCTGCAGATGCAAAACGATCTATCGGATATGAATTAAAACTATCTTTTACGCGCGTTAAAGCCTCGATCAAGTCAGGATTACCTAGCGCATAACCAACACGCAAGCCCGCCAATGAGCGCGCTTTAGATAAGGTATGTATCACCAATAAATTAGGATATTGATTGACCAGACTAACGGCTGATTCAGTACCAAAATCCACATA
>JAZJYS010000038.1:25377-63038 GCA_040390265.1 Pseudomonadota bacterium | reverse complement strand
ATAGAAAGCTCCAAATGTTCTGGCGAAATATAATTACTGATTTCTGCCGCTTCATCTAAATCACGCACGTGAATTAACGCACCTCTATCCGTCAGTGATGTACGAATAATATCTTTACGTGGCATCTCTTCTACTAGTTTTTCGATACTTGCGCTCACTTTATCCAAAAAGTCAGCATCTGGGCTTAGTAATATCGCCTGCGCCAATTCATCGTGTTCTGCCTGTGAGAATAAATCCATCGCCACCCAATCAGGATTGGTTTTACCATCACAAATCACCAGAATTTCTGATGGGCCTGCTACCATATCAATGCCCACCACGCCAAATACACGACGCTTAGCTGCCGCCACATAGGCATTACCAGGACCAACAATCTTATCCACTTGCGGTACCGTTTCAGTGCCATACGCCAACGCGCCAACTGCCTGTGCGCCACCGATGCAGAATACGCGATCAACGCCAGAAATGGCTGCAGCAGCAAGTACCAGCTGATTTCTCTCTCCGTTTGGCGTAGGCACCACCATAATCAACTCAAGCACGCCAGCCACTTTGGCAGGAATAGCATTCATCAACACTGATGATGGGTACGCGGCTTTACCACCTGGAACATACAAGCCCACACGATCCAATGAAGTCACTTGCTGGCCTAACAAGGTGCCGTCCGCCTCGGTATAGCTCCAAGAAGCCATTAACTGCTTCTCGTGATACATCCGCACGCGGTCAGCAGCCACTTGCAATGCGCTGCGCTGGTCTGCTGGCAGACCATTTAAAGCAGCTATTAACTCTTCTTTACCAATTTCAAGTTCAGTTAAACTGGTAGCACTGGTTTTATCAAAACGATTGGTATATTCAAGCACCGCAGTATCGCCGCGACTTTTAATATCCTTGAGGATTTTGGCGACAACCTCATCAACGCTATCGTCTTGCGCAGTTTCAAAAGCGAGCAACTTCTTCAACTTGTCATCAAAGTCACTATCTACAGTAGAAAATTTTCTGATTTCCATGGTTTTAAACCTAATTTACTTAAATTGATTGTTTGCTAACAATGACGCTTAAAAATGCATCCATAATAGGCTGGATTTTAGCGCGATTTAGCTTGAGTGAGGCTTGATTCACAACCAGACGAGAGCTGATGTCACCAACCTCTTCTACTGCTTTTAGATTGTTGGCACGCAATGTTCCGCCTGTACTCACCAAGTCCACAATAACGTCGGCCAAGCCTACCAGTGGGCCCAACTCCATAGAGCCATACAGCTTAATCAAATCCACATGCATGCCTTTGGCTGCAAAATGTTCGCGTGCGGTTTTCACGTACTTGGTCACTACTTTGAGACGCGCCCCACTACGGATAGAGCCGAAATAGTCAAAATCTTCGCGTACGGCAACCATCATTTTGCATTTAGCAATTTGTAGATCAATCGGCTGATACAAACCTTCACCACCGTGTTCATCCAGCACATCTTTACCAGCAATACCCAAATCGGCTGCGCCATATTGCACATAGGTTGGCACGTCAGTGGCGCGAACGATAATGAGTCGTACATCCTCACGATTGGTTGCCAATATCAGCTTACGTGAAGACTCTGGATCTTCCAGCGCATGAATGCCTGCCGCCGCCAAGAGTGGCGTCGTTTCTTCAAAGATGCGACCTTTAGAAAGTGCGATGGTAATCATTATTTAAACTCGCTTAACATTCGCACCTAGTGCGTTAAATTTTGCTTCCAAGTGCTCATAACCGCGATCTAGATGATAGATACGCTCGATCACAGTTTCACCTTTAGCCACCAAGCCTGCCAACACAAGGCTGGCAGAGGCGCGCAAATCAGTTGCCATCACGGTGGCACCATCTAAAAATTCTACGCCTTTGACCAAAGCGGTATTGCCATCAATACTGATATCCGCGCCCATGCGCTGCATTTCTTGCACATGCATAAAACGGTTTTCAAAGATCGTTTCCGTTACCTTTGCCACACCTTCTGCCACCGCATTCAGCGCCATGAACTGGGCTTGCATATCGGTCGGGAAAGCTGGATGCGGCGCTGTGCGTATATTCACTGCCTTTAACTTACCATCGCTTTTCACCGTAATCGTATCGGCTTCCGATGTAACAGTAGCGCCTGCTTCACGCAATTTTTCAATCACGGCATCTAGCAAATCAGCACGGGCATTGAGTAATTTAACCTCACCGCCAGCCATTGCCGCAGCCACCATATAAGTACCGGCTTCGATACGGTCGCAGACAACATTATGCGTAGTGCCATTCAGCTTTTCTACACCTACTATCGTGATGACATCCGTACCAGCGCCAGTGATATTTGCGCCCATTTTAATCAGCATCTCAGCCAGATCGACCACTTCTGGCTCTTTAGCTGCATTTTCTAATACGGTTGTGCCTTCAGCCAGCGCGGCAGCCATCATCAGATTTTCCGTACCCGTCACCGTCACTAAATCCATGTAATAACGCGCGCCCTGCAAGCGGCGATTAGGTAAATGCAATGTGCTGGCTTGAATATAGCCATGCGTGATGTGTATCGCAGCACCCATGGCTTGCAGGCCTTTGATATGCAAATCAACTGGACGCGAACCAATCGCACAGCCGCCAGGCAAAGAAACACGTGCCGTGCCGAAGCGCGCCAATAGTGGGCCCAAGACGAGAATAGACGCGCGCATGGTTTTCACCATTTCATAAGTTGCTTCAAAAGAAGCCACTTCGCTAGCATCTAAAGTCACTTCGCTCGTATTACGCGAAATTTTAACGCCCATCATATCGAGCAATTTAATCGTGGTATCAATATCCTTTAAAGCCGCAATACCACTTAATTTAAGTGGTGTTTCAGCTAACAAAGAGGCACATAAGATTGGCAGTGCCGCATTCTTTGCGCCAGAAATTGTGACAGTACCGTTTAGGCGATTACCACCTTGTATAATTAACTTGTCCAATTACTTAGCCGCGTTCAACAATGCTTGAAGCTCACCACTTTCATACATGGCACGCATAATATCTGAACCGCCAACGAACTCACCATTCACATATAATTGTGGAATAGTTGGCCAGTTAGCAAAAGTTTTTATGCCTTCACGCACGCCCTGATCCGCCAATACATCTACCGCCACATATTGTGCGTTACATGTATCTAAAATTTGCGTTGCCAAGTTAGAAAAACCACACTGAGGAAACTTCGG
Organism: Pseudomonadota bacterium; assembly: GCA_040390265.1. Taxonomy (GTDB): domain Bacteria; phylum Pseudomonadota; class Gammaproteobacteria; order Burkholderiales; family Methylophilaceae; genus Methylotenera. Next base: position 59,855 of record JAZJYS010000038.1, on the reverse strand, counting down.
ACTTCCCTTCATGTATAACACGACTGGGTTTTTGGTCACTGTTTCTTTAATTTGTGCTTGTACGTCCATTTGTATCTCCAATACTTTCTATATTCAATTCTTGATTAGCTTATTTGGCACTTAGTTAATGCGGCCAAATTATTGACCCAGAGATTTATTCCATTGCTCTGGGGTTAAGGTTTTCATTGATAACGCGTGAATTTCTGCCCGCATTCTATCGCCCAATGCGGCGTAAACCATTTGATGCTGCTGCACCATACTCTTGCCGGCAAATGCGGCACTGACTATGACTGCCTCAAAATGCGTTCCATCATCACCAAGCACTTTGATATAGTCACAGGCTAAATTTTGCGTAATATACGCTTCCAACTGTTGTGCACTTAACACCTTTTTGCCGCCTTTGACTTTACGTCTTTTAGTTTATGACCTTAATTTATAGCCAGATTTTAACATTTTTAGCGTGAGCCATGCTAACACTAAGAAGGACGTACCGACGATGGACAAACTGACCAGCGGCGACACGTCACCCTTGCCAAAAAAACCATAGCGGAAACCATCTATCATGTAAAAAAATGGGTTGAGTTGCGACACTTTCTGCCAGAAAGGTGGCAAAGAATGTATGGAGTAAAATACGCCGGATAAAAATGACAGCGGCATGATAATAAAGTTTTGAAAGGCTGCCATCTGATCAAATCGATCAGCCCAGATGCCAGCAATAATGCCAAATGTGCCTAACAAAGCACTACCAAAGAAAGCAAAGGCAAAGATCAACCACGGATTAGCTATCGGTAAAACAATAAACCACATAGCGATTAAATAAATGCAAAGACCAACGACCAGTCCGCGAATAATTGCCGCCAATAAAAAAGCCATAAAAAACTGAAAGTGGGTAAGCGGAGTTAATAATACAAACACCAGATTGCCCATCACTTTAGACTGAATAAGGCTAGACGAGCTGTTCGCAAAGGCATTTTGCAGCACCGACATCATAATCAGGCCGGGGATTAAAAATGCGGTATAAGGCACACCGTCGTACACCTGCACGTGCCGCTCTAATACATGCGAGAAAATCAGCAAATATAATAAAGCGGTAATCACTGGCGCAGCAACGGTTTGAAATGAGACGCGCCAAAAGCGTAATAACTCTTTTTTAAACAGCGTCCAAGGGCCTCTGAACTCACTGCTTATGAACGTAAACTTAGTCATTCTGATTACCTACCAATGACAAAAAAACATCCTCTAAGTCAGCTTCATTCAACTGCATGTCAATCACCTTAATGTTTGCTTCACGCAAAGCTGACAACACAAATTCAATTTGCACCATGTCGTGCAACGCAAATGTGAAAGTGCCCATTTCCTGACTACGCAGTAAAGGCTGTATGCTAGCAGGGAGATTCACTTCACCCAAAGTCAGGCACAGCTGCTTGCCTGCAAATTTATTCAGTAAATTAGCCGTGCTGTCTAATGCGACAATCTCCCCCTGCTTCATCATTGCAACTCGGCTGCATAAGGCTTCAGCCTCTTCCAGATAATGCGTCGTTAAAATGATGGTATGTCCATCACGATTGAGTTTTTTAATAAACTCCCACAGCATTTGACGAAGCTCGACATCCACACCTGCTGTCGGCTCATCAAGCACAATTACAGGCGGCTTATGCGCCAAGGCCTGTGCGATAAGCGCTCTCCGCTTCATCCCGCCAGAAAGCTTGCGCATATTGGTATGCGCTTTATCTGTTAGACCTAAACCTTCGAGGATTTCATCTACCCAAGCATCATTCTCAGAGCCGCGCCCGAAATAACCTGCTTGAAATCGCAGCATCTCACGCACATTAAAGAATGGATCAAAGACTAACTCTTGCGGAACGACGCCCAACAGCTTTCGGGCTTGCTGATATTGCTGCACAACATCAAACCCCATCACGGAGATATTGCCAGCAGTTGGCTTAATTAAGCCAGCTAGAATATTGATTAAAGTGGATTTTCCCGCGCCATTTGGACCAAGCAGGGCAAAAAACTCACCTTGCTGTATGGTTAAATCAACGCCGTTAAGCGCATGTAAGCCGCCAAAACTCTTATGGATACCATTGATTTTAATTGCAGGATTCATTTTAGGCTTAGCTTACTTGTAGTGGGATAGGCAAATCGTTTGCAAGAGCAGAAACCACTGCGCTTGATTAGCATGAATAACTAATTTGTAATGGTTGGAATAAAGTCCGTGACACCATAAAGCTCAGCTAAACTGGTTAAATTACCGGGCAAATTCGTAAACGTTACTTTGCAACTTGATGCACGCGCACGACGCTGCCACTCCATGATTAAACTAAGTGCAGCAGTATCAGCATCCGTTACCGCAGAAAAATCAACCGTAACGTCACCTTCCATCGACAGTGCAGCACTCTGAACCAGCAGTCCACTGACATTATCCATCAACAAATCACCAGAAACATGCCATTGATTTGCTTGCTGAGTAATAGTATTCATATTGAAATATGCTTAAGCACTTAAGCTTTGGCTAGAGCTGCCCCTAGCCTATACTTAAATTAAGCCGACCCCGCAGTTTTATTTTTTTCGGATAACTTCTTGTTAAGACTATCTATGCCATTTTGGCGTATTTCATTGCTAAACTGGCTGCGATAATTAGTTACCAAGCTTACGCCTTCAATCACAATATCGTAAACTTTCCAGCCATTGCCATTTTCAGCTTTAACCAAACTGTAATCAACAGCTACTGGAGGACCACCAGCTTGAATGATTTGCGTTTTTACGCTGGCATTTTTACCATCTGGTTCAGTATGCAAAGGCTTATATTCAATCACTTGATTTTTATACTTGCCTAATGCAGAAGCATAAGTGCGCAACAGAAGGCTGCGAAACTCTTTTTGAAAACTCGCTTGTTGCTCAGGTGTTGCCGTTTTCCAGTTTTTACCAAGCACCATACGGCACACACGGTCAAAATCAAAGTTTGGCAATATCTTTGCCTCAACAACAGCATACAATTGACGCTGATTGCCGGCTTGAATTTCTTTATCATTCTTGATGATAGTTAACACTTCATCTGCAGTCTGCTTAACAAGTACATCTGGCGCCAATTCTGCATTAGCGGCACTTAAGAACACAAACGAACTTGCCAACAAACCAACACTCACTAAAAACTTTAAAAACGATTTCATTGAATTCCTTTAATTGATACTTAGTGACCAATATTTTTGGACTACGTAAAACTATTTAAGTGCCTACATCAATGTAAACAACGAGTATATTTTTTATTAAAACGGTGCCGCACCTAATTCCGTTGACTTACCTTTTTCAGCTTTAGCACCTGATGCCTCTGTAGACTCACCATCTGCTTTAGATTCAGAGGCCTTACTAAACAAAAATTGGCTAATCATTTTTTCTAACACCACCGCATCTTGCGTTTGCGTAATTTTATCACCGTTTTTCAGCGCCTCTTCATCACCGCCAGCCTCTAACCCAACGTACTGCTCGCCCAGCAAACCAGCGGTGTAGATATTGGCAAATGTGTCTTTTGGAAAGCTATAGCGCTTATCAATGTTAATGCTCACTATTGCTTCATAAGTTTTACCATCAAAGGCAATATTGTCTACGCGACCCACCACTACGCCCGCACTTTTAACTGGCGCATGTGGTTTTAAGCTACCAATATTCTCGAATGCAGCAGTTACGCTATAAGTTGGGCCAATTTTACTTGAAGTCAGATTCCCAACCTTCATCGCCAAACCCAACAAGGCCGCAACACCTAGTGCAACAAATATTCCCACCCATAAATCAATTGTTGTTCTATCCACTTAACATCCCCTCAATTCACACATTCTTAATCTACAACAAATCTGGCTGACTATACTTCCAGCATAAATGACGTTAGAACGAAGTCTAGAGCCAATACTGTCAGCGATGAAATCACTACCGTACGCGTCGTTGCGCGACTCACACCTTCCGCTGTTGGAGGCGCATCATAGCCTTCAAACAAGGCTATCATGGTGCAAGCAACACCAAATACTAGGCTTTTAATCACACCATTAACAATATCAGCCCGAAAATCCACATTGGCCTGCATCTGTGACCAGAACGCGCCATCATCCACACCGATTAAAGGCACTGCTACCAAATAGCCGCCCAAGATACCTACCATCGAGAATAAGGCTGCCAATATTGGCATGGAAAAAACACCCGCCCAAAAGCGTGGTGCGATTACTCTGGCTATAGGATTTACCGCCATCATTTCCATTGCTGAGAGCTGCTCTGTGGTTTTCATTAAACCAATTTCAGCTGTAATCGCCGTGCCAGCCCTACCCGCAAACAATAGCGCAGTCACTACCGGCCCTAACTCCCGAACTAATGACAACGCCACCAAAACACCAATCGCCTCAGACGAACCATATTTTTGCAGGGTGTTATAGCCTTGCAACGCCAACACCATACCCACAAAAAATGCCGATACGATAATGATAAGTAAAGACATTACGCCCGTGAAATACATCTCGCGCAAAGTCAGATGAAAACGGCGGAAGCTCTCACCAGAGTAAATGATCGTCAAGAAAAACAACCTTGCACCAGCACCTAATCGCCAAGTGCGCTCTATCATTCGACTGCCAATACCGCGTAGTGTTCGGATAATACTAATGAGTAGATTAGATTTAATCATGCAGTTATTGATATCGGGTTATTTATTTAATTATGACTTGGCGCAGTAATTCAGACTGATAATTGGCCGCAGGATAATGGAATGGTACGGGACCATCCTTCTCACCATGCACGAACTGATGCACAAACGGTAATGTAGACTGCATCAAATCATGCGGCGTACCCTCTGCTGTGACCTCACCATTGGCTACAAAATAAACGTAGTCAGCAATTAGAAAGGTTTCTTTCACATCATGCGACACAATGATTGAAGTTGCGCCGAGCGCATCATTCAAGCTACGAATCAAATCGCAAATCACGCCCATTGAAATAGGATCTAGGCCAGCAAAAGGCTCGTCATACATAATGATATTAGGGTCCAGCGCAACTGCTCGCGCCAAAGCAACCCGCCTTGCCATGCCGCCGGAAAGCTCAGTTGGCATCAACTTATGCGCGCCTCGTAAGCCAACCGCATTCAGCTTCATCAGCACCAAATCGCGAATCATTGATTCAGGCAAATCGGTGAGTTCACGCATTGGAAAGGCAACATTATCAAATGCTGACAAGTCCGTGAACAAAGCGCCATGCTGAAACAACATACCCATTTTACGACGTAGTTTGTAAATACCGTCGCGGCCTTGCTTATGCACCACATCGCCATCCACACGCACTTCGCCAACGCTAGGCTTAATCTGCCCACCTATCAGGCGCAACAGCGTAGTTTTTCCGCTACCACTCCCCCCCATAATCGCCACGACTTTACCGCGTGGAAACACCATGTTTATGCCTTTATGCAATAAACGCCCTTTGTAACCAAAGGAAAGATTGTCTATTTCTACGATACTGGAGGTCATGGAGTGATGGTTGATTTTAATCGACTTTTAATTACTTTTTGTTCAGCCAACATTCTAAAACAATTTGATATCTAAGCAAGCGCTTAATTTACTTATAAATTAATTGGCTACACTATTTTGGGCGATAAAAAAGCCCGACTAGTGCCGAGCTTCTTCATACATCACTAAATCTAGAATGTCATACAAACCGTATATAAGGTACCATCATCAATAGAAGCCGCAGCAATCGAATCACTTGGTGTTCCTGAAACAACAGCCCGAACACTTCCAGAGTTAGTCTGACCATCATCCATAGTCACATCGATCTGCTTTGCTAGCTTGCCCAATATTTTGTCTGAACAAACCACAAATGACCCTGGATATTTAGCATCCGTAATGGTGGCAAATCCAGTCTTGCTTTGAATCCCGACGCGGCCACCATCAGCGTTTCTTGGCTCATAGTTGGCATCATCCTTATTTGTAGCTCCAGGCGCTAGTCCAGCAATCCGAACATGCTGCCAAAACAAATATGACTCATCGGTTTTTGTTGTAGAACCCCAAGCACCAGCAATTCTAAAGTCTCCGACAACATTACCCGGAGCAGCTGGCGTAGTAGCGACATCTGCATCCGTTATATGATTTGCCACTTGCGCATCATCACCTGGCAGGGATTTAAACTTTCCTTGATAACCATACAAATATATTTGTGCATTTTGGAAATCAGCCACCATATTTTTCACTTTGGCACTATTAATCAATTCCTGACCTTTTAATACGCCGCCCAATAACAAGCCAATAATTACCAGCACAATTGCCAGCTCAATTAACGTAAAACCCGTTTGCTGTTTTTTCATTTAGTTCCCCGAACCATGATTTGTGTAAGTTAAGGCACTCTAGCTAAAAACTCATGCCTCTTTAGTATTAGTAACATTATGCAAATTCTATACCAACCCCAATTTAGCTAGTTTTGGCCTAATTTGCTATATTTTTATAAAATTCCCTTTAAATCCATATTGCTATGCGTCAAATAATGAACAGTTATGTTCAAAACTTAACGTTCTATCTGGCTATGCTATTTCCAATAGGCGCAATCATAGCCAACAGTACGACAACACACTGAAACCTATCACCCTAAGTATTAATTTAAAAATTACATATTCTTGATAATACAATATTATACAAACACGGCCACTCTTATTAACTCGCGAACCTCTGCGTCATGTCAACATCATACCTATTTTTCCGCCGCATATTTAATAATGCCGATGCATTAATGGCGTTGATGACTTTATCGCTGCATGCACTACTTACATTGGGAGAGGCAAAACAGCTTTATGCTGCCTTGTTTTTATGCCACTACGGTTTATTTTTATTGTGGCAACCGGTCTTGCGCCAATCCAAGACGCTATCTTGGCAAGCGGTTCTTTTAATTGTCTTAGGTGCCAGCTTCGCCATGTTTCATATCAACTGGTGGGGCATGGCCTTTTGGATTGCAGGCTTGTTCGCACTGATTGGCGGGCGAGTTTTTGCAACCGAACCAAGCCACACCAGATTACCCAAGATGCTGGCTGCAACCTACCTACTTTCTACACTTCTGTTATGGGTGGTGCCCAACCTGCTACAGCTTAAGGAAGATTTAGTCGCATCTGAATTCCTTATGACGTATGTTTTACCAATACTGCCACTCGCAATTCTATTCCTGTCCGCTAAAAACAAACCTGAAACACAAACACCAAATCTCGACTTCTTTTATACCCTGTTAATTTTCTTACTGACTTTAATTGTTATCTTAGGTAGCTTTGCTTTAGGTGTCATTTGGAAAATTCAATACATTCAATTATTGGCTGTTACCGTATTTGGTTTAGCTGCAACCTTAATTGCTATTAGTTGGCTGTGGAACCCTAGTGCTACATTTTCAGGCTTAGAACTGCTGATGTCTCGCTATTTGTTAAGTTTAGGCTTGCCTTTTGAACTGTGGATTAGAAAAATTGCAGGCTACTTAGACAGTGAAAAAACAGCTGATAACTTTATGCAAATGGCCGCACTTGAATTAACTACGCTTAACTGGGTCAGCGGACTAAGCTGGGACACTGCAAATGGGCTACAACACACAGGTAAGACAACGCCTTTTATTTCGCACTTTAACGTTGAGCAGCTTCAACTAACGCTGTACTCACACTGGGAGCTTAGCCCCGCAATGTATCTACATGCACAGTTGCTAATGCAGATATTAGGTGAATTTTATGTGGCAAAGCGCAGAGAAGAAACTACGAGCCAAAATACTTATATGCAAACGCTTTATGAGACAGGATCACGCCTGACGCATGACATCAAAAACATATTGCAGTCGCTCAGTACTTTATCTGCCGCCACTGAGCAATCTAAAAATACTAATGATGATGCAAAGCTGCTTGAGCTGATTAGAAAGCAATTGCCAAGACTCAGCCAACGTTTAAGCAATACGCTAAACAAACTTGAGCGACCAAATCTTGAGCACACGCACCAATTGCTAGTTGAAACTTGGTGGGAAAGCTTTAAGCAACTCAACACGCATCATCAGGTGCAATTTGATGCGCCCTCTAGCATTGCAAAAATGAGTATAGATGCTGATGTACTGGATAGCATCGTGGATAACTTACTGCAAAATGCTTTGGAAAAAGCAAAGCTCGAGACGGAAATGACGGTCAATGTTACATTACTCGCCGCGCAGAATCTTTGCATAGAAGTGACTGATACAGGATCAGCTATTACCAAAGAGATTGTTGAGCGCCTATTCATAGCGCACATTCACTCCAAGACTGGCTTAGGCGTTGGGCTTTACCATGCTGCGCAACAGGCAAATCAGGCAGGCTACCAATTAACCTTGATTAACAATCAAAACGGCGATGTACGCTTTAGACTAGAGCTAAGCCTACCAACTAAAAAAACGGCGGCTAGAATTTCTTCTGCCGCCGCATCATAAACTAAGTGATGAACTTAAAGCGTGCCGTAAGAATGCAAGCCGCTTAGAAACATGTTCACACCCAAAAATGCAAAGGTAGTCACAATCAGACCAATAAGCGCCCACCAAGCCAATACCGGACCACGCAAGCCTTTAACCATACGCAAATGCAACCATGCCGCATAGTTGAGCCACACAATCAGCGCCCATGTTTCTTTAGGGTCCCAACTCCAATAGCCGCCCCACGCTTCTGCTGCCCACATTGCACCTAAAATGGTAGCAATCGTAAAGAAAGCAAAACCCACGGCAATCGCCTTGTACATTAAATCGTCCAGCACCTCCAAACTTGGCAAGCGAGAAACCAGTACGTTCTTACTGGCAAGTAAGTAAGCACTAGCCACCATTGCCGCCAATGAAAATGACCCGTAGCCGATAAAGTTAGCCGGCACATGTATTTTCATCCAATAAGATTGCAATGCAGGCACTAATGGCTGAATGTTATTGGCATGTCGATCAAACGTATACCAAAGAATGAAACCCACCGCAGCATTCACCACCAGCAACACAAAACCACCGAGCTGCTTGGTATTAAAACGTTGTTCGTAGTGCAAATATAGCAAGGCGGTAATCAGGCAAAATAGGATGAATACTTCATACAAGTTACTGATAGGGATGTGACCTACATCTGGTGCGATTAAGTAAGATTCGTACCAACGCACCATCAGCCCCACAAAGCCCATTAATGCTGCACTCCATGTCAGCGCAGTTGCTACAGAGCCAGCAAATACAGAACGCTTATACATGGCAAACCAATAAGTAGACATAGCCAGCACAAACAGTACGTTCATCCACATAATGGCAGACTGACTGGAAATTAGAAATTTAAGCAAAAAGACCTGTGTGGCCCGCGCTTGGTCGCCGTGATACAAACTGATTGAAAACAAGCTTACCAGCCCGACGCCCAACACCAGCTTGCCAAGTGACTTCCACTGCCAGCCTAAATAACTAAACACCGCCGCCGCGCCAAACAAAAAACTGATCTCGTAAATATCCATGAATTTTGCATACTTGGTATAAGCGAATATCGAACCTGCAACGAGAATGATTGCATATAGCCAATCTTGCCAGTTGAGGCGTTGCAATAATGATTTAGACTGGTAATCAAGTGTATTGGTATTCATGTTAAATCCTTAAGCCAACAAGCTTTTAAGCTGCTCGCGATATAAATTGAACTCTTGTTCAAAATCTAAATTCTTACGGTTTGACGACATCGCAAAGTTGACTTGATTGTGCGCTGGATTCAGCAACAACCAAATACGGCGTTCACGAATATACATCATAGAGAAAATACCCAGTACCAGTAGAATTGAGCCTAAGTACACCCACTTCTGACCTGGTGATTTTGTGAGCTGCAACCCACTAGCTTCTTTATGCTCAAACTGCTCAAGTTGTAAAAAGTACGGCGTACCATAAAAGAACATATCACTGAAAGCATTCAAACTATCTTGAATTAACGTTTCTGTTTCTGCATTGTTGACTAGCATCGGCTTTTTATTTGCCACCAAGCTCATGTTATAAGCTTCAAGCGCGGCAATGTTAATCATTTTAATGTAAGTTCTGGCGGCTATCTCACGTTCTTTTTCCGGCACATTTTTTTCAATCACTTGTGCCAGCTGGTTATATCCACCTTGAGCAAAGGTGCGCAATAACTTCAACACACTGTCTTCAAACTGCTTGTTGATCGCGACGCCTTTGTTCTCCTTAGCCATTTTCTGCGCTAAGCGATGAGCAAGTTCAGGATATTTAGAGGCATCCAGCATCGTAGCCCTAAAATTCATAAAACCATTGAGCGTCAAATCATCATCCACTGGAATGCGCAAGTAACGGAAATCTTCTTGCACGGTTTCACGCATGCCAGACAAAAAGTAGTGCTTGCCATCAATTTGCAACGGCTGCATGTAATTCACATACTCTTTAGCTTGGCCTTGCGCATCACGCAATTTATAAGTGATATTAGGGCCAACGTTATGCGGCTTACCTTTGCCATCCGGTGACAAGTTGATAATGTTGAATTTACGGAAGTCGTTGTATTCAACCGTTAAAGCATCCGCACCATTACCTAACGATCCCTTTTGAAAAATCGCACCATTTAAGACTTGTGGCTGACGCTCATTAGACAACAAATTCCACACTTTAAAATTCAGCTTGGTACCGCCATCCTGGAAGTCAGACTGATAAATCGCAATACCTTTGTAAGTTAACGGATGATTAACACTGATTGTTTTAGTGATTGATGTTTTCGAGTCAGGATCCGTAATAACAATATCACTCTCAAATGACTTGGGCTGGCCGGTAGCATAATGCTCAATACGAAAGTCTTTCAATGCCACTCGGAATGGCAACTCCTGCACGAGATAGCCATCACGTACCCGTACAAATGCCACGTTATCGCTTGTGCCTTCCGGCAAGGTCATATTGGCGCGGAAAGATGGATTGCTCGTACTCAAACGGCTAATTTCCGGCACTTTAGACTCTGGAATATCCAGCGTTTCAATACGCTTCTGACCCAACATCTCTTGCACTTTAAATGGCAAGTTGCCGTCCAACAAGCCGCCGAACAGAATCACCACCATCGCCACATGCGTAAAGATATAGCCTAAACGCTGATGCGTACCGGCCTTTGCCGCAATAAGCTCGCTACCATCATGATGCTTTCTGACTTTGTACTTAAAGCCTTTAGCTTGTAGAAAATTAACAAGCTGTTGTTTGGTATTGTCTGGGCCGGTATTAGATGTCAGTGTTGCATGATGACTAAACGCATTGAGTGATTTTTCTGTGACATGCTCTTTAAACGCGCGCCACTCCTTAATCATCAATGGGCTATTACGATAAATGCAAAGACTGGTAGAGATCACCAAAAACAATAGAATACTTAAGAACCAACCTGTATGGTAAACATCGTAAAGCCCTAAACTTTCAAAGAAGTTAAACCAGAATTGACCAAACTTGATGATGTAGTTTTCATAGGGTTCGTTCTGCTTCAGCACCGTGCCGATAATGGATGCAATGCCCAACACCGTAAGCAAGCTCACCGCGAAGCGCATTGAGCTCATCAAATCAAAGAATTTTTTAGAAGTGGATTGTCTGATATTCAAAATGTAGGGCACTCAAAAAAGTGGCATTGTGGATTTAAAATTCTAATGCGCAGAGTAAAAGGTTTGAATCAGTAATGAGGTCGTATGACTACAACAGAATAAAGTTAGTTGCAAAAATAAGGGCAGCTTACGCTACCCTTATTTTAAGCAGCCAGTTTCAACAACTGGCGTAACAATAAGGCTTAACGCAAACCTTGAATATAATCAGCCACAGCAGCCATTTCAGCATCGGTCATTTTAACGGCGATTGCCATCATCATTGGTGCATTTGCACGCTCACTTAAACGGAAAGCTCTTAATTGTGCTAACGTATAGTCAGCATGCTGACCTCTTAAACTTGGAAATTGTTTAGGCAAACCTGAACCATGCGCACCATGACAAGCCGCACATGCCGGCACGTTCGTTGCAGCAATGCCACCACGATAGATTTTTTCACCGAGTGATCCAGCACCATTCGTTTTAGCTTGTGCTAAAGCCAGCGGTTTAGCTGAAAAATAAGCCGCTAAATTTTTAATATCATCATCACTCAACGCTGCCGCCATACCTGACATCACAGGATTCGCACGCTTACCTGATTTGAATTCAGTCAATTGTTTTTCAAGATATTCAGGATGCTGGCTTGCCAATTTTGGATTTAGTGAAATTACGCTATTACCATCAGGCGTATGACATGCAGCACAGACAGTGTTTACAATTTGTTCTGCGGATTTTTTCTCAACAGCAGGCGCCTTGACCTCTGCCTTTTCTGCGGCAAGCGCATTAGCCGAAAACCCAAACATCACACTGAATACTAACCAAGCTAAATGACGAAATTGCATTACTGCTCCCAAATCTAAAAATTTACAATTCTGAATTTACTAACCAGCCCATTTTAAATGGGCAAAATAACCAGTCACTTAAGCGACTAATCTAAATTATTCAACCAATTAACTTGCTATTTTAGCTAAAAAGCCCTATTCGTGATAGCATTTTTCACTGTTGTTTATACTGATGTTAATACTGGACTCAAATGCCTCTGTTTCAAAATGCTGCTTTTCATATTTCAGCCCACCATCTGCGCGACTTGCCGCCTGCCAGCGGCATCGAAGTCGCCTTCGCTGGACGCTCCAACGCGGGTAAATCCAGCGCACTCAATACACTTGCCAACCACAACCGCTTAGCGTTTGTCAGCAAGCAACCCGGACGCACACAACTTATCAACTTTTTTACGCTGGGTAATGACAGACACCTCGTTGACTTACCTGGTTATGGCTATGCCAAAGTACCCGAAGCCATGCGCGCGCATTGGCAAAACGTACTGGCCCGTTATTTAAGCGAGCGTACCAGCTTAGGCGGCTTGGTATTAGTGATGGATAGCCGCCATCCACTCACACCACTAGATCGCCAAATGCTGGACTGGTTTTGTCCGAGTGGTAAACCCGTGCATGTCTTGTTGACTAAATCAGATAAGCTTTCACGTGGTGAAGCAAGCTTGACCCTAAACCGTGTCCGCAAAGAACTAATAGAGACATGGGGTAACCATTACCACAGCGAATGCACCATACAATTATTTTCCAGCTTGAAGAAACAAGGCGTAGAAGAGGCTGAAACGGTGATTGGCAAGTGGCTGTTTACGGAAGAACCAGAAGAATTAAGTGAATAATCACGACTAAGCCAGTGCTAGTACTGCTCCTGTGACAGGTACGATGGTAGCGCTGGCTTTATTTAGGCAATATATCTACTTGCGCCTAAACACCATATCCCAAACGCCATGCCCTAGCTTTAACCCACGATTTTCAAACTTGGTGAGCGGACGATAACTCGGTTTTTCGGCATAATCCTGCGCTGTATTTTGCAATTGCGGCTCAGCCTTCAACACATCCAGCACCCATTCTGCATATTCCTGCCAATCAGTCGCCACGTGCAAATAGCCGCCCACTTTCAGTTTAGTACATAGCAATTTCACAAACTCCGCCTGTATCAAGCGGCGCTTGTGATGGCGCTTCTTATGCCAAGGATCAGGAAAGAAAATATGCACGCCATCCAAACTGGCATCCGGCAGCATATTTTGCAGCACTTCCACAACATCATGCTGAATCACACGGATGTTCGTGAGATCAAGCTCTTCGATCAACTTAAGTAAGGCGCCGACCCCTGGCGTATGTACTTCAGCGGCCAAGAAATCACACTCTGGTAAAGTTTGTGCAATTTTGGCGGTAGTTTCACCCATGCCAAAACCAATTTCCAGAATCTTTTTACTTTCAGTACGATTAAATCGCGCGCTTAAATCAAGCTTTTCTGGCGTGTAAGTAACACCGAATTTTGGCAAGCCAGTTTCTAGCGCACGTGCCTGGCCTTTGGTTAAACGGCCTTGGCGCAGCACAAAACTACGAATGCGACGTTGCGCTAGTTCTTGATCATCAACAACTGGTATTGATACTTCTTCTGTTTTATTTAATTCATTCATGCTGCGCATTATACTTTAGAGGCGTGTTTCAGTGAATTTTAGAGCGTATGAGATTTATCGCCCGCAGAAAATCCAATCAACGGTTCATCAATATTTTTACTAAAAGCGATCACTTTGAATAGGTCGCCCATTTCTGCGGGGGACAATAGTTTTTGCGCTGCAGCAGCCAGCGGTGCATAGCGCGCCATATCATGTGGTGACACTTGCGACATCACATCCAATATGCCGCTATTCATCAAAAATTGTGCTTGACTACAATAACCGCTTAACTCCAAACCATGATTGACGCCTGCATGGGCGATACTTGTAAAATCAACATGTGCGGTAATGTCTTGCAGACCAATGTTAATGAGCGGATCGATATGCGCATAATGCTGGTAATGGCACATCAATGTACCTTGATTGCGCTGCGGGTGATAATACTCACGTGCGGAGAAACCATAATCAATCATTAAAATAATGCCATGCTGCAATACGCTCGCCAGACTAGCGATCATGCCGCCGGCTGCCGGACAAACTTCCGTGATGTAACCTTCCGGTAAGTTAAGGGCTTGCACCATATCGTGCAAATCCTGCTTATTTTCAGCGTGCACGGGCTTATCCTGCCAAGCAAGCCCCTCTTTCTCAATCACCACGCCTCGCTCACATAGGCCTTGCAGTGTTACATGCACAATATGCACGGAAATTGCGTCTAAAACCTCGTTGCCAATGACTACGCCTTCAAATTTTTCTGGCAACGTATCAAGCCAAACTACGCGCTGCATCAGCACTTGAGGTATTTTTTTCTGCAGCCATTCAAGCTGAACTTCACGCAAGTGATCACTCACCTCTAGTATAAAATACTGGTTTGGTAGCGCATCCAATTCTGCCAGCGTCAACAATAGATCAGCAGCAAGCTTTCCTGTGCCGGCACCTAACTCAAGAATATTACCCTTGGTTATGCGCAAAACCTGCGCGAGTTGATTGGCGACTGTTTGCGCAAATAGCGATGAAATCTCTGGCGCCGTCACAAAATCACCGCCCGAACCGAACTTTTGACTGCCTGCGCTGTAATAACCTAGGCCGGGTGCATAAAGTGCCAACTGCATGATCTGGGAAAAATCTAGCCAGCCACCAGCCTGTACGATGTTATGTCGTATCAGATCAACGAGTTGCTGGCTATGCTGTTGGGCTTCTAATGATGGTGTGGGTAATGTACTCATGAGTTAGATTATAATGGTTGACAGAAAATATGGGGTAAAGCGGTGCTAGCAGACAATACAAATAAAGTGGTTTTCATTACAGGTGGTGCCAAACGCGTGGGCGCGGCAATCTGCCGCATGCTACATGCCGAGGGCTTCAACCTGATGGTGCACTACAACAGTTCATTAAACGAAGCACGAGCCTTGCAAGACGAACTGAATTCGCAACGACCACTATCCGTAGAAATTATTCAGGGTGACCTGCTTAACATTGCCGCTATTCCCAGCTTAATGACTGACACCATTAGCCACTTTGGTCGCCTAGATGTGCTCATTAACAACGCCTCTACCTATTATCCTAGTGAGATTGGCGAGATTGATGAGACCAAATGGCATGACCTAATGGGCAGCAACTTAAAAGCGCCACTATTTTTATCTCAAGCGGCAGCGCCGGAACTGCGTAAAAATCGCGGTTGCATAGTCAACATTACCGACATGCACGTAGAGCGGCCAAAAAAAGGTTACATTATATATAGCGTTGCCAAAGCAGGTTTAGTCACACTCACTAAATCATTAGCGCATGAACTAAGCCCGGAAGTGCGCGTGAATGCTGTCGCACCCGGCCCAGTGCAATGGCCTGAAAGCAATCCGCAATTCGACGAAACTTATCGACAGCGTGTGGTTAGCCAAACGCTGCTGAAGCGCGTTGGTGAAGCTGAGGATGTCGCAAAAGCAGTAAAATTCCTGATTGCTGATGCGCCATTTATTACAGGGCATATACTCGCCGTAGACGGTGGCAGATCGCTCAATCTTTAACAATCTCTCAAAAAACCAGACAACATTTTCATGATTAAACATTTACCAGCCAACCATTCCAACAATTTCATCAAGCTACGCAATAGCTTGATTAGCGCCACGGGCAAAGCCATCGGTGACTACAACATGATTGAAGAAGGCGACACCGTACTGGTATGCATGAGTGGCGGCAAGGATTCACATGCCATGCTGATGATATTGCTCGCCTTGCATGAGCGTGCGCCTATCAACTTCAAACTGATTGCCATGAATCTGGATCAAAAACAGCCAGGTTTTCCGGCAGATATTTTGCCCGCTTACTTTGAAAAACTAGGTATTGATTACCGCATTGTCGATGCAGATACTTATTCGATTGTGAAAGAAAAAATCCCTGAAGGCAAAACTACCTGTTCACTTTGCTCTCGTCTGCGTCGCGGTGTGATTTACACCACTGCAAAAGAGCTCGGTGCGAATAAAATCGCGCTTGGTCACCATCGTGATGACATTGTAGAAACACTGTTTTTGAATCTGTTTTTTGGCGCAAAAATGAAAGCCATGCCGCCAAAACTCGCCACTAACGACAAACAGAATATCGTGATTCGCCCTCTCGCTTATTGCAGTGAAAAAGACATCGCCAGTTATGCACGGCAAATGGAGTTTCCTATCATTCCATGTGACTTATGTGGCAGCCAAGAAAACCTGCAACGCCAGAAAGTAAAAGACATGCTGCAAACTTGGGAACGCGAGCAGCCCGGCCGCATCAACAATATATTCCGCGCTATTGGCAACGTTGAGCCTTCACATTTGGCAGACTTCAATTTATATGATTTTAAGAACTTAAGTCAGGCCAAAGCTGAAGATGATGACCCATTATTTGGTGATATTGCCAATGAAGGTGCAGCGTTAAGCTTGGCCGGAACTGAAGGCGCCAAGATAGAATTTGTCAGAAATAGGTAATTAGCCCACAGCGTTGCATGAATACTGATTATTAAAAGAATACTTGTATTTTTAGAGATACACTTATTGTCTAATAACCATTTACCTTGCTATTATCCAAGCTATTGTATTCGCAACCCATTTTCACACACCCCTTTACCCTAGGCATTCATGTCCAAACTGTTAATTGTTGAATCACCATCCAAAGCAAAAACGCTGAAAAAATATCTTGGAAGCGACTTTGAGGTACTCGCATCTTATGGACATGTGCGCGACTTAATTCCTAAAAATGGCGCCGTTGATACGGCTGATAATTTCGCCATGAAATACGAAATTATCGACCGCAACAGTAAACACGTCGACGCAATCGCCAAAGCCGTTAAGAGCGCAGAAAGCATCTATCTCGCAACCGACCCGGACCGCGAAGGTGAAGCAATCTCATGGCACATTGCCGAGATTTTAAAATCTAAAAATTTACTGAAAAACAAGCTCATGAAGCGCGTGGTGTTTCATGAAATCACAAAAAGTGCCGTAGAACACGCCATTGCCGAGCCGCGCGACATCTCAATGCCGATGGTCAATGCGCAACAAGCGCGCCGCGCCTTAGATTATCTGGTCGGTTTTAACTTATCGCCATTGCTATGGAAAAAGATTCGCCGCGGCCTGTCTGCTGGTCGCGTACAAAGCCCGGCATTACGCCTTATCGTTGAGCGTGAGCTTGAGATTGAAGCTTTTAAATCACAAGAATACTGGTCTATTCATCTGGATGCTTTAAAGCACCACAATAGTTTCAGTGCCAAACTGGTACAACTCAACAACCAGAAGGTCGAGCAGTTCACGGTCATCAATCATGATCAGCAAGCTGACATTGTAGGTAAGCTACTCCTTGCCAGCGCCGGTAAAACCACTGTTTCACGCGTTGAGAAAAAACAACGTAGCCGCAGCCCTGCCGCACCGTTCACCACCTCCACCTTGCAACAAGAGGCTGTACGTAAGCTAGGTTTCACCACATCACGCGCCATGCGCGTAGCCCAGCAACTGTATGAAGGTGTAGACGTAGGCACCGGCACTGTGGGTTTGATTACCTACATGCGTACCGACTCATTTAGCATCGCAGCTGAAGCCGTGATGCAAATTCGCGACTACGTAAAAAAGAATTTTGACGCAGAATATTTACCAAAGTCGCCTGTGATGTACAAAACCAAGTCCAAAAGTGCGCAAGAAGCGCATGAAGCGATTCGCCCAACGGACATTACCCGTACACCAGCACAAGTACGTCAATACCTGACTGACGATCAATTCAAGCTCTATGAAATGATTTGGAAGCGCGCATTAGCATGCCAGATGTCGCCGGCTAAATTTGATGCAGTGAGTGTGGACTTAAGTGTAGGCAGCGATGCAAACTTATTCCGCGCCACTGGGCAGACCATGGTATTTGCCGGCTTTATCGCCGTGTACATGGAAGGTAACGACGATGAGGAAGAGGAAGGCGAAAGCAAGCTGCCTAATCTTGAAACAGGTGAAGTATTAACCGTTGAAAAAATATATGGCGATCAACATTTCACTGAACCACCGCCACGCTACTCAGAAGCTAGCCTAGTTAAGATTCTGGAAGAGTATGGCATTGGCCGCCCTTCTACCTACGCCAGCATTATCAGCACACTGCAAGATCGCGAATACGTGCTGTTAGATAAAAAGCGCTTCACCCCTACAGATGTAGGCCGTGTAGTTAACAAGTTCCTAACAGAACACTTTACCAAATATGTTGATTATGACTTCACTGCCAACTTGGAAAATGCGCTGGATAGCGTAGCCGAGGGCGAGCGTGAGTGGGTACCGCTCATGGCGGAGTTCTGGCAAGGCTTTAATCAACAACTACTCAGCAAAGCTGACGTAGACCGCCCAGGCAATGAGTTGATTGATGAAGCCTGCCCAAAATGCGGCAAGCCGTTACAAAAACAACTCAGCCGTTATGGTACTTTCATTGGCTGCACAGGCTACAACGATACGCCCAAGTGTGATTACAAACGTAGTGCCGATGGTGCAGCTGCAGCAGGTAGCGACCCTATAACCATCGGTACCGACCCAGAAACCGGCAAAGAAATCTTTCTCATGAATGGTCCTTATGGCCCTTATCTACAGCTAGGCCTAGCTGTAGAAGGTGATAAAAAGAAACCGAAACGCGTGAGTGTGCCTAAAGAAATCTCACTCGCAGACATGAGTTTAGAAACCGCCACAATGGTGTTATCACTACCTCGCGATCTTGGCTTGCATCCAGTAACCAACAAAAAAATCGTTGCGAATATCGGCCGCTTTGGTCCTTACGTGAATCACGATGCTAAATTCAAATCCATTCCTAAAAGTGAAAGCGTATTTACCATCAACTTAGAGGGTGCTGTCGCTTTGCTGGCACAAGCCAACACTGGCCCCGCTCCATTATGCTCACTTGGCAATCATCCAACCGAAGATGGTCAAATTGAAGTATTTGCAGGCCGTTACGGCCCTTATGTGCAGCATGGTAAGGTGCGAGCTACACTACCAAAAAGCGTAGAACCGGAAGCACTTACTTTGGAAGAGGCATTGGAGCTACTCAACGCAAAAGCGGCGAAAGCGGCTCCAGCTAAAAAGACCACAGCTAGAAAAACGAGTGCGAAAGCAACGGCTGACAGTGCCAAGAAGCCAGCAGCGAAGAAAGTAGCGGTTAAGAAGCCGGCTACAGTGAAAGCCAGCACCACTAAGACTGCAGTCAAAAAACCAGCGACTAGGAAACCAGCCGCCAAAAAAGTCACTGCCGAGTAAAAAGATTTAACCCAATAAAAAAGCGGTCTTAATGACCGCTTTTTTATTGGGTTGCTTTAAACATCAGTAAATACACTAACCGCTAACTCTTGCACCTAAAGAGTTAGCGTCATTGTATTCCACCCATTTACGAATTCTGTTTGCATCACCAATACGCGTTTGTTTACCTACTGAATCAAGCAACACAATAATCATTGGCTGCCCAGAAATCTCTGCCTGCATCACCAAGCAACGTCCCGCTTCATTAATAAATCCAGTTTTAGACAATCCAATCAACCAATTACTACCGCGCACCAGTGCATTAGTATTCACAAAATTAATTGGATTTGCACGCCCGGCAGGCATCACTGCCTGTGATGCTGTGGTCGTTACTTGACGAATCTCTGGGTAATGATAAGCAGCATTCACCATTTTCGCCAAATCTTCGGCGGTAGATACGTTACTGCTATCCAAACCTGAAGAGTCTACGAAGTGTGTAGAGCGCATGCCTAATACTTCAGCTTTGCGGTTCATTCCACGCACAAATGCTGTAATACCACCCGGATAGTTACGACCCAATGCAGCCGCGGCACGATTCTCTGAGGCTATCAAAGCCATCTGCAACAACTCGCCACGCGTAAGCACGGTACCAACACTTAATCTAGAGCGTGTACCTTTCAAATAATCAACATCCTCATCAGAAATATTGATCAATTCATCCATAGGCAAATGCGCATCCAGCATAACCATAGCAGTCATCAATTTAGTCACTGAAGCGATAGGTGTAGGTTGACTGGTATTTTTTGCAAAAACCGTCTCACCTGTTGTTTGGTTAATCACCAGCGCCTTAGCTGATGCTAAGCGAAGTGGAGCACTACCATTATACGAATCAGCATAAACCGTAGCCGCTTTTGATGGACGCACTCGATAATTAACGCGCATCTTTCCTGATTTATGATTCACATACTTGTGTTTGCTACTTACCGTAACCGGCTTATGAGATTTTTTACTCGCAGCTTGTGAAATGACTGGCGAGGCACTGAGCATCAGGGCAATATAAAATATTAAAAATTTACGCATGATTATTCTCAATTAGTTTGTTTCTGTTCATAGAGTTACATCGGAATACTATATAAAAACTTTAGCTTTGTCATTAACAAATTTTGTTTTTAAACACTCACCAAGCTTTAAGTTATGAGAGAATTCATCCAGCACATATATCGACCACATTTAGCAAGAAAAATGAATATACCTCAATCACTACTCTACAGCCCAGAACACCTATGGACCAAGCCAGCAGAAGATGGCCTATGGGAAGCCGGAATTACTGATTATGCGCAAGATTTATTGGGGGACATTGTGTTCATTGATGCCCCAGCAGTCGGCACGATTCTTAGCGCAAACAAGCCATGCGGACTTATCGAGTCAGTGAAAACAGGCTCTGATTTACATGCCCTCGTCGATAGCGAGGTTACTGAAATCAATCAGCTCGTACTCAATACGCCTGAGATGATTAATGAAGACCCTTACCAAGCTTGGATATTCAAGTTCAAGCCACTTAATGCCGATATGGAAAAACAGCTTTTATCTGCTGAAGCCTATCAAATGCTCATTGATGGTCTATAAAAGTCGGTTTATAAAATCAATGCTAAAGAACAACACCTCTCACTACTTCTGAAATACCATACGCACAGAATCAAGCATCCGCTCAATTTCCGCTTTAATATTTGAACTCATCGTTTGTTCGATGCGTGGCACTTCAACATCCAATATCTCATGCACCTTGTTACCTAAGGCTTGCTGTACGGATGGCAACTCACTATCCAGCGCTTGCTTGAAATCATTTTTCGCAATTTCGGCCAAGGCAACAAAATCACGTTGCAAGGTTGTACTTAATTCATTCGACAAGCTTTGGTACAGTATCGGGAAAGTATCACCCAACTTCTGCTCTAACTGTTGCTGAGATTCAAGCTGCAATACGCCTAGATAGCTGCTTAGCTCAGCTTGTGTCTGTTGCGTCAAACCCTGATAAATCGTGGTTAATTCACTTGCCAGATTCGCTTGATGCTTCGCCAGAATATCTTCATGTAAACGCGACACCTCCGCTTGCAATGCAAGCATTGCTTTCTCTACGGTAGAAGTTTCTAAATCGGCAAGCCTTGTTTGCAGTTGCGTATTCAGCAACTGCTCCATCATCGGGAACGTTTGGATAAGCTTGGCTTGCATTTCCACAACGCCCTTATCCTGCATTTGATTCAACTCATACTCAAGGTCAGCTTTAATAATCGCAGCATTCACATGCAGCATACTCGGCAACTCTGTGGCTAAATCCGCTTTTGATTTATCAAAGAAATCCGAGGTTTTATCCATCAAAGACTGCTCGGCAATAACAACAGCCTGACTAAGCTCTTGTGCTAAAGTTTGCTGGATAGTTTCTGCCAAACTTTGTTGTGCATGCTCAATTGACGAATTTATCGTACCTGTAAGCGCATCTTGACTCACTTTTTGCTGGTTAGCAGACTCACTGAGCAAGCTTTCAAGCAACTCCGCACGTATACTTTCCTTCAGCTTCTGCGTAACAGTCGCTTCAATTTCATGCTCCAATTGAAGCCTCAATTGCGGCTTTAATTGGGCAGCAAGTTCGGCAATCAATTCAGCGGTGATAGTGACTGATTTAACGACAGGCATCGCCGTTACTGCGCGCACTTCCGTTAGCAGTGGAATGTCATCTTCTTGCATATTTAAACGCCTTAGCTTGAGCTTGCTGCAACATCAGTTGATTTCACTTCATAACCTCTGTCTCGATAGAATCTGAAACGCGATCTGGCTGCCGCCTTATCCGCTTCGTCTACGCCCACCAGTTCAACCAAATATCTAAATCGGCTGAAAAATGGTGGATGCTGTGCCTGTAAATTAATCAAAATATCATCTTGTCGCAATTGTTCGCCACTCATATCAAGCACGATCGGCGAAAACTCACTCAAGACAGCATCAGACTTGCTGCTTGGCAAAAAACTCGTCGCAGCCTGTTGCCATAGCGTTTTCTGCAACGCGTCGCTTGTCGCATCGTCTGGCGTGAAAATTGTTAATTGGCGGCCTTTTGCTACCGCCTTTTCACAAAGCTCCGTAATCTTGATGAGCTTATCAGGCACATTAAAGAAGAATTCGACTCGAGTCATTTAACTAAATTACTTAGTGCTATTTGCACGAGCTACCAAAAACTCTGTCAGTAATGGCACTGGTCGACCGGTACCGCCCTTCTCTTTGCCTGACTTCCAAGCAGTACCTGCAATATCCAAGTGAGCCCACTCATACTTTTTAGCAAAGCGTGACAGGAAGCAAGCTGCTGTAATGCTGCCGCCAGCACGCCCGCCAATATTGGCCATGTCGGCAAAATTACTATCCAACAAGGGTTGATAGTCATCCCACATTGGCATGTGCCATGCACGATCTAATGCCACTTCACCAGCACGTAGCAGCTCTTTAGCCAAGTCGTCATTATTACTAAATAAGCCACTCGCATGATGGCCCAAGGCAATCACGCAGGCGCCTGTCAGCGTGGCAATATCCACCACAGCACTTGGCTCAAAGCGCTCTGCATAGGTCAAAGCATCACACAGAATCAAACGCCCTTCGGCATCAGTATTCAACACCTCAATCGTTAAACCTGACATGCTGGTCAATACATCACCTGGCCTTGTTGCGCGGCCATCCGGCATATTTTCACAGGTTGGAATAATACCGATGACATTCAATGGCAGATTCATTTCCGCAATGGTCTTGAATGTGCCCAGCACACTTGCCGCGCCGCACATATCGTATTTCATCTCATCCATCTCAGCGCCCGGCTTGATTGAGATGCCACCAGTATCAAAGGTAATACCTTTACCCACTAGCACAATAGGCTTCTGGCCTTTTTTGCCGTTTAAATGCTGCATCACGATTAATTTTGGCGGCTCTTCACTGCCTTGCGTCACACCCAAAAATGAACCCATGCCAAGCTTTTTGAGTTCGCTACGCTCTAACACTTCAACTTTCAGGTCATATTTCTTACCAAGCGCTACCGCTTGTTCGGCAAGATAAGTCGGCGTACAAACATTCGGCGGTAAATTGCCTAAGTCTTTGGTCAAACTTACACCATTAGCCAAAGCCTGACCGTCAGCCAAACCTGCTTCTGCATCTTTTACTTCGCTAGACTGGACAACATTAATACTTAGTTTTTCAACACCTTTCTTTTTCTGCTCTTTTTTGCTGTCATCATTTTTTCTTTTAGGTGCATCAAAACGGTATGTCGCATCCAATGTCACTTCAACCATGTGCGCCACTTTCCAGCGCACGCTTAATTCTTTAACTGGCAATTCAGCTAAATATGAAACCGCATCGCCCGCGCCACTGGCTGCCAGCGCTTTAACAGAAGCACGCACCGCTTTACAATACTGTGTTTCGGCGAAGTCTTGCTCTTTACCTAAGCCTACCAACAGCACGCGCTCACTTAATATGCCCGGTACGCTATGCAACATTAATGCTGCATCCAGCTTACCTTCCATATCACCACGCTTGAGAATAGTCTCGATATATCCAGCAGAAGCAACATCAATTGCTTGTGCAGCACTCGACAGTTTTCGCGACTCATACACGCCAACAATGACACAATCGCTACGCTGCTTTTCCACATTACCGTTTTTTATGCTAAATTCCATGGTGTTGCGCTTCATAGTGTTCTAACCTTTTATATTGTTTGGTAAATTATCTCGTGTTTTACACGTAATTCAAAGTTGTAAATAAACAGTCATCCATAAATCATATGCTTTTTAGGCGCGCGCTTTTTCAAGAACTTATTTCCACAGCTACTGGTGCATTTCTCATCCTGGTAGGGGTTGTGGTTGCGCAACGCGCGGGATACCTGATTCAACTAGCCGCCAAAGGTATTTTGCCGAATGATGCCATTACGACCATCTTGGGCTTCAACCTTATCCGGTTTTTACCCATGCTACTCTCACTCAGCTTATTCTTATCAATACTTCTAACTTTATCCCGTTGGTATCGTGACTCTGAAATGGTCATTTGGTTTAGCTCAGGCTTAAGTATTCGAAGCTGGATCCGTCCCATCCTTACGTTCGCGGCACCCATCATCACACTCATCTCAATTTTGAGCCTATTTATCACGCCATGGGCGACGAATAAGGTTGAGGCTTATAAAGAACAACTTGAAAGTCGTGATGACTTATCGGCTATCAGCCCTGGTGTGTTCAAAGAATCCGCACACGCTGACCGTGTATTCTTTGTAGAAAGCTTTGATGAGCTAGGCAATGTCGTTAAAAATATTTTCGTCCAATCCATCCAACATCAAAAACTCGGCATCACCGTAGCCGCGCAAGGTAGCCGCGTTGTTGAGAAAAATGGCGACCACTTTTTAGTCATGCAAAATGGGCGCCGCTACCAAGGCACGCCCAACTCTTCTGAATATAGCACCACTGAATTTGAACGCTATGCAATCCGCGTTGAAGCCGCAGAAGTTAAACACGTACTACCAAGCACACAGTCCAAATCTAGCCGGGAACTAATAGAGGATCATAACAGCACCAATAATGCCGAATTACAATGGCGTTTAGCCATCCCCATTTCAGCCCTGATACTTGCACTACTCGCCATCCCTCTCAGTTCACTAGATCCACGCTCCGGTCGCTCGACCAATTTTGCACTGGCACTAGTCATCTATATTATCTACAACAACCTGCTTAGCATTATTCAAGCCTGGATTGCACAAGGCAAGACTAGCGTCACCATTGGTTTATGGCCAATACATCTGCTATTTTTGGCGCTTAGCGTGTACATGTTCTACCGCCGTACACGCCAATTACCCATTCTTCCAAACATGCTTCCAGCCTCTTGGATCAATCTTTGGCATACGCGTAAGTCTAACAATGACAAACCTACGCCAGCGATAAAATAACCAATGAAAATAATCGCACGATACATTTTGAAAGAAGTTGCCGTCAATGTGCTGCTCATTATGCTGGCATTGATTGCGATGTTCTCATTTTTTGATTTAATTCAAGAGCTTGAAAGCTTGGGCAGAGGAAGCTACGGCTTAGGCAAAGTACTATTATTTGTATTAATGAGTGCCCCTGGTCATGTTTACGACGTGATGCCCGTGGCCGTGCTTGTTGGCTGCATGATGAGTTTAGGCCAGTTTGCACGCTACTCAGAGCTCGTGGTATTAAGAGTCAGTGGCGTATCCCTCATCAATATCGCAACGCTGCTATTAAAAATAGGCTTAGTGTTTACTTTGATGACTTTCTTAATTGGTGAACTCATCACACCACTAAGCGAAAAAATGGCGCAACGGATGCGCATTAAAGCCACAGACTCGGTGGTTGCCCAAGACTTTCGTTCTGGCTTGTGGGTGAAAGACGGCAATAGCTTTGTCAATGTCGAGGAAGTGCTGCCAGACGCCACTTTACTCAATATCCACATCTATGAATTTGACCAACACTTTAAACTGCTGTCATCTAGCACCGCCAAAAGTGGGCAATTTGTAGAAGACTACTGGAGCCTTAAAGACGTTACAAAAACAGACTTTGCGACAGATTCTATTCACGTTAACCAATCCGCCGAAACAAAGTGGCATTCACTTATTCGCCCCGAGTTGCTCAATGTATTATTGGTCATGCCTGAAAAAATGTCTGTCTGGAACTTATATTCTTATATCAATCACTTAAAGATTAATAAACAAAAAACAACGCGCTATGACGTAGCGCTTTGGGCAAAAATGATTTACCCACTAGCCTGCTTAGTCATGGTCATTTTGGCGTTACCGTTCGGCTTTATCCAACAACGCGCAACTGGTGCAAGCACCAAAATATTTGTCGGAATTATGCTGGGGGTGTTGTATCAGATATTAAATCGGGTGTTTGTGCACCTAGGCTTACTCAATGACTGGCCGCCACTGTTTAGTGCGATCATGCCCACCATTTTATTCCTAGTGGCAGGGCTGAGCATGCTGTATTACGTGGAACGTAGATAAACAATCCGGCAACTTTAAACTATGCCGGATGCAAATAAGAAATTTGAACTTCTAAAGCTGAAGAATCCTGCTTCCAAGGATTCTGTCATGTAAAAATAGTCGATTCGCATCCACTATAGCCCATAGAAAACCAACGCCAAATAGCATTAAACTCAATGTTGCCAGAATATATCGAAGTATCGCCATCTTTACCGAGAGCAAGCTGCTTTCTTGATTGACGAGCTTGAAACGCCAAGTTTGCATTGCGAGCGTCTGTCCGCTTTTTGACCAGCACCAAACAAAATATGCGCCTACAGACAACCAAAGAAATAGTTGCAACAGATGCCGTTTAATACCATATGTAGCATCACCTGCCAGCAGTCTAAAAATCAGCACACAGATGAAACACAGCGCAACCACCACCAGTGCATCATAAATAAGACAAGCCCCAAGCTTGATTAAACTTGGGGCTCGTTCGTTTGCTATTACCTTAATTTGCGGCTTATCCTGGTTATTCGTATTAACTTGATTTTGCGTTTTATCTTGCATATCTTCAACAACTCACAATCTTATCAAACCTCTATTCTAAATCTGCATCAGTGTAAGTATCTGGTGACTCAGCGCGTAATTTTTGTTGCTGAGCTTCAGAGTATTTTTGATACTCCAGCCATTTTCTACGCAATTCCTCTTTTTTTGCAGGGGATAAGGCTTGAAACTGCTGATGTTTTTTTCTGGCATTTTCGCGCTCGTAAGGCGTCATCCGACTCCAGTTAGTGAGGCGATTTTGCACAAGCGCTTGCTTACTTGGCGTCATCTTGGAATAGTCACGTGCGATATCCAGCATTTTTTCACGTTGCCAGGGACGTAAAGTATCCCACTCAGAAGCCAGTGGATTTAATACCTTACGCTGTGCATCATTCAATTGCGCCCAAGATACATTTGCATCTTCAGCAAAGGATAAACCACTAAACAATAGTACTAAAGCAAGTACGATACATTTTAATCTGCCGTTGTATCTAACCATGTATCAAACCCTTTATCAGCATAGGCTTCCGGCGGCAAATCTGACGCCAGCAAGAATGCATCGCTATGTTCTAAATTATTGTTAAATCCGAATTGCTCTGCTGCAAAAAATGCGATCAGGATTGCAGCCCCGACCAACATAAAAGACATGAAGCGGTGATGCCCTAAATACTGACCAACATGACCGCCAAACAACTGTAATACATTTCCGCTGCGGCCAATACCATGGGCACTAGCCATTTGCGCCTGCCGCTCAACTAACCGGTTAACAGCCAGACCGCGCGCAGTAGACAAGCGACCAGCAAACTCAGCATCTATATGCTGTACCTGCCCGTCCAACAAGCCAACAATCGCATTTGCAACTTGTGCTTCTGCATTAGCTTGTTGCATGTTTTGGGACATATCACTCTCTAACGTACGCATTGTTTTATTTTCATATTCACTCATCGCCCGCCTCCTAGCTTCCCGAGCTATTGTCAGCCAAAACAGAATCAAGCTGGGAAGCATCACTTAAACCCAGCTTATCCAAACCCTGTTTTTTTAACTCAATCGCTAACGCATGCACCGCTCTAGAACAGTGCGTTTTAACGCTACCGCCAGAACAGCCCATCACACTAGCGGTTTCATTTACATCCATGTCTTCCCAGTAACGCAACACAAAAGCTTCTCGTTGACGTGCTGGCAGTTTTTTTAGCGCGCCTTCAATCAACTTGATTGTTTGGCTACGTTCCAGTTGTGCAGAAGGCTCATCGCTATCATCTTCAACATCTATCGTTTCTAAAGGGTCACGATCTTCACCATCTTCATTGCGGCCAAACGAGGACAATAAAGTTGTCCATAGGTTACGTACTTTTTGTCTGCGCCAGAAGTCGCGCATGGTATTTTGCAAAATGCGTTGAAACAGCATCGGGAACTCTGACGCAGGGTTATTACCATATTTTTCGGCGAGTTTCATCATCGCGTCTTGCACGATATCAAGCGCAGCATGCTCATCACGCACGGCATAAACTGTTTGCTTAAACGCGCGACGCTCTACTGCCTCAAGAAAATCAGAAAGTTCTTTCGCTGTTGCCATGTTTTAAAGAATAGTTGCCATTATGCAGATGAAGATTGGCAGTCAACCAATCACTAAATTTTGCCAAAGCATAGCGTTACGCGCCATGCCGGCAAAAGCCAAAGTATATCAGGTTTACATTTTGAACTAAGCCCACCTTTAGTTACAATCATACCAATTCATTAGTTGAGTAAAAATGATGTGGAAACTAATTTTTCTAGGCCTGATTATTTGGTTTGCCATCCTCTTTCTAAAAAGAGTGATGAACCAATCAAGTTCATCGCATCAAAACAAGTCATCGAATCGCAGCCCTTCAGATGAGAGTGGTAGTGAAACTGAGGATATGGTGCAATGCGCTACCTGTGCCGTTCATTTGCCGAGATCAGAAGCTTTTATGATCAATGGCAGTTTCTATTGCAGCAAGGCGCACATCAAAAAGTAAATGAATTTCTTTAAATTCAAATTTGGTTTAAACACCAGTCATACAACTACGGCAAGCATCGCCAAATCAGAGGACTTATCACTACAAGCCCGCGCCATTCATGTCATCAATATTTTTCGCTTTACACTAAGCTTAACTTTTCTCTTTATTTCCCTCTATGTAGGCGAAGCAAACTGGTTAGATCACGAAAATGCGCCTTTATTCTTCAAACTAACCGTTGCTTACACCATTTTCAGCATCACCTTACTGAGCCTAAGCCAGCTAAAGTTAGCAACACTCGTCCGCGCACTGCCTATACAAATCGTCATTGATATCGTTTTCATTACCTTGTTAATGCATGCGACCGGCGGCAGTCAAAATGGGCTCGGTCTGCTACTCATTATTACCATTGTGACTGCAGGACTAGTCAGCAATGGTCGTTTAGCCCTATTTTATGCGGCCATTGCCAGTATCGGACTGCTACTTGAACAAAGTTATCAAATTGTAAAATGGGATGCGTCACCCTCAACCTACACACTGCCAGTGATGTTGAGTTTAAGCTGCTTTGCAACTGCATGGCTTGCCCATAGCCTTGCGAAGCGCATGCAGCATAGCGAAGCCTTAGCCTCTGCGCGTGGCATTGACCTTGAAAATTTGGCTCAAGTAAATGCCTTGATTACGCAGGAGATGCATGATGGTGTACTGGTTATAGATCAAAACTTCAATATTCGTCACCACAATTTACAAGCGGAATCACTACTTTCCCTACAAAAAAACGACACTAGCAATATAGCGTTAGCAAATAGCATTCCTCAAATAGCTAAAGCACTAAACCATTGGCTAGAAAAGGGTGATTCAGACACCATCGTTTCAATCGATAACCGCGAGTTGAAACTCAGGTTTATGCCCATTCACCCATTAAAAAACTCCAGCGAGTTTAATGACCATCTGAACAATCAATCAAACAATTACTTTGGTGCGGTCATTTTCATTCAGGATTGGAGCCAATTACAAGCCGCCGCGCAACAAGCCAAACTAGCTGCGCTAGGCAGGCTGACCGCCAATATTGCGCATGAAATCCGTAACCCATTAAGCGCAATTAGCCACGCGAATCAATTGTTACAAGAGGATGAGACCTCTGCCGCCACTAAGCGCATTCTGAATATAGTGACAGATAATATTCAGCGCATCGACCAAATCATTAAAGATGTGCTCGAACTTAACCGTCGTGACCGTACCCAACAAGGGTCTATTGAGCTAGGTCAGTTCTTGATAGATTTTTATACGCAATTCTGTGCCGTTGAAAAAGTACCAATGTCACACTTCCAATTAGCATTGCCCTTACAAAAACAAACCATTTGTTTTGACCAACGTCACTTGACACAGATTCTATGGAATCTATGTAAAAATGCCTGGCAACACAGCAACAAACAAACTGCCAGCGTCCTGTTGAATTGTATAGAAACCGGTAACGCTGGTATCAACATTGAAATAAAAGATGATGGTGATGGCGTTTCAGAGCAAGATAAACACAAGCTATTCGAGCCATTTTTTACAACAAAAAATACAGGCAGCGGCTTAGGGCTTTATATTTCACGCGAACTTGCTCAAGCAAACGGCGCCAGTTTGCAATATCAGACACTGGACACCGGCAGTGCATTTATCGTTCACTTAAAAAAATCCCCGTAAAAAGGCATAATGTCGCATGACTCAAAAACCAACATGCTTAATCGTCGACGATGAAACTGACATTCGTGAGCTATTGGTCATGACGTTAGAGCGCATGGGTATTGAAGCCTACAGCGCTAGCGGCGTAGTAGAAGCGAAGACACTACTTAAGCAACGCCAATATGCGCTCTGCCTCACCGACATGCAAATGCCTGATGGCTCAGGTCTGGATTTGGTCAACCATGTTGCCGAACTCTATGCGGGCTTGCCGATTGCCGTCATTACGGCACACGCCAGCGCTGAAAACGCTGTGTTTGCCCTAAAAGCTGGGGCGTTTGACTACTTAACAAAACCAATCTCGTTAAAACAACTACGCCCAGTGATCGAGTTTGCGCTTAAACTTTCCAATCAGGCCAGTGCCAACAATACCAATACATTGGACATGATTGGTGACTCCGAACCTATTCAGTACGTTCGAAGCATGATTACCAAGCTGGCACGCAGTCAGGCGCCAGTCTATATCAGCGGTGAGTCTGGTAGCGGCAAAGAGCTAGCAGCCAAGCTTATCCATCAAAATAGTTCACGCGGTGATGGCGCATTTATTGCGGTCAACTGTGGCGCAATCCCAGAAAACCTGATGGAAAGTGAGTTCTTTGGCTACAAAAAAGGCGCCTTCACGGGCGCCAATCAAGATAAAGAAGGCCTGTTTCAAGCAGCCAATGGCGGCACATTGTTTCTGGATGAGGTCGCCGATTTACCGCTTGCCATGCAAGTGAAGTTATTACGTGCTATTCAAGAGAAGAAGGTGCGCATGGTAGGTGGTGCGACGGAAGAAACTGTTGATGTACGCATTATTAGTGCCACGCATAAAAACTTAAGTGCAATGATGGATGCTGGCTTGTTCCGGCAAGACTTATATTACCGACTCAACGTCATTCAACTCAAGATGCCCGCTTTGCGCGACCATCCATCAGATATTCCATTATTAGCAAACCTGTTAATGGCCAAACTTTGTGCCAGTCTAAAAGTGCCGATACCGCAAATGGATGATGCGGCACAAAACTACATTACAAAGCTGCCATTTCCTGGCAATGTCCGCGAACTGGAAAATATGCTGGAACGCGCACTGGCGATGTGTGATGGCAAAACGATCACCACGGAAGACCTGCTGCATGAAGGTGCGTTGATTCCCGATCAAAGCCCGCCTGATACGGCATTATTTACGGCAGATACAATTTCTAATGTCAGCCTGCCAGACTATCTTGAAGAGATTGAAAAGAACGCCATCATGAGCGCGTTAAGCAAAACCAATAACAACAAAACCGCCGCAGCAAAATTGCTAGGGGTTAGTTTTAGAACCTTACGTTATCGGCTGTCTAAACTTGGGCTGACAAAAGAAGAAGACTTGGATGGTGAGATTGAGGATGAGACTCCATCTGAATCGTTATAAATAAACGATTAATGTGTGAAAGCGCTGCCCAAAAATAAGGGTGAATGCCGTATTCGGCAACTCACCCTTTTCCCAATATCTCCAAAATCGATGCTCTGCGAGACAATAGCAGAGCGGCTCCCAGAGCAACGCTCTTTCACAAGATCCTAGCTAACTTTAGCGCAGCACCAACACCAAATAAGTCACATACATCGCACCATTTACCAACAAGTGCCACACCTTAATG
This sequence comes from Pseudomonadota bacterium, assembly GCA_040390265.1. Classification (GTDB taxonomy): domain Bacteria; phylum Pseudomonadota; class Gammaproteobacteria; order Burkholderiales; family Methylophilaceae; genus Methylotenera. The sequence continues at coordinate 27,301 of JAZJYS010000038.1, read as the reverse complement.
CCACCTTTGGCCATTAGGTAGCGCAACCAGATAGCCGCCATCAAGGTCATTGCGACACCTAAAGCCACTTCTGAACGTGGTTCCCACGGCGTCAACATAATACCAATGGCTGGTAACAGCGTACCTTGAAACACCATCGCGCCCGTGATATTACCGAATGCCAAGGTATCTTTGCCTTTACGGATCCACAAGATGCTGTTCACTTTTTCTGGCAATTCAGTGGCAATCGGAATAATCAATAAAGAAAGTAACAAGGCTGAAATACCGATGATTTGCGCGGCGGCTTCAACCCCATGAATAAAGCCTTTAGCACCAGCGACCAATAAAGCCAAACCTAATACCAGTTGGATAATGATAACAATCATATTATTAGGCAAACCAATTTTGCATAAAAACATGTCGCCACCAGCTTCAGTCGCGTGACCATCTGCCACTAGCGCTTTGGAAGCGTTAATCGTCATCATCACGTATACAAAATAAATCAATACCATACCCGCGCCCATGCCGTAACGCACCGCAGTGAGCGTGTGTGGCACAAACATGGCAATAGCGGCAAAGCTAAATGCAATGATGAAAAAGTTGAGGTCGCGCGTCAAACCGGTGCGCTCTGGTCTTAAGTGACCGTGCGTACCGCGACGTTTCCAAACAGAAATCGCCATCAGTGAAATAGACAATGTAGCCAGCATCAGAGGCGCACCAAGAATTGAACCCACGCCAATTTCCTCGTTCGTCGCCACGTTCGAGGTACCTGCCAGCAAAGCAAGCAATGGCACCATAGTTTCTGGTAATGCCGTGCCCACAGCGGCAAAGATTGAGCCGGTTACACCTTCGGAAATACCGAGCTTTTCACCTAAATGCTCCAGCGCATTCGTAAACACTTCGGCTGCAATTAGAATCACAATCAGCATGAGAAACAGTTGAAAAAATACCATCTAGGCGCTTCCTTAATTTATTAGGTAATCAATGTTGTGATTTTATCGGATTACTTGCTGCTATCTGTGATCTTTATGTGATTTTTAACTGAAATTTCGCATAAAATTAGCAGTTATGAAATCATATGCGATTGATGAGGCAGGTTATGCGATAGACGCGCGGCAGATTGCCTCGCCTAATTTTGATACCAGAGCCGCCCATTCAACTAATGAAGACAGTTCAACAAGTACCGCCGACTCAATCAGCCTAATCGTCATTCATAACATAAGCCTGCCACCTAACCAATATGGTGGCAACGGCATTATTGAATTATTTACCAACCAGCTTAACCCGGCCGAACATCCTTACTACGCTGAAATTTACACACGCAAAGTCTCCGCGCACTTTTTGATTCGGCGTGATGGTGAACTAATACAGTTTGTATCATGCCTGAATCGCGCTTGGCATGCTGGCGTATCAAGCTGGCAAGGTCGTGAACGCTGCAACGACTTTTCAGTCGGAATAGAACTTGAAGGTTCAGACTTTGAAGCATTTGAACCCGCACAGTATGAAACGTTAAAAAAATTAACCACCAACCTTATCAGTGTTTACCCGATACAGGCTATAGTGGGTCACTCTGACATCGCCCCAATCCGCAAAACAGATCCAGGCCCCTATTTTGATTGGCAAAGCCTCGCCACGCAAACACACAACCTTGCAAAAGCCGAATAAACCCATGCAAAAATCCATGCAAATTATTGCCTTGTCCCTCTCAGTTTGCCTCATGGCCTGTGGTGCAAAAAATGCCGGCAGTGACAATAAGAGTGACCCTAAAAAATCCCCCAAAGCCACGCTAGTCACAGTCACACAAGTACATAATCAATCCATTGAAATCACCGAGCAAACGGTAGGCTCACTGGAAGGTTTAATTGACCCAACCATTGCGGCAGAGGTCGCGGCACGCGTGATTAAAGTGCATGTAAATCCCGGCCAAGCAGTGAAACAAGGCCAG
>JAZJYS010000038.1:0-25277 GCA_040390265.1 Pseudomonadota bacterium | reverse complement strand
GGCACGCGTGATTAAAGTGCATGTAAATCCCGGCCAAGCAGTGAAACAAGGCCAGCTGATTGCCACATTGGATGCAACCGACTTTGCTATGCAGCGCAATGAAGCCAAAACCGAGGTGGCACGTATTCAGGCGCAACTAGACAACCAGACTAAAACGGTCGCGCGCAATCAAGCATTGGTATACAAGAAATTCATCTCACAAAATGCGGTGGATACGGATGCCGCACAACAAAATGTGCTCAAAGAGCAGCTAGAAGGCGCGAAAGCGCGTGTGACCAGCATTGAGCACAACAGCAGCAAAACCAAAGTTTACGCGCCAACGAATGGCGTCGTGGAGAAAAAGATTGTCGACTCAGGCGAATATGTGCGCATCGGCGACCCTATTGTACAAATCATTTCTAAACAACGCTTACGTGCTCACCTGCCTTTTCCTGAGCAAATTGGCGCGCAACTCAAGCCCGGACTAAAAGTGCGACTCACCACCCCAAGCAATGCAAAAACCGTTAGCACCGTTATTCATGAATTGAAACCGATGATTACCGAGGGCAACCGCAGCATTGATGTCATTGCTGATGTCACCAATGAACCCGGCTGGCAGCCTGGCGCCAGCGTGACAGGCACGGTAATTTTAGGTGCAGAGCCTGCTGCAATGATGGTACCAGAGCAAAGCGTCATACTGCGCCCTGCAGGTGAGGTGGTGTATGTGGTGCGCGACAACATTGCCTATCAAGCAATAGTAAAAACCGGGCTACGCCAAAACGGCATGGTTGAACTACTTTCAGGCGTCAATGCCAATGACACGATCGTGGTAGATGGCGCTGGATTCTTAACTGACAGTACACCAGTAAAGACTGCTGCAGATAAACCAAACAGCAAGCGCTAAAAGAAGTCAGCTCATGAATTTGCCAGAACTTTCCATCAAGCGCCACGTTCTCGCGTGGATGCTCTCCGGCGTCATCGTCTTATTCGGCATCATCGCCTACCAACGCATCGGTGTCGACCGTATCCCGTCGATTGATTTCCCGGTGATTCTGGTCAACACCACGCTACGTGGTGCGAACCCGGATGTGGTGGATGCCAGCATCACCAGCATTATTGAATCGGCCATCAACACCACACCGGGCATTGAGCACATTCAATCATCCTCCTCGCCCGGTGTTTCCAGCATCAGCATCACGTTTGCTCTCGATAAGAATATTGACGTAGCTTATAACGAAGTGCAAGCCAAGGTGAGCCAGATACTGCGCCGCTTACCGAACGATACCGACCCGCCCACCGTGCAAAAAGTGGATACCAATGCGCAAGCCGTGATCTGGCTGGCACTGAGTGGCGATCGCACGATTCAGCAACTGAATTTATACGCCAGCAACGTACTCAAGAAAAAATTCGAAACCATCAGCGGCGTCGGTGAGGTCACATTAGGTGGCCGCCGCGACCGCGTGATACGCGTCAGCGTTTCACCCGAGCGCATGGCAGCCTACAAGCTCACCGCCAACGATCTGATTAGCGCATTCAATCGCGAACATGTACAGCTACCCGGCGGCTTTTTAGTCAGCAGCCAAGCCGAACAGTTACTCAAACTCGATCTCGAATTTCACAACATTAAAGACTTGGCCGAGTTAGTCGTGCTCACCAAAGCCGGCGTACCGATTCGCCTCAAAGATGTAGCGACCGTTGAAGATAGCATTACCGATAACCGTCAGGTCGCGCGCTATAACGGCAAACCTACCGTAGGCTTGGGCATGGTAAAGGTCGCCAACGCCAATACCGTGGCGATTATTGACGAAGTAGAACGCAGACTCGAAAACGATATTCGCCCCAATTTGCCGCCCGGCTTGAGTCTGGAAATCTCCACCAACGATTCTATTTTCATCAACCAATTGGTCTACTCTCTCAAAGAGCATCTCATTGAAGGCACGCTACTCGCCGCACTGATTGTATTTATCTTTTTGCGCTCCATCCGCTCTACCTTGATTATTGCCACGGCCATTCCCGTTTCACTATTGGCGGCCATTGCCGTGATGTATTTTTCCGGCTTCACTTTCAACTCAATGACGCTGCTGGCGCTGTTGCTGTTAATCGGCGTAGTGGTCGATGATGCGATTGTGGTACTGGAAAACATCTATCGCCATCGCCAAACCATAGACCGCAACCCTATGAGCGCCGCGTTGAATGGCTCACGCGAAGTCACATTCGCCGTGATTGCCGCCTCATTATCATTGGTATGTATTTTCGCACCGGTGATTTTTATGGATGGCATTATCGGCAAGTTCTTCAAATCGTTCGGCGTGGTCGTTACATTCGGCGTACTGGCGTCTTTATTCGTGTCACTCACACTAACGCCCATGCTGTGCTCACGCTTTCTGAATGTTAGCCATCATGAAAATAAGTTTTACACCGGCATCGCCAACATTCTGGGCGCGTTAGATGACATCTATAAAAAGTTTCTGAACTTTACCCTCAAGCATCGTGGACTGGTGTTACTGATCACGCTTATTTTTGTGGTGCTCATGGGCGGCTATGCTTTCCAGCACGTCGAAAAGGACTTTGTGCCAGAGTCTGACGAAGGCAGCTTTAGCGTGAGCGTGAAAACGCCACTAGGTTCAAGCTTGGCCTATAGCGACTCGCGCCTGAAACTGGTTGAAGCGACTATCGCCAGCCACAAGGATGAAGTCGCAAGTTACTTCTCAACGCTGGGGACAGGCTCACGCGGCCAAGTGAATCAAGGCAATGTGAATGTGCGTTTGAAACCAAAAACTGAACGCAAAAAAAGCCAGCAAACCCTGATTAAAGAACTTAAAAAAGAGTTCGATAATATTCCCGGTGTACGCGCCATGCCATCGCCAGCCTCTATCGCACGCGGCCAACGCTCCGAGAAGCTACAGTTCAACCTGACTGGCGTGAATTTGCAGGAAATCGGCCGCATTTCTCAACTCATGCAACAATCACTAAGCAACAATCCTGAGATGGGTAAAGTCGACCTAGACGTACAACTGGATTTACCGCAGCTCAATATGCAGATTGACCGTGCCAGAGCCGCCACATTAGGCTTAAATGCCAACGACATAGCAACGGCGGTCAGCCTGTATGCCGGCGGCATCGATGTTGCAAAATACAATGACACCAATGGGGATGGTCAACGTTACGACATTCGCCTAAAAACCAATGAAGATGCACTCGAAAATGTGGCTGATTTAAACAAAATCTATCTACGCAGCAGTACGGGGGAGTTGGTTCGCATTGATGCCGTGGCCAGCTTTAAACGTGAGCTAGGTGCGGCAGTCATCGGCCGTTACGACCTGCAATATGCGGCTAACTTTTATGCCAATCCGAACATGCCACTGGGCGATGCCGTCAATTTTGTAAAAACAACCGCCAGTAAAGTCGTGCCAGCCGACTACACACTCAAAATGACTGGTCAGGCGGAAGAGTTTGGTAAAACCTTAAGCAATATCAAGTTCGTATTCCTGCTCGCCTTTGTGCTGCTATACATGGTGCTGGCCAGCCAGTTCAACTCATTTATCCAGCCATTCATCATTATGCTGGCGCAGCCACTCGCCATTATTGGCGGCTTGGTGGCACTGCTAATTTCTGGCGATACGCTGAATATTTATTCAATGATCGGCTTGGTGCTGCTGATAGGCTTAGTCGCCAAGAACTCGATTTTACTGGTGGATTTAACCAATCAGCTGCATGAGAAAGGCGCCAGCATCAACGAAGCGTTGCAAGAAGCCTGCCCAATCAGACTACGCCCGGTTGTGATGACCTCGCTCACCATTATTCTCGCCCTGCTACCCGCCGCGCTGGGCTTGGGGGCTGGCAGTGAAACCAACAAACCGCTTGCCGTTGCCATTATCGGCGGCATGATTTCCTCAACCTTACTGACCTTAGTGGTCGTACCTGCGGCATATTCACTGGTCATGAATGGGCTTCACAAACTCAACGCTGCAAAATTCAAAGCTTGAATGCGTTAAGTCTGAGAATGCCCATCCCAGCGATGAAGCCCAACTCAGCTATTTTTTAGCCAGACTAATTGCCAGCACACCGATCAACACCAAACCGGTACCCGCCAACTGCAATAAAGTGACAGTTTCACCTAAAAACATATTCGCCAAGAAGATGGTCGAAACAGGGCCGACCGAGCTAATCAACGAGGCCTTGCTGCTGCCGATACGGTGTATGCCGACATTCAACAAAATAGCTGGCAATACCGTCGCAACCACGGCCATGAGCAAAGTTAACCAGTAAACCTGCGACGGCAAATGTAATATGGAGACGTTATGCACAGTACTCGCATAATAGGTACCGCTAGCTACCGTGGCTGCCAGCATGGTGTAAGCCGTAAATGCTGAAGCACCTACACGCGGAATCAATCGACCACTTGCCACCAAATAGGCAGCATACGATATGGCGCTCGCCAACACTAACGCTGCGCCAAACATGGTCTCAGCCGAGCCGGTTTTTAGCGTGAATACATCATGCCCGACCACCAAGGCTACGCCTGCATAGGTTGCCAATAGTGCAAAGTAGACGGTTTTGCCAATGCGGTGCTTGAATAATAAAGCACTCAATATCACCACCACAGTTGGATATACGTACAGAATCACCCGCTCTAAGCCGGCAGTCACATACACCAAACCAGCAAAATCCAGCAGCATCGGGGCATAGCCACCAGCAACACCCAACAACACGATCATCCATGCGTCTCGCTTGGAGATACTAGGCGTTGTCGCCGAGGCTCGTACCCATAGCGCCAAACCAATAAAAAATGGGGCTGAAAACGCCATGCGTAGCGCAATCAAGGTTGACGCATCTACAGGAAAAGGTTCGGCATAAGCATAGGCCAACTTCACCATAATCGCTTTTGACGACACAGTGACAGCGGCGGCCAGCACCATTAATGCACCGATTAAGGCATTACGTGAGGCTAGTTGAGTTTGGGATTGCATGTTGTTGCCCTTAAAATAGGGGCTCAACGAGGTGGAGTACAACAGAACAACCGCGGAGAGCCCGCGGTTGCTAAAATTACGACAAGCAACAACCGCAGCATGCTATGGCTCGCAGCCATAACGCTTTGCGGTTAATTGCCACAGATGCGGCGATACCTGAGTTGAATATCATGTTGTTTGTCATAAGAGTTCGACTTTACGCTTACAAATAAATACCGTCAAGCAAGGCCTTGTTTCAATATGGATTTTTCAAGCGCCTCTAACTTTAACCCTGCTAGTTTTGCTTGCCACAATGCAGGGTTAACCGGAAAGTCACTCAATAGCCCAGTCCGTTGATAACCCCGACGCTCATAAAATGCAATTAACTCGTGGCGTAAGGTAATGACATGCATTTGAAATTTTTGTGGGTGCCATTTTTGCAGTGCTAAGCGCTCAGCCTCCGCCAATAACTGCTTGCCTATGCCGCCACCTTGCAGAACCGGCTTGACCACAAACATCCCAACATGGGCAGTATCTTGCTCCTGCTCGATACAAACGGAACCCAGCAATTCCGCATCACTCAGGCACAGCAGAATAATCGCAGAGGTCGATTCAATCAGGCGTTTAACCTCGTCCGCCGTTACTCTTAACCCATCCAGCAAATCCGCCTCGCTTGTCCAACCGGCGCGACTAGACTCACCGCGATAGGCACTGTTCACAAGCAGCACGATAGACTCAACATCCGTCAGTAATGCTTGGCGAAACTGATACATAAGGGCACCTATAATTTAATAGGCGTAATCAACAATCAAAGGCGCATGGTCGCTGAAGCGCTCATCCTTATAAACACTGGCAGCAACAGCCTTGGCAGCGATGCCGGGCGTGGCGATTTGATAATCGATACGCCAACCCACGTTCTTGGCCCAAGCTTGCCCGCGATTACTCCACCAGGTATAGCATTCGTCAGTTGCAGTTGGATATAGAGTACGGTAAACATCTACCCAGCCAACCTGGCTGAACAACTCCGTCAACCACGCACGCTCTTCAGGTAAAAAGCCCGAGTTTTTGCGATTGCCTTTCCAGTTTTTCAAATCAGCTTCTTGATGTGCGATATTCCAGTCACCGCAAATCACGACTTCGCGGCCACTCTCTTTCAAAGCTTTAAGTTGCGGCATAAAGCGCGCCATGACGCTAAATTTGAATGCCTGCCGCTCTTCACCGCTAGAGCCAGAAGGCAAATACAGAGATACCACGCTTAGATTGCCGAATCTACACTCGATATAACGTCCTTCAGCATCAATGTCTGTCATGTCATGCTCGACATGCCCTAAATACGAGTTAGCCAAGCCTTCAATCACCGCATCTGGCTTGGCCTTTGAGTAGATCCCCACGCCGCTGTAGCCTTTCTTTTCCGCGTAATGAAAATAGCCGTAATAGCCTTCCATCTCCAGCATGTCATCGTGCATATCTGCAGCTTGCGCTTTAATTTCCTGCAAGCAGATGACGTCAGCCTGTTGTTTTTTTAGCCATTCATACACGCCTTTGTTTTTTGCAGAACGTATGCCGTTTAGGTTTAGCGATATAATCTTCAAAACTTTATCCCTGATTCACTTAATAGATTAGATAATTAATATGACCCAAGCCCCAGATCAATTTAGACAAGAGTTTATCGCATTTGCCATCCAAAAAGAGGTTCTTCGCTTCGGAGAATTCAAAACCAAAGCCGGTCGCCTCAGCCCTTACTTCTTCAATGCAGGGCTTTTTAACGATGGCGAGAGCCTGATGAAACTCGGTGAATTTTATGCTGCTGCCATCCAAAACTCAGGCATTGAGTTTGACATGCTGTTTGGCCCAGCCTACAAAGGCATTACCTTAGTGGCAAGTATTGCCATCGCCTTTGCCAAAAATGGTCACAATATCCCTTACGCCTACAACCGCAAAGAAGCCAAAGACCATGGCGAAGGCGGCGTAATTGTTGGTAGCCCGTTAAGTGGTCGCGTTCTCATCATTGATGACGTAATTTCAGCAGGCACATCGGTGCGTGAGTCGGTTGAACTTATCAAGGCCAATGGCGCCAATGCCTGCGGTGTTGCCATTGCCATTGATCGGCAGGAGAAAGGACTAGGCGAGCTTTCCGCCGTGCAAGAAGTGGTTAAAAACAACCAAATTCCAGTATGCGCGATTGCAAACTTAACGGATTTAATGCGTTATTTGCAAAACAAGCAGGAGATGGCACAGCATTTGCATGCAGTCGAGGCCTATCGCAACCAATATGGTGTTGCTTAACCTTAAAAAAAGATGGTGTGCAGTCTTTACCATCACATGGTTTTAAAATGACTATGCCAACAACAACTCAAAAGTGGACAAAGTTTTGCAGACAAATCGCGCCCTTATTCGGCGCATTTTTGCTACTCACAATGGCACAAAATAGTCATGCTGATGGCAAGATTTTAAAATGGAAAGATGAAAAAGGTGCCACGCACTATGGCGATAGGATTCCTCCACAATACGCAAATCGTGAAAGCGCTACCATTAACCAGCAAGGCATCACGGTAAAGCGCAACAAACCAGTCAGCGATCAAGAGCAGACGCTGGATATTGCCAAACAAGACCAAGATAAAAAAGACAAAGCACTGCTGAGTGCTTTTACGAATGAAAATGAAATTGATCTAGCGCGCGACCGTAACCTGCAGTTAGATTTAATTACGCTGGAAAATCTGCAACTAGATAAAAGTAATGTCCAAAAACATCTTGCTGATAACAAAAAATCTGCAGATGGTTTTATCAAACAGAAAAAAAAGATCCCTGCTGATTTAAGTGCTGAGATGGCAAGCAATCAGGTCACTAATGCCAAACTAGAACAACTCATCCATGAAAAGAAACTAGCGATAGAGACTACACGGCAACGTTTCGAGAGCGATAAGCAGCGTTACATCGCACTCAAAAATCACTCCGCGACAGACACTGTACCAAGTGCAGAGTCCTCTACGCCTGAAAGCTTGCCAGCAAAAAACTTAGCTCCTTCAGAAATCCCACGCAAGCGTTGATACAAAACTAAGCGGTACAAGTTAATCCAGAATCAACCAGATTAGCCTGTACCGCACATGATTCAGCGCGTCTAAATTAAGTGCATTTAGGCCGTTAATTTTTTCTTCAGTAAATCATTCACTTGAGCAGGGTTGGCCTTGCCTTTTGAGGCTTTCATGGCTTGTCCCACTAGCGCATTAAAGGCTTTCTCTTTACCTGCCTTATATTCCTCAACCATTGCAGCATTGGCAGCCAACACTTCATCAATGATCGCTTCAATCGCACCAGTATCAGACACTTGCTTGAGGCCTTTGGCTTCGATGATGGCATCTACATCCGCTTCGCCCGCCCACATAGCTTCAAACACTTGTTTTGCGGCGTTGTTAGAGATGGTCGCATCAGCAATACGCTTCAACAGTTGCGCCAACTGCGGCGCAGAAACTGGAGAGTCATGAATCGCTTTATCTTCGGCATTAAGTTTTGCTGACACACTACCCATCACCCAGTTAGCCGCTTGTTTTGCCTCAGCACCTGCATCAACAGCCGCAACAAAATAATCAGCCAAGGCGCGTGAAGTGGTCAAGGCACTGGCATCGTAACCAGACAAAGCATATTGCGCCTCAAAGCGCGCCTTCATTGCTTCCGGCAGTTCAGGCATGCTTGCTCTTACGGCAGCTTTATCGGCCTCAGTCACTTCAAGTGGCAACAAATCCGGGTCTGGGAAGTAGCGGTAATCATTGGCTTCTTCCTTGCTGCGCATCGCACGTGTTTCACCCGTGTCTGGGTTAAACAGTATGGTTGCCTGCTGTATCGTACCGCCATCTTCCAAAGTTTCAATTTGCCAATTGGTTTCGTATTCAATCGCCTGTTGCATGAATTTGAAGGAATTCAGGTTTTTAATCTCGCGACGCGTGCCAAGCTTTTCGCTGCCTTTTTTACGTACAGAAACGTTTACATCGCAACGGAAACTACCTTCTTGCATATTGCCATCGCAAATACCGATCCACTGTACCAGCTCATGCAATTGCTTGGCATAGGCAACAGCTTCAGCGGCTGAGCGCATATCTGGCTCGGTCACGATTTCCAATAACGGCGTACCCGCACGGTTCAAATCGATACCGCTCATACCTTCAACCGCACCGTGCACAGACTTACCTGCATCTTCTTCCAGATGCGCACGTGTGATATTGACGACTTTTTCATAAGCCGCATTTTTACCCACCGCTGGCACTTGAATCGTCACGGCACCCTTACCCACTACAGGCAACTCATACTGACTAATTTGGTAGCCTTTTGGTAAATCCGGGTAGAAATAGTTTTTACGTGCGAACACCGAGCGCGGCGCGATTTCAGCATTCACGGCCAAGCCAAATTTAATCGCACACTGCACGGCTTCTTTATTCAGCACAGGCAGCACGCCCGGCAAGGCAATGCTCACTTCACAGGCTTGTGTATTAGGCGCTGCGCCAAATGCAGTCGAAGCTCCGCTAAAAATTTTAGTTTTAGTTTGTAACTGCGCGTGGGTTTCTAACCCAATAACGACTTCCCATTCCATTATGCTAAATCCCCAGACGCTTTTAACTCAGGCATACGTGTATGCCAATCTGTCACTTGCTGATATTGATGCGCTACATTGAGCATGCGCGCTTCATCAAAATAATTACCAATAATTTGCAGACCTACCGGCAAGGCTTTGCCATCACTACCAGCACTAAAGCCGGCTGGCACGCTCATACCCGGCAAACCTGCCAGATTGGTTGAAATAGTGTAAATATCCTGCAAGTACATGGCGACAGGATCATCCACTTTTTCACCCGCCTTGAACGCTGTAGATGGTGCCGCTGGCCCCATAATCACATCGCATTGCTTAAACGCTTCAACAAAGTCTTGTGCAATCAAACGGCGGATTTGCTGCGCTTTAAGGTAATACGCATCGTAATAACCTGCGCTCAGCACATAGGTACCAATCAGGATACGACGCTTCACTTCTGCACCAAAACCTTCAGCGCGGCTCTTACAGTACATATCCATCAAATCGTTATACTCAGCGGCACGGTGTCCGTAACGCACACCATCGTAACGAGACAAGTTGCTTGATGCCTCAGCAGGAGCCAATACGTAATACACCGGTATAGATAAACCTGTATTCGGTAGTGAGATTTCTACAATTTCTGCGCCGAGTTTCTTGTATTCAGCAATTGCGCCTTCAATCACTTTACCTACATTGGCATCCAAGCCTTCAGCAAAGAATTCTTTAGGCAAACCGATTCTCAAACCTTGCAGCGGCTTGTTCAAATCACGCATGTAATCTTCTTTTTCGCGCTGTAGGCTTGTAGAGTCACGCTCATCGAAACCGGCCATGACATTCATCATCAACGCGCAATCTTCAGCACTTTTAGCCATAGGGCCTGCTTGATCCAGACTAGAAGCAAATGCAATCATGCCGTAACGAGACACCACGCCATAAGTAGGTTTTAAGCCAGTAAGGCCACATAAACTAGCTGGCTGGCGAATTGAACCACCAGTGTCGGTACCCGTTGCCGCGGCACACAGACGCGCAGCCACTGCCGCCGCACTGCCGCCGCTACTGCCGCCTGGCACGCGGTCAAAATCCCAAGGATTTTTTACCCCGCCAAAATAGCTAGTTTCATTCGATGAACCCATCGCGAACTCGTCCATATTGGTTTTACCCAAATTAACTGCGCCAACTGCGTCAAACTGGCTAATGACTTGCGCATCATACGGCGCAATAAAGTTGGCGAGCATTTTAGAGCCGCAAGTGGTTTGCCAACCTTTGGCACAAAAAATGTCTTTCTGCGCGATAGGAATGCCGGTGAGCGGCAATGCGCTACCATTTGCAATCATGACATCTGCCGCTTTAGCTTGCGCCAAGGTTTTGGCTTCATCCAAAGCGATGTAGGCATTGATGCTAGGGTTATAGTCACGAATCCGTGACAGGAAAGATTGCGTCAACTCTACGCTAGATATTTTCTTGGCTTGGAGCATATCTCCAAGTTGCTTTAGGCTACTGTTAATCATTATCGACTACTCAATCACTTTAGGTACAAGGTACAAACCATCTGCTACTGCTGGCTCTGTAGAGCCATTGCCCAGTGCAGGTGCATTTTTTTGGAATTCTTCCCGGAGGTTTACTTTCGTCACCACATCATCACGCAAGCGCTGACTTAAATCTTGAGAGTGAGACATAGGCACAATGCCCGTGGTGTCCACCGCTTGCATTTGCTCGATGAGGCCTAGAATGCCTGTTAGCTTGCTAAGTGTTGCTGCTGCATCACCCTCACTAACCTCGATTCGCGCCAGATGCGCGATTTTTTTTATATCTTCAATACTAAGTGCCATGCTTCAATAATCCGAAATGAAATGGGTGCGATTCAATCACTTGAATTTTAGTGATTTTATGGTTCTGGTTGTTATTGTTCAATCTGATTGCTATTGTTACAAGTTGTTTTGTAAAAGTTGTAATCACATCTTAATTTTCAACAAGATATGCGGTATTATACCTCGATTTATGCGCACCTTTAATCCTGCCAAAAGATTAAACAAGCGACTTAGCATAGCGACTTATCTATTAAGCATCGCGACTTAATTTATATAGTGCACTCTCTTGGCGAACCACTACCAATAGTGAACTAGCACCAAATTCAGGAAAAAACACCAATGTTCGGTTTCATAAGCAGTTATTTCTCTAATGACCTTGCCATCGACTTAGGCACGGCCAACACCCTTATTTACTCTCGCGGCAAAGGCATCGTGCTAGATGAGCCTTCTGTAGTTGCAATTCGTCTAGAAGGCGGCCCTAATGGCAAAAAAATCCTGCTCGCAGTAGGTGCTGAAGCGAAAGGCATGCTGGGTCGTGCACCAGCCAATATTCAAGCCATACGCCCAATGAAAGACGGCGTGATTGCCGACTTCACCATTACCGAGCAAATGCTCAAATACTTCATTCGCCGCGTGCATGATTCACGCTGGTTTTCACCTAGCCCACGCATCATTATTTGCGTACCGGTAGGCTCGACGCAAGTTGAACGCCGTGCCATTAAAGAATCTGCCGAGCGCGCTGGTGCCAAGCAGGTATTCTTGATTGAAGAACCAATGGCAGCTGCAATTGGTGCCGGCATGCCGGTGGCTGAGGCAACCGGCTCAATGGTAGTAGACATTGGTGGCGGTACAACTGAAGTCGGCGTGATTTCACTCGGCGGTATTGTTTACGCCAAATCTGAACGCGTAGGCGGCGATAAATTCGATCAAGCCATAATTGATTACATCCGCCGCAACTACGGCATGCAAATTTCAGAGCCTACCGCTGAAGCGATCAAGAAAAAAATTGGTTCTGCGTTCCCAGGCTCTGAAGTATTAGAAATGGAAGTGACTGGCCGTAATCTTGCAGAAGGCTTGCCACGTAAATTCACGATTTCTAGCAACGAAATCTTAGAAGCCTTAACAGAGCCATTAAACTCAATCGTTGGCGCGGTAAAATCAGCACTAGAGCAAACACCTCCAGAACTGGGTGCCGATATTGCAGAAAAAGGCATGGTACTGACCGGCGGTGGCGCATTGTTACGTGACCTAGACAGACTCTTGGTAGAAGAAACCGGTCTACCTGTAATCGTTGCAGAGGACCCGCTCACCTGTGTAGCACGTGGTTGTGGTCGCGCACTTGAAGAAATGGATAAACTAGGCAGCGTATTCGCCTATGAATAATCTGTAATGCTAGTTTGATAGCATTACGTCATTAGGCCGTTAAATACGGCCTAATTTCATATCTAATAGAGACAAATAGCTGAAACAATCAATCTAACCGATGCTCCCTGGCTTTCATCACAAACTTGAGCAACAGCAAGCCCCTGCGTTCTTCGCACGTGGCGCAAGCCCTCTTGCGCGCTTAGTATTTTTTTCAGCACTGTCTCTGGTGCTGATTGCCACGGACTCACGCCTGCAATATCTCACTAGCGTGCGCCAAAATTTAATTGCCGTATTGCACCCATTACAAGTGCTGGCGAACGCGCCATCACAACTTTACCGAGACACCGGCGAATATTTCTCGACACATCATTACTTATTGGCCGAGAATCAGCGATTAAAACAACAAGCGCTCAGACAAGACATCGCCTTACAACGCCTTAATCTGTTAACACTTGAAAACGACCACCTACGCAACTTGCTACAAGCGAACAAAGCGCTAGTTGAAAGCAGCATACTAGGTGAAATCATGCACGTCGGACGCGATCCATTCACCAAGAAAATCATTGTGAATCGTGGTGCCAGCCATCAAGTAGCCACAGGTGCAGCCGTAGTTGATGCAACAGGTGTGATTGGTCAGGTCACGCGCGTCTACCCGTTAAGTAGTGAGGTCACACTCATTACCGACAAATCACTAGCCATTCCGGTTCAAGTGGAGCGCAATGGCTTGCGTGCTATCGCATTTGGGCATGGTCGCAATAACACCTTGGATTTACCCTACCTGCCCGCCAATGTTGATATTCGCCAAGGCGATAAACTGGTAACGTCCGGTATAGATGGCATCTATCCTTCAGGCTTGGCCGTAGCCACCATTTCTAAAATAGAAACCACTGCGGACTCACCATTTGCCCATATCGTCTGCGTACCTACCGGTGGCGTAGAAAACCATAGACAAGTACTGTTAGTAAGTATTCCTCACACAGAAATCGTGCCCGAAAACTTACCTGCTACCCATGCAGAAAAGAAACCGTCTAAAGCAGTACCAACATCTGCTACAGCAATAATACCGCCAACTAAAGCCCTCCAAAAACCAGTAGAAAATACCACTGGTGCGGCTATAGTCACACCACCCACCAATCTGACGAGCAAACCGCATGCACCCGAGTAAGCTCAAAAGCATTTACTTATCATTATTCGCGGCATTCATGTGCCTGCTACTGCCATGGTCAGGCACAGCCTTAGTTGTGCGGCCGGATTTTGTATTACTGGTTATTATCTACTGGCTGATTCGAGCACCGAACTTATGTAACGTAGGCACAGCATGGTTTGCTGGCCTGCTGGTAGACTTAGTCAGTGGCGGCTTGTTTGGTCAGTATGCACTTGCATACACCCTCACGGCTTTTTTCGCGGTCTACTATCAACGGCGTTTGGTGTTATTCAACCATACCCAGCAACTTCTCTATGTATTATTGTTGCTTATCACCTCACAAGTAACACTGCTGATACTCAAAACGTTTGCTGGCGCGCAATCTCTGGGTTTTGCATACTTTCTACCGAGCATCACGGGTATTTTATTGTGGCGCATCGCGGTGTTCTTTGGCTTGAAAACTGGCGGACGATCACGCGGCTCTTAATAGCGCCCTATATTAAGCATGCGAGCCGAACTTAAAAACTACCAACATGAGCAATATTATTTCAAGCTCAGATTAGGTTTTACTGCATTTGTAGTATTAGCCCTGTTTGGCGTGCTGGCTGCGCGCTTCTTTTACTTGCAGATCAAGCAATACCAGCATTACCAAACGCTAGCTGAAAATAATCGCATCTCTCTAGTACCCATCATCCCAAATCGCGGTTTGATTCTTGATAAGAATGGCGTGGTGCTGGCGCACAATTTCTTTGTCTATACGCTAGAAATCACGCCATCAAAAATCAAGAATCTTGAAGAAACCATCGCACAAATCAGCCAACTGGTTGAAATCAGTACACTGGATCGCAAACGCTTCAACAAATTCCGTGAGCAAAGTCATAGTTTTGAAAGTGCGCCGATCCGCACACACCTGAACGAAATTGAAGCGGCCAGATTTGCAGTTAATCATTACCGCTTTCCTGGTGTTGAAATCAAATCACGCCTATATCGACACTATCCGCTTGGCAAGCTAGGTTCACACATGGTCGGCTATATTGGGCGGATTAACGATAAAGACTTGGCTAATCTTGATAAAGCTGGCGACCTCTCCAACTACAAAGGCTCAGATCACATCGGCAAAAGTGGCTTAGAGCAGTACTACGAAAAAAATCTACATGGCTCGACAGGCTTCCAGCAGGTTGAGATTGATGCTGACGGTCATGCCGTGCGCGTCTTATCCAGCAATGCGCCGGTACCGGGCGACAATCTGATTTTGTCAGCCGATAGCAAACTACAGGAAATTGCCGAAACTGCCTTTGGCGATAAACGTGGCGCACTAGTTGCCATCAACCCTAAAACCGGAGAAGTACTCAGCTATGTCAGCCAGCCTACATTTGATGCCAATTTGTTTGTGGATGGCATTGATGTGGAAAACTGGAAAGCACTCAATGAGTCGCTGGACAAACCTTTAATCAATCGCCCGCTACGTGGTATTTATCCGCCAGGCTCCACATTCAAACCGTTTGCCGCATTAGCCGGCCTGGAAGCTGGAAAACGCGCACCGCCGTTTTCCATCTCTGACTCTGGTTTTTATACCTTACCCGGTAGCAGCCATCGTTATAGAGACTGGAAACCAAGTGGTCACGGTATGGTAGATATGCAACGTGCCATCACCATTTCTTGCGATACGTTCTTTTACGGCCTTGCCATGGAATTGGGCATAGAAAAGCTAACATCATTTGTGCGTCACTTTGGTTTTGGTCAGAAATCCGGCATTGATATTCAAGGCGAAATCGAGGGTCTGCTACCTACACCAGAATGGAAAATGCGCCGTTATAAACAACCATGGTATCCAGGTGAAACGGTCATTGCGGGCATTGGTCAGGGCTATACTCTAGTCACCCCCTTACAACTTGCGCAGGCAACGGCAACGCTTGCCAATAACGGCGTGGCCATGAAACCACATTTAGTGACACAAATACAAAAAGCGATTACAGGTGAAAACCAACAGATTTCACCAATCGTGCAAGATAGAATAGAACTTAACCCGACAAATCTGGACATAGTCAGGCGCGGCATGGTTGACGTTACCCTGCCAGGGGGTACTGCTGCAAGCGTAGGCGCCAATGCACCTTATGCTATTGCCGCTAAAACTGGTACCGCCCAAGTGATCGGCATCAAGCAGAATGAAAAATATAATGCGAACAGCATTAACGAACGTCATCGCGACCATGCGTTATTCATTGCTTATGCACCTGCAGACGACCCTAAAATCGCCTTGGCAGTCATTGTTGAAAATGGTCAACATGGCGGCTCTACAGCCGGACCGATTGCCAGAAAAGTCATGGATTATTATTTATTAGGTAAATTGCCTGCTTCTGAAACGATTGCAGGCTCTGCGGCAAATGCAACTTCGGTTTTAGCTAAACCCGTGCCTGCAACTCCAGCAATCACGCCTGAGGAAGAACTGCATGATTAGTAAACTATCTCAGCTTGTATTCAAACATATAGATTCGTTCTTAATGACATGTTTGTTTTTTACGTTGTTAGCGGGTCTATTTATACTTTACAGCGCATCTGGACAAAGCTTGTCACGTGTACTTTCACAAGGTATTAACATTATTGTCGCACTCAGCTTGATGTGGGCCGCGGCCAATGTCCCACCCATTAAGCTTGAGCGTATTGCGCTACCACTTTATATCGTTGGCGTTTTGCTTCTGATCGGTGTCGCGCTATTTGGCTCAATCAGCCATGGTGCACGGCGTTGGTTGAATATCGGCTTCACTCAAATTCAACCTTCAGAAATTATGCGTATCGCCATGCCGATGATGTTAGCCTGGTACTTCTCTCGACAAGAAGGCAAAACTAGAATGGCTGACTTTGCGATTGGCGGGCTATTGCTATTGGTACCTGTCGCCCTCATCATGAAACAACCGGACTTGGGCACAGCGCTACTGATTACAGCCTCGGGGTTTTATGTATTGTTTTTAGCTGGACTAAGCTGGCGGCTCCTGCTTGGTGGTGCAGTATTGTTTGCAGCAACGACCCCGATACTTTGGTCTATGCTGCATGATTATCAGCGGCGGCGCATTGAAATATTGCTAGATCCATCACAAGACCCGCTAGGGGCTGGCTACCACACCATACAAGCAACCATTGCACTGGGTTCGGGCGGGACCGCTGGCAAAGGTTGGCTAAATGGCACGCAAGCGCAACTGGATTTTCTACCAGAACGAACGACCGATTTCATCTTCGCCGTATTTGGTGAGGAGTTTGGCTTACTGGGCAATCTTTTATTGCTAGTGCTATTTAGCTTAATTATTATGCGTGGTCTAGTCATTGCTTCGCAGGCGCAGACGACATTTACAAGATTGCTGGCGGGAAGTATCACGCTCACCTTTTTTACCTATGCTTTTGTCAATATGGGCATGGTGAGCGGCATTCTGCCGGTGGTCGGTGTGCCGCTACCATTGATTAGCTACGGAGGCACCTCAATGGTGACGCTATGCCTAAGCTTTGGCATATTGATGAGCATACAAACGCACAAGAAATTGGTTGGAATGTAACTTTCGCATGACATTTAATATGATTAATATGGAAACATCCTCTCAAAATGCTTAATCTAAAAAATTATATCCTGATGCTTTGCCTTGCCTCGCTCACAGCGTGCAACAGTGGCTTTCTAACCAAACCTGAAAATAAAGCACCAGCAACGTCAACATCTCCGGCAAAAAAACCTTCCGGTGGTGGCTATTACTTGGATGATGGTCCTGGTGATAATGCCCCAGCCGATATCGACAGTATTCCAGACGCGGTACTAAAAACTGAACAACCTCTGGTGAGAGCCAATAAGCCGTATATGGCACTGGGTCAGCAATACACACCCATGACCAGCTACGCACCTTACAAAAAACAAGGTGTGGCTTCATGGTATGGCAAACGCTACCACGGCAAGAAAACTTCTACAGGCGAAGTGTATGACATGTACACCATGTCTGGCGCGCATACCACGCTACCACTGCCCAGCTATGTAAAGGTCACCAACCCAGCCAATGGAAATTCCGTGATCGTGCGCATTAACGACAGGGGACCATTCAAACATGATAGATTGATTGATTTATCCTATGCTGCAGCCTACAAATTAAGACTCATCGGACAAGGTAGTGGCTTGGTTGAAGTAGAAGCGATAGACACCAGCCCAGAAGCACTGCAAAGAATCGCAGCCAGCAACAAGTCTCAACCTGTGGAGACGGCAGCACCAGCTACAATATCAGCAGTTAAGCCAATAGAGGCGATACAAACCTTTCCAACAACACCGAACACCAGCCAATTGCCCGCCAGCATATCAGCTGACAGCAGCTTAAATGGCTATTACCTACAAGCCGGTGCTTTTAAAAATGAAGCCAACGGCGATCTGCTGCTGAAGAAAATTCAAGGATTAAACCTAACCGAAAATGTAGGCGTTGCTAACGTGTATAATAATGCCTTATATCGTGTAAAGCTTGGGCCTTATGCGAGCAAAAAAGAAGCTGATGCTTCCGCCGCCATTATTCGCGCGCAATTAAACATTCCCGTTATCGTTCTAAATCAATAAACAGACACCCCAAAACATGCAAACAATGACCCGCACTCTCTTTAAGAGCATTATCTCCAGCATAACGATTGCTTCCAGCTTAGCATTTGCACCACTGGCACAGGCCAACAGCGCGCAAATCGCACCACCACCAAGTTTGGCTGTTAAAGCTTACTTACTGAAAGACTTTAACAGCAACCGTGTAATCGCATCGCAAAATAGCAATATGCGCATAGAGCCAGCCTCGCTGACCAAAATAATGACTGCATATTTAAGTTTTAAAGCGGTTAAAAATGGGCATTTACAACTCGCTAACACCCTACCAGTCAGTGAGCACGCTTGGAAAATTGAAGGCTCGAAAATGTTTATTGAGCCACAAAAAATGACCTGCGATGCAACAAAAGAGAAATGTCTACCGACTGTAGATGAACTCATGCACGGCATGATTATTCAGTCTGGTAATGACGCATCTATCGCGTTGGCTGAAGGCATTGCCAGCACAGAAACCCAGTTTGCCGAAATGATGAACAAAGAAGCACAACGTTTGGGTATGAAAAACACCCATTACATGAACGCCACTGGCTTACCCGACCCGCAACATTACACCACAGCCGAAGACTTGGCGATTCTGGCTACGGCTTTGATTCGTGACTTTCCGGCCGAATATAAACGTTTATATTCAGTTAAAGAGTATACCTACAACAAAATCACACAACCAAATCGCAACCGCCTTCTCTGGTTAGACCCTAACGTTGATGGCATGAAAACCGGCCATACAGAATCTGCTGGTTACTGCCTGATTTCTTCAGCTAAACGTGATGGTGTCCGTCGTATTTCCGTGGTACTCGGCGCGCCGACAGACTCAGCACGTGCCACAGAAAGCCAAAAATTACTCAACTACGGCTTCCAATTCTTTGACTCGACCTTAGTCTATAAGCAAGGGCAAAGCATCAACCAGCTTAAGGTTTGGAAAGGTACTGAAAATCAAATCGCTTCTACTGTTGACAGTGATCTGTATGTCACTTTACCCAAAGGCGAATATGCCAACGTTAAAGCGGTTGTATCCAGCACACAACCTTTAATTGCGCCTATCAAAAAAGGACAGGTCATTGGCAATATTAAATTCACGTTGAATGGCGCAGTCGTAGATCAGCGCCCATTAGTGGCTGCAAATGCCGTTGAAGTGGCCGGAATCTTTGGCCGCGCATGGGACTCTATCAAACTGTTACTCCATTAATTTTTGGTAATCTGTGGCAATTAACAATGGTGATCTATCATGGCTGACAAAGATTCAGAAAACACAAACAATCCTCCGCTCATTGAGTTTCCATGCGACTTCCCCATCAAGGTGATGGGGGAAACGCAGGACATATTCTCGGAAACGATTATTAACCTGATCCAGACAATATTGCCTGAATTCAACGCGAACAATATAGAAATGCGTGCAAGTTCTGGTGGCAAATACATTAGCCTTACCTGTACGGTCACTGTCATTTCACAAATACAGTTAGATGATGTTTACCGCCTATTAACCGCACACCCCTTGGTTAAATACACGCTCTAATTTATGCAGCAGCCTTTAACGGTGCGGTGTCTAGGTGTTACTGATTTTGAAGCCACCTGCGCTGCCATGCAACACTTCACAGCAAACCGCCTGCCAGATACGCCAGATGAGCTATGGCTAACAGAGCACCCGCCCGTTTACAGCCTAGGCCTCAACCGCAAGAGTGTGCGCTTACCCAGTCGTGATGATATCCCGTTAGTACATACTGACCGTGGCGGCAAAATTACCTATCACGGTCTTGGGCAAGTCATCGTGTATGTATTGCTAGACCTCAAGCGCCACAACCTCAACATCCGCAGCTTGGTCAGCCTGCTAGAAAATACTGTGATAGGATTACTAGCTGATTATGGCGTACAGGCAACCGCTAGAACTGATGCGCCGGGCGTTTATGTAAACAACGTCCAAGGGCTCGAAGCTAAAATCGCATCTCTGGGTTTACGCATTAAAAACAATTGCTGCTATCACGGCCTAAGCCTCAACGTTGATATGGATCTAAGCCCATTTTCCGCCATAGATCCTTGTGGTTATGCCGGCTTGGCTGTCACACAAACCAAAGATTTAGGCATTGATGTCGACACTCAGGCAATGGGTGCATTACTACTCGAAAAACTTACCGCTCAATTTGCGAACGGACAACCAAATGACAGAAACTAATTCGCGCAAAGTTGCGGGCGTCAAAGAAATCGACGCAGCCAAAACCTCACGCATTCCGATCAAAATCATTCCGCAGCCTATCCAGCGCAAACCGGAATGGATACGCATGAAAGTGCCAGATGGCGCACGCTATCAAGAGATTAAACGCGTACTGCGTGAGAACAAATTGCACACCGTATGCGAAGAAGCCAGTTGCCCGAATATTGGTGAATGCTTTAGCAGTGGCACCGCGACCTTTATGATTCTGGGTGACATCTGCACACGCCGCTGCCCATTTTGCGATGTAGCACACGGCAAACCATTACCGCCTGACGTAAATGAACCGGAAAATCTGGCACGCACCATCGCCCAGATGAAGCTCAACTACGTAGTCATCACCAGTGTAGACCGCGATGACTTGCGTGATGGCGGCGCACAACACTTTGTCGATTGCATCCGCGCCGTACGTAAACTATCACCCAACATCAGAATCGAAATTCTAGTGCCTGACTTCCGTGGCCGTCTGGATGTTGCCATGCAGATACTCCGTGATGCGCCACCCGACGTGATGAACCATAACCTAGAAACTGTGCCACGACTCTATAAACAAGCACGCCCCGGTTCTGATTACCAAAACTCACTGTTATTACTCAAAACCTTCGGCGAAATGTATCCCCATGTACCAACCAAATCCGGCTTAATGCTTGGACTAGGCGAAACCGACGAAGAAATTCTGGCAGTGATGCAAGATTTGCGCACTAATGGCGTCAGTATGCTCACGCTAGGCCAATATTTACAGCCCAGCGTGCATCATTTTCCGGTGATGCGTTACGTAGAGCCACAAGCATTTGACGCATTAAAACAAAAAGCTGAAGACATGGGCTTTAACAATACCGCCAGTGGCCCCATGGTAAGAAGCAGCTACCACGCCGACGCGCAAGCACATGATGTAATATAGTGTGAGCCAACATAAGTAAATGAGAAACTACAGAAGATGATAAGAATTTACAGAAGTTGAACCTCTGTTAAATCGTACGTAATTCACATCACTTGTTTAGAAAATGCTAATAAATGAGCTGATGCTACCTACCCGTATCCGAATCCAACGGGAATAGAAGTCTTAAAGATGTTCCTCTACATATCTGAGAATTCGCTTTCTAACGCAATGGCGCAGCGCTTGAGAAGACTGGCAAGCAGCTTGGCCTCTTCCGCTGAAAGTGCAGACAGCATTTGCCGCTCCACCACTTCGGCAGCAATTGTGCCTGCGTTGACAGCTTTACGTCCTGAGTCCGTCAACTCGGTCATGATGACTCGACCATGAACCGGATGTGGGTTGCGCGCAATCAGGCCAGCGCGCTCAAGATTGACAAGAATTCCCTGCATGGTCTGCGGGGTTACGAAAGCAGCTCTAGCCAAGTCCGCATTTGAGATGCGTGGATTACCTGCGACCGCTAGCAGTGCAGCGTTCTGAGGTGCAGTAATGCCGAGCTCCGCTAGTTTGGCGTCAAGGCGTTGCCGCAAGCGGTGCTGGGTAATTTTTAAGTTATAGCCAACCCAGTCCGCCGCATTCTTAGGCTTAATTTTTGATGTTGACATATCAGGTACCTTATATTATTATCAGCGTCCTGATAATATCATAAGGTAACCACCATGACAACGCCAATCGGCCCCGACTTTATCGCTCTGCAAGTGCGCGATCTCGCTGCATCCACCAAGTTCTACAAAGAAGTGTTCGGTTTTGAAGCTGAAGCGCAAAGTCCACCGGGTGCGGTAGTTCTGAAAACCCGACCGATCTCGCTTGCACTCCGCAATCCAATCCGGCCACTTCCTGAAGCCGGTCAACTTGGTGTGGGGATGGTTCTCTGGGTGGCCTGCAACAATGCCGATCAACTCCACGACCTGATCCGCGAGCGAGGTGGAGTCATTCTAAGCCCGGTCGGCGATAGTCCCTTTGGTCGTTTTTTCGTCGCAGCTGATCCAGATGGCTATGCGATCACCTTCCATACCACGCAGACCTAGCCAAAGACTGTTGACGCCTTGCCAATACTAATCCCATGGGGCATTCTTGATTCATCCGCTGGCTATTACATTCTCATCTACACGTTCACCGTCGAATCTGAGAAAGTCCATGCGGGTCGATGATTTCGTTGGTAACGCTGGCCATACCTTCGATGGCCAGCGCTAACTATCTTCGACAAAGCCGATCTGTTCGCCACAGAGAGTGTTTAGTCGCTAAAGCTTTGTATTTTACCCAAAAGAACCACTCATAACAGCATCAAAAAGGCCATCTAAACAGACGCAAAAAGCCATCCATAATTATCAATAGCGGTCACTCGTAATTCTCAAATGAAATTTAAATGAATATCTGGTCACTACCCAAGCAGACATGTATTTCTGAAAATTGAATGATGTATCCTAAACTAGACAAGGATTATGTAAGCTTGTCAGTTTTGGAACCAAAATGTTCTTGCAAGAACTCGATAAAACGTTGCGACTTCGCTGGTAACAAACGCGTTCCGGTAAGCGTGTAAACAGGAACCGGATTCCCTTGCCATCCTAGTAGTACCTGACGCAGGCGACCAGCCATAACATCTTCAGCAACTGAGTCCGATGGCGTTTGAGCAGTTACAAAGTGAAAGTTTATAAACGTCTACTAAAATGGGTGAAGTCCAAAGCTGTCTTTGGGACAAGACTATGCTTCCGCTGACACGAGTATGGATCCATTCACTTCAGCTTGCTATTAGGTAATAGGCTGACTAGAATGGTAATTAATATAATACTATTGCTTCACTATAGCGACTCAAGCCATGTCATTTCTAGCCAGCATCTAACTTGTGGTTGTCATGGTTAAGTCCAATAACAGGTTCACCCACATTGAGATCATTAAAGTTAATGTCATTGAATCGCCAGCTCTCCATTAAAAATTCCCGTTAGTAACAAATAACGTAGACTGCAGGTGTAGATTGAAAACAGTATTTATTCCCCGCTGGTCTGATTTACTCCGTATAGCTGGATTAGCGGTCGCTTACGCCGTGCTTGCCAAAATTGCGCTTGGTTTCTTTGCGGCGAATAGCGTTGTTTCTATTGTGTGGCCATCCAGTGGTTTGGCATTGGCAGCGCTACTAATCGGTGGTAAAAAATACTGGCCAGGTATTTTTATCGGCGCCCTTGCTGCAGACGTCATGCAGGGAAGCTCAGTCCCAATATCCATGTTGATTGCATCGGGTAGTGTGCTGGAGGCGCTCACTTGTGCCTGGTTGCTTGCACGCATGCGCCGTTTTAATTCCACTCTGACAGATTACGTTGATTTCTTACAGCTTGCATTTGTTGGAGCGGTCGGTTCTTGCGTATCGGCGCTGGTCGGAGTTACTACACTACTATTTACTGGAATTTTGACTAAGCAGGCCGTCGTGCAGAATTTATTGCTCTGGTGGCAAGGTGATGTTCTCGGTATATTTTTGGTCACACCGCTGATTCTGGTTTGGTGGCATCTGCCGGAAGGTTGGTTCAAACGAGAACGTGTAGCAGAAGCCGTTGCGTGTTTCGGTATGGCCTTTATGGCGGGTCAGATTATTTATCTAGGCTGGTTTCACGATTCTATTGGTCACGTAGTAAACGACTATTGGGTGTTTCTGTTCATCGCCTGGAGTGCTTTGCGCTTTGGTTGTCATGGTGTTTTGCTTGTTGTCAGCATGGTAGCTATACAAATGTTGCTAGGGATATGGCTGGAAGTAAACGGTGAGATTGGAAATCAACTAGCTTCCAGATTATTTAATTTCTGGTTTATTACGTTAATATTGACTGCGATTGGATTATTGCTGGCACTGGTTGTTAACAGGTATAAACAGGTCGAATCACGACTGTATTTGCAAGATGCTGCACTCAATGCCTCTGTTAACGCCATTATCATTACCAATGTCGAGCATGTAATTGAATGGGCTAACCCGGCCTTTACTAAGTTGACAGGTTTTAGCCTTGCAGAAACGTTGGGTAAAAAACCCAACGAACTAATCAAATCCGACCTGCAGAGTCGGGAGTTTTATGAAGACATATGGCAAGCATTGCGGGCAGACGGTGTATGGCAAGGTGAATTCCATAACCGTAAGAAAAATGGTGACTTGTATTGGTGCTTAGAAACCATCTCCTCGATTAAGGACAGGAATGGATGCATTAGTCATTTTGTTTCAATGTCAGAGGATATTAGCGATCTAAAGTATGCAGAGTCCACTATCACTCATTTATCTAATTACGACACACTAACCAATCTACCAAATCGGCATCTACTCCAGGATCGTCTGGAGCAAGCGATTATTAGCGCGCGCCGTGATAACGACATGCTTGCCGTCATGCACATTAATCTAGACCGCTTCAAGCTCATAAATGATTCTCTTGGACATGAGGCTGGTGACCAGTTGCTGAAGTCTGTGGCGGAGTTGCTTACAAATTGCTTGCGTAAAGGCGACACACTCGCACATCTAAGTGGAGATGAATTCGTGCTGATTGCACAGCATCTGATGCACGGTGAAGATGCTGTGCGTATCGCCGAAAAGGTCATGGGCGCATTCCAACAGCCAATCATGTTGCGGGAGCAGAAACTTTTCATTTCTAGCAGTATTGGTATTTGTATTTTTCCTAATGATGCCGACAATATTGATAAGCTATTCAAAAACGCTGATATTGCACTGAATCAGGCAAAAAATGCAGGCCGCAATAACTTTCGTTTTT
>JAZJYS010000037.1:0-21517 GCA_040390265.1 Pseudomonadota bacterium | reverse complement strand
TAAGCAAAAATTCCTGTGGTATAAAACGCTAGGATGATAAGGCTAGCGCCCCAGCCATTTAACCAAATCAATACATCCCATATTTTTCCAAGCTTAATCAAATTTTTACTCCTCGTGTTTTGAGGACTGTCAGCTTAATGGTTGAATATGACGAAGATGTGTCGATAAAGTTAAGTAAATATTAAGCCTGTGTTGTAGGGGCTTGAGTATCAGTAGATTATGGCGCTGGATGCCTCATGTGCCGCCCAGCTTCGTAGTCTGTTTGCGCGTATGACTGTTCTACATAAATGAGTTTATCGGTAGCGAAGCCAAGCTCTTTGGCTTTTGCGATTAAGTGTTGTTTGATCGGGTAGGCGAGTTGCGGTGTGCGTGACAGTATCCAAAAGTAAGATTTGTCTGGGCCGCATAACATGACGTAGTTGTAGTAAGGCTGGTCTAGTTCAATGATGTTGTAAGCACCATAAAATGGGCCGAAGAAGGATACTTTAAGTCTGCCAGTATTGGTTTTATCTGCGTTGGGCGCATCAATGAAGTAGGCTTTACCTTCAGCCTCTTTCCATTGATTGGTCTTGGGGTTAAAGCCTTTGTTGATGACTTTAATGCCGCCATCTTCACGCAGGCTGTAAGTGGCTGTTACTTTTTGCAGATCTTTTTCAAAGGAATGGTCTAAGCGGGCGATTTCATACCACGTACCCAGGTATTGATTGGCATCAAAGCTTTTGATAGTGGATACACCCTGTGGAACGCCTGTACATGCACTGAGTAGTATCGTGAAAAGCCAGAAGAATTGATAGCGCATCGCAGAGTGCTCTTAGTTTAGTTAAGCTTAGTGTACAGCTTCCGGCAATAGTTTTGCAGATTCAGGAATTGTTTAGCGGGGTTTCCCCATCACATGAAATAACGGGGAGAAGGATTTACGATTTTTGTTTGTTTATTTGCGAATTAGGCCGCCAAGTAATGCCGCGACAGGCGCTTTGTTTTTTGACATAGCTCTAACGGTTGATTCTTTTTGCTGAATGACCGCTTCGTAAGGCTTATCAAACCACGGGTCTGTACTTTTCTTTTTAGGCAGAATACGTTTGGTGGTTGCCGCTTCTTGAGACGGAGCCGCATGGCTAGGTTTATGGCTGCTAGTGCGAGATCTTGGGCTAGTTTTTTCAAGCTCAATCACTTCTTTAGTGATTTGGCGTTTAATCAGTTTTTCGATTTCCACCATGTATTTATCTTCTTCAGGGCTGACGAATGAAATCGCAACGCCTAAAGCACCCGCACGACCTGTACGGCCAATACGGTGAACGTAATCTTCTGGTGCGCTTGGAATTTCATAGTTGATTACCATTGGCAATTCGCTAATATCTAAGCCGCGTGCAGCAACATCGGTGGCGACTAATACTGTGCAAGTACCAGCTTTAAATGCATCTAAGGCCTTGATACGTTCTTGCTGGGTTTTGTCGCCGTGAATCGCATCTGCGGCAATGCCTTCACGCTCTAAGCTACGGCTTAAGCGGCTGGCGGTAATTTTGGTTTTGGTGAACACAATCACCTGTTTTGCATCGGCTGATTTTAATAACTGCGTCAGCAAAGCTTCTTTGTCGCTTTGTGCAACTTGATAGACTTTTTGCGTTACGTTGTCGTTGGTAGCATTACTACG
Source organism: Pseudomonadota bacterium (assembly GCA_040390265.1). GTDB lineage: Bacteria > Pseudomonadota > Gammaproteobacteria > Burkholderiales > Methylophilaceae > Methylotenera. Next base: position 19,866 of record JAZJYS010000037.1, on the reverse strand, counting down.
GGCGACTTCGATTAACTGTGGTTTTGTTAAAAACTCATCAGCGAGTTTTTTAATTTCATTTGAAAACGTGGCTGAAAACATCAAAGTTTGGCGCTGCTTTGGAAGCAACGCCAAAATTCTCTTCAAATCAGGCATAAAGCCCATGTCCAGCATGCGATCAGCTTCATCAAGCACTAACATTTGCACTTGATTGAGCTGTAGCGTTTTTTGTTCAATATGGTCCAACAAACGACCCGGTGTTGCCACCAGGATTTCCACACCAGATTTAAGATGTGGCGTTTGGGTTTTAATGTCGACACCACCATAAACAACGAGTGAGCGTAGCGGCGTATTCTTTGCATAGGCCTTTACACTTTCTTCAACCTGTATGGCCAGTTCACGCGTAGGCGTTAAAATCAAGGCACGTATAGGATGTTTAGCGGGTGATGCGCCATTGTTGGCAAGCGGTAGTAATTTTTGTAGCAGTGGCAACGCAAATGCCGCAGTTTTACCTGTGCCAGTTTGCGCGCCCGCCATTAAATCACCCCCAGCCAATGCCACAGGAATGGCCTGCGACTGAATTGGCGTGGGTGTGGTGTAACCAGACTCGGTTAGCGCTTTAAGAAGTTCAGGCGCTAAGCCGAGTGAGTCAAAACTTACTGTTTCTGTCATTTGTTGGGTACTGTTCAATGTGTAAATGTATTACTTAAGCGAAGCTACGTGGACGGCGTGGAGCACCGCTACCTGCGTTTGCATTACCAAAGTTACGGTCAGCATTGCTTCTGCCTTCACCGCGGCTTTGTGGACGAGCACTGTCACGACGTGCTGGCGCTGATGAGCGGTCACCACGTGGTGCATCTGCACGACCTTCGTAACGTTGACCTAGCACACGGTTGTCACCGCGGTTTGCATCAGGACGGTTACCACGGCTGTCGCGGTTACCTTCGCTACGTGGAGCGCTTGCGCCATCACGTGGGAAAGGTTTTTTGCCAAATGCTACGCTGTCACCAAAGCTACGGTTAGGTGCAGCAGCAGAGTTTGAGCTGCGTTCGCCACGGCCACTTGAGTTTCTGTCGCCAAAACTTCTGTCACCAGTGTTGCGGTCACCAAAACTACGTGGACGGTCGCCAGCTGGTCTTTCTGAACGATTAAATTCAGGTCTACCAGCATCTGAGCGAGGCGCAAAGCCAGCTGAGTTGCCATTTGATTCACGCGGTGCTGAATCACGGTTGCCACGGCTCTCACCACGACCACTGTCACGACTAAAACTACTACGGTCATCACGTGGTTTAAAACCACCACGACCAGGTTTATGGCCATCACGGCGAATGTCGCCACGAGTGCCAGTGTCGTTCATGCGCATTGCGCGTTTAGGCTCAAAACCTTCAATCACAGCTGCTGTCATAGTGTTGCCAGTAAATTGCTCAATTTTACGCAGGATATGTCTATCCATGTTTGAAGCGAATGAAATGGCGATACCTGAATTGCCTGCACGGCCAGTACGACCGATACGGTGTACATAGTCTTCAGCAAACTTAGGTAAATCGTAGTTGATTACGTGGCTAATGCCTTGTACGTCAATACCACGTGCAGCAACGTCAGTCGCTACCAATACTTTTACATCACCGTGACGTAATTTAGTCAATGTGCGGTTACGCGCACCTTGTGTCATATCGCCATGCAACGCCGCAGTTTTGTGACCAGCAGCATATAAGTCTTCAGCCAATACGTCAGCGTGACGTTTTGTGCTAGTGAAAATAATCACTTGGTTTACTTCAGGTGCAATCAACAAATGTTCAAGCAATTTGTTTTTATGTGTCATGTCGTCCACATAATGTAAACGTTGCTCAATGTTTGCGTGTTTTTCACGTTGAGCTGCCACTTGGATAGTTTTAGGATTCTTAAGAATCTGTTTAGCAACGCGTGCAATGTCACCATCTAATGTTGCTGAGAACAATAGTGTTTGACGTTCTGCAGACAGTTGCTCACAGATGCGTTCAACATCAGGCAAGAAGCCCATATCCAACATGCGGTCAGCTTCATCTAAAATCAGCATTTGTAAACGTGATAAGTCAATGCGACCACGTTCCATATGGTCTAACAAACGACCTGGAGTAGCCACCAAGATATCTAGCGGTTGTGATAATAGTTTGTTTTGTAATGGGTAAGGCATGCCACCCACGATACTTACTGTACGGGCGCGAATGTATTTACCATATTTACGTGCGGCTTCATTTACTTGTGTTGCAAGCTCACGTGTTGGTACTAATACCAAAATACGTGGGCCACGGCTTTTAAGCTCGTGTGGTGTTGCAAGTAAATTTAATGCTGGCAACATAAATGCTGCGGTTTTGCCTGTACCTGTTTGGGCAGATGCCATCAGGTCGTGGCCTGCAGTCACAACTGGAATAGCTTGTGATTGGATAGGTGTAGGTGAAGTGTAGCCAGATTCTTCAAGAGCACGAAGAAGGGTTGAATCAAGGTTTAACGAAGCAAAAGACAAAATAGTCCCTTTCAAAAAATAACAACTTATTAAAGAAAATTTAATAAGCAATAAAAAGGGCGCTAAGTAAATACGGGCATATCAATTGAACATGCGTATTGAAAACAATACTTATGTTCATAAGCAATATAAACGCAGAAAATATTTGGATTAAGTATATAAAGTAGTTGTTACAAACTTTATAAATTAAACAAACCAATAAAATCTTTACCAGCGCACGGGCACAGCCGCTAACCAGTAAAAATCGATAGTTCGATCTTGATAGCCACTTCAATAGTTCACGAGTGGCAGTAGGGTCAGGGCAATGATTCAAGCATTACAATAAAGCCGTAATGCGAATGAAGGGCGCAGTATAACCATTTAAAATAGAATGTCAAACTAAATAACAACTTAAATCTAACGATCAAAAGAAATTATGCGTTTAATGTGTTAAAATCGCCGCCTTTCAATGAACTGGTAGCAACACTAATGTCTCGTAATCTAAGAAATATCGCAATTATCGCGCACGTTGACCATGGCAAAACAACCATGGTGGACAAACTTTTACAGCAAGCAGGTACTTTCTCATCACACCAAGCGGTTTCTGAGCGTGTGATGGATAGTGGTGATATTGAAAAAGAGCGTGGCATTACTATCTTGGCGAAAAACACTGCCTTGAACTACGAAGGTACGCACATTAATATTGTTGATACTCCAGGCCATGCCGACTTCGGTGGTGAGGTTGAGCGCGTATTAGGTATGGTGGATGGCGTTGTGTTGTTGGTGGATGCGGTTGAAGGCCCGATGCCACAAACGCGTTTTGTAACGAAAAAAGCTTTGGCGCTTGGTTTAAAACCAATCGTAGTAATCAATAAAGTAGACCGTCCAGGTGCACGTACGGACTGGGTGGTTAACCAAACTTTTGATTTATTCGCTAACTTGGGCGCAACTGATGAGCAGTTGGACTTCCCTGTAGTGTATGCCTCAGCAATCAATGGCTATGCTATGTTGGATATGAAAACACCAAGCGACAATATGCGCGCTTTGTTTGAAACAGTTTTAAGTCATGTGGCACCGCCAGCAGGCGACAGCAGTGCGCCATTACAATTGCAAATTTCAGCGCTGGATTACTCAACTTACACTGGTCGTCTCGGTATTGGCCGTATCACTAACGGTAAAATCAAACCTGGTCAAGCAGTTACGGTTATGAATGAAAGCAAACAAGTCGCTATGGGTAAAATCAACCAAGTGCTTGGTTTCCGTGGCTTAGAGCGCGTGCCAGTTGAAGAAGCTGAAGCGGGTGACATTGTGATTATTTCTGGTTTGGATGATATCGGTATTGGCTTTACCGTTTGTGATCGTGAAAATCCAGTAGGTTTGCCGCATTTAGGTGTGGATGAGCCAACTTTGACAATGGACTTTATGGTGAACACTTCACCATTAGCCGGTACGGAAGGTAAGTTCGTGACTTCACGTCAAATTCGCGACCGTTTAACTAAAGAGTTGTTAGTGAACGTGGCATTACGCGTTGATGAAACTGAAGATGCTGACGTGTTCCGTGTTTCAGGCCGTGGTGAGTTGCATTTAACGATTTTGCTTGAAAATATGCGTCGTGAAGGTTTCGAGATGGCTGTAGGTAAGCCAAAAGTGGTTTACCGTGAAATCAATGGTGAAAAATGTGAGCCATATGAAATTCTTACTATTGACGTAGAAGATGAGCATCAAGGCGCTGCGATGGAGGAATTAGGTCGTCGTCGCGGTGAAATGCAAAATATGGAGTCAGATGGTAATGGTCGTACACGTTTGGAATACAAGATTCCAGCACGTGGTTTGATCGGTTTCCAAGGTGAGTTCTTAACCATGACGCGTGGTACAGGTTTGATGGGCCATGTGTTTGATGAATATGCCCCAGTGAAAGCGGATATGCCAGGTCGTCGTAACGGCGTGTTGATTTCAGCTGAAAACGGTGAGGCTGTGGCTTACGCGCTGTGGAAGTTGCAAGACCGCGGTAAAATGTTCTCAGTACCGGGCGACAAGTTGTATGAAGGTATGGTGATCGGTATTCACAGCCGCGATAACGATTTGATCGTAAACCCGATTAAAGGTAAACAACTGACTAACATTCGTTCATCAGGTACCGATGAAGCGGTGCGTTTGATTACACCAATTGCATTGTCTTTAGAGTCAGCCGTTGAGTTTATTGATGATGACGAGTTGGTGGAAATTACTCCTAAAACGATTCGTATCCGTAAGCGTTACTTGTTAGAGCATGAGCGTAAACGCTCATCGAAATAATGTAGTTTAGTATTTCAACAAAAAAACCCAGTCTAGTGCTGGGTTTTTTGTTGTCTAAATGGGTGTTGCAATCAAGCTAAAATTGAACTGATTTTAAGAGGCCTGTCGTTTACGTTCAAATAAACATACGGCCGCCGCCGCACCAGCATTTAGTGATTCAACTGAGCCTAGATTGTTTGTAGCCATTGGAATGGTGATGCTTTTGCTTGTTGCTGCAATAGTCTGTTTGCGTAATCCCGCACCTTCATTGCCAATGACGAAGGCTGTGGCTTGTTTTAAATCTTGCTCGTAAAGTGACTCACCTTGCATGGTGGTAGCGTAACTATTGCCCTGAAAGTTTTCTAGTTCAGAGATTAGGTCTGCGCGCTCGATAATCGGTAGTATAAATTGCGCGCCTTGGCCGCCGCGCAATGCTTTGGGTGACCATGCATCTGTGCAACTGGTGCTTAAGTAAACGACATCAACACCTGCTGCTGAGGCGGTGCGTAGCATGCTGCCCAAGTTTCCGGGGTCTTGAATATCTTCCAGCATGAGCGCAAATGTTGGTTGTTCTGCAATTGGGAGCTGCGGTATTTTGACTAAAGCCAGAATGCCGGTAGCGCTGGCAACAGGGGTAAGTTCTGCGAACATTAGCGTCGGCAACATAATCGTGGAAATATCCACCAAAGATTGAATCAAACCAGTTGCTTCTACGCTGCTTTTGCCTTCAGGAATGATGATAAGCTCCGGTTCACCAAAAGTAGCTAAGTAAGTTTCAATTAAATGTACGCCATCCAGTAAGGTTTTGCCTTCACTGCGTCGCTCTTTGGCATTGTCGGCAAGCTTTTTTAGTTGCTTAAATACGGGGTTGTCACGCGAAACGATGTGCTTAAAAGACATGCTGTCACTTACCTGAAACATAAAAATGCTATTTTAGCTTAAAGCGCATTTATGCGCAGAATGTTTGGTTTTTGAGTGAATTAGACGCGATGTTGATTGTATTCGGCGTGTTTTTGATTGAAACAAGCTTAGTTAAATTACATTTTTTACAAAATTTATGCTAATGGCTCTCGCGCCTTTAACTTGGAATCTGTATAATTTCGTTTTGGGTACAAGGATTTACGCATGCGTTTATTGCAACAAGCTCTCACCTTCGATGACGTTTTATTAGTGCCAGCGCACTCTAACGTGCTGCCACGCGAGGTTTCTCTCGCTACACAACTCACTCGCAACATTCAACTCAATATCCCGCTTCTATCTGCTGCGATGGATACTGTAACTGAAGCGCCGCTGGCTATTGCACTTGCGCAAGAGGGCGGCCTGGGTTTTATTCACAAAAACATGACTATTATGAAACAGGCTGCGCATGTTGCTCGTGTTAAGCGTTTTGAGTCAGGTGTGGTAAATGACCCGATTACGATTCAAAGTCACATGACAGTACGTGACGTGCTCGGTCTGACACGTTTACATAAAATATCCGGTATTCCAGTGGTAGATAACGGCAAAATTGTTGGTATTGTGACCAATAGAGATTTGCGTTTTGAAACCAATTTAGATCAACCGATCAAAAACATCATGACACCTCGCGAAAAGCTGGTAACAGTGCGTGAAGGTGCAGCTAAAGAAGAAGTCATTCGCCTATTACATCAATACCGACTAGAGCGCGTATTGGTGATTGATGCACATGACACACTCAAAGGCTTGATTACTGTTAAAGATATTCAAAAATCTACTGACCATCCTTACGCATGTAAAGATGCTAAAGGCAGATTGCGTGTTGGTGCAGCTGTTGGCGTGGGCGAGGGTACTGAAGATCGCGTCGCTGCATTGTCTGATGCTGGCGTGGATGTGATTGTCGTGGATACTGCGCATGGTCACTCACAAGGCGTGCTGGATCGTGTGACATGGGTGAAAAAGAACTTCCCGCATATTGAAGTAATTGGCGGCAATATTGCTACCGCATCAGCTGCATTGGCTTTGGTTGATGCTGGTGCTGATGGCGTTAAAGTCGGTATTGGTCCAGGATCAATCTGTACAACACGTATCGTGGCTGGCGTAGGCGTGCCACAAATCAGTGCGATTGCTAACGTTGAAGCCGCTTTAGCTGGTACGGGTGTGCCATTTATTGCAGATGGCGGCATTCGCTTCTCTGGCGACATTTCAAAAGCAATCGCAGCTGGTGCTTATAGCGTCATGTTGGGTGGTATGTTTGCTGGTACTGAAGAAGCGCCGGGTGAAATTGAATTGTTCCAAGGTCGTTCATACAAGTCTTACCGTGGTATGGGCTCCATTGGCGCGATGGAAAAAGGTTCTAGTGACCGTTACTTCCAAGACAATAATGGCAATGCCGATAAATTGGTGCCAGAAGGTATTGAAGGTCGCGTGCCTTACAAAGGTAGCGTGCTGGCAGTGATTCATCAGTTAATGGGCGGTTTGCGTGCTTCTATGGGTTACGTAGGTGCAAGCAACATTACAGAAATGCGTGAACGTGCTGAATTTGTGCAAATCACTTCAGCTGGTATGCGTGAATCTCATGTACATGATGTACAAATCACAAAAGAAGCGCCGAACTATCGTGTTGATTAGTTCGATTTAATCTCAACTTTATCCACGTAGACCACAGTCGCAGAGAGTTAATCTCTCGCGCTGTGGTCTTTGTGGTTCTCTGTGGCTAAAAAATGTCTCATTCAAAAATCCTAATTCTCGATTTCGGCTCACAAGTCACCCAGCTTATCGCACGTCGTGTGCGCGAGGCGCATGTTTATTGTGAGATTCATCCTTGTGACGTCACTGACGATTTTGTCCGTAGCTTTGGTGCTGACGGCATTATTCTCTCCGGTAGTCATGCGAGCGTTTATGAAGAAGAAACCGATAAAGCACCGCAAGCGGTGTTTGAACTTGGCGTACCAGTGCTGGGTATTTGCTATGGCATGCAAACTATGGCGCAACAGCTGGGCGGTCGCGTAGAAGCTGGTCATAAGCGTGAATTCGGCTATGCGCAAATCCGTGCGCGTGGGCATTCTGCCTTGTTCCGTGATATTCAAGACAGCACTAATGCTGAAGGTCACGGCTTGCTGGATGTGTGGATGAGTCACGGTGATAAAGTGACTGAACTGCCACCAGAGTTTAAAGTGATTGCAAGTAACGACACCACGCCAATCGCCGCTTTTGCCGATGAAGTGCGTAAATTCTATGGCGTGCAATTTCACCCTGAAGTGACGCATACCAAGCTTGGCCAAGCAATTTTGGAACGTTTTGTATTGGAAATTTGCGCGGCTAAACCGGATTGGGTGATGAAAGATCACATTGCCGAAGCCGTGGCTAAAATCAAGGCGCAAGTGGGTGATGAAGAGGTAATTCTCGGCTTGTCTGGTGGCGTGGATTCTAGCGTGGCCGCAGCATTGATTCACCGTGCCATTGGTGACCAGTTGACCTGTGTTTTTGTTGACCACGGTTTATTGCGCCTCGATGAAGGCAAAATGGTCATGGAAATGTTTGCTGGCCGCTTGCATGCCAAAGTGGTTCATGTCGATGCGATTGACCAGTTTATGGGGCATTTGCATGGTGTGACTGACCCGGAAGCTAAACGTAAAATTATCGGCCGTGAATTTGTTGAAGTGTTTCAGTCTGAAGCCAAAAAACTATCCAATGCAAAATGGTTGGCACAAGGCACGATTTATCCAGATGTGATTGAATCAGGCGGTGCTAAATCTAAAAAGGCGGTGACTATCAAGAGTCACCACAACGTGGGTGGCTTACCAGAAACGCTAGGTTTGAAATTACTTGAACCATTACGTGATTTATTTAAGGATGAAGTCCGTGAATTAGGCGTAGCGCTTGGTTTGCCGCATGACATGGTGTATCGCCATCCATTCCCAGGCCCAGGCTTGGGTGTGCGTATTCTTGGTGAAGTTAAAAAAGAATTTGCAGAGTTATTGTGTCGTGCCGATGCGATTTTTATCGAAGAGCTGCGTAATACCGTTGACCAGAAATCAGGTAAAACTTGGTATGACCTGACTAGTCAGGCGTTTGCAGTGTTCCTGCCTGTGAAGTCTGTGGGTGTGATGGGTGATGGTCGTACTTATGATTACGTTGTCGCCTTGCGCGCCGTAGTCACCAGTGACTTTATGACTGCACATTGGGCTGAGTTGCCTTATGATTTGTTGGGCAGAGCTTCAAATAGAATTATCAATGAAGTGCGTGGCATTAATCGCGTGGTCTATGATATTTCAGGTAAGCCACCCGCTACGATTGAGTGGGAATAAGTCATCATGAGTCGTGGATTTGTTAAAGAAGATGATCTTGAACTTGCTGGTACGGATTTACCTGAGCGTCCATTAAGTGGATTGCCGAACTATGTGACACCGGCCGGGTTGGCGCAATTGCAGGCTCAAGCGGTGCAGTTAGAGCAAGAGCATCAGAAATTAACACCCGGCAAAGAGGATCCTATCACGCAGCAACGTTTAGGTGCTCTGGAGCGCGACTTACGTTATCTTGAAGCACGTTTAGGTAATGTGATTCTCATTGACCCTGTCACACAACCAAAAGACACAGTTTTGTTTGGTGCTACGGTACGGGTTGAAGATGAAGAAGGTAATCCCCATCAATTCACTATTGTGGGTGAAGATGAAGCTGATATGGATTTGAATAAGGTCAGTTGGGCTTCTCCAATCGCGCATGCCTTGATTGGGCATAAAGTAGGTGACTCTGTGAGTTGGAAGCGTCCGGCAGGCGATTTGAATCTGGAAATTTTAGAAATTAATTACACAGGTAATTAATTAAGTAGAAAACGATAAAAATCACGCATTTAGTGATTAGGGAATATAGCAATGAACGTCAGTACCGCGATTGAAACACGTCGCTCGATTAAAGCCTACGACACCGAGCATAAAATGACACAAGCAGAAATAGATCAGCTTATGTCATTGGCAATGCTGTCTCCAACTGCTTTTAATATTCAAAATTGGCGCTTTGTTGTGGTGACAGACCCCGTCTTGCGCCATCAAGTGCGCGCAGTCAGCTGGAATCAGGCACAGGTGCAAGAGGCTTCATTGCTGATTGTACTTACCGCAGACTTAAATGCCTGGGCTAAGCAACCAGAGCGCTATTGGGAAAATGCACCCAAGGCGGCGTCAGATATTCTTGTGCCGATGATTGGTCATTATTACGCTAACAATGCACAGGTGCAGCGCGACGAAGCGATGCGCTCATGCGGCATGGCGGCCATGACCATTATGCTGGCAGCAAAAGAAATGGGCTACGACACCTGTGCGATGGATGGTTTTGATTTTGATGCGGTTGCTAAATTGCTGAACCTGCCTGAAGACCATATTCCGGCCATGTTTGTGGTGGTTGGCAAGGCGTTAAAAGAGGCGCCAGTACGTGGTGGGCAGCTAGCCATGAGTGAAGTTGTTATTCAGAATAAGTTTTAGTGTTATTTATGTTTACCCGTGATTGTCACGGGATTATTGATTTTTTGTAGTTCATTTTTTAAGGTCTTAAATTTTGTTAATTTCTAACAACATCACCGTGCAATTTGGCGCTAAGCCATTGTTCGAAAACGTTTCTGTTAAATTTGGCGATAACAACCGCTACGGTTTAATTGGCGCTAACGGCTGCGGTAAGTCAACCTATATGAAAGTACTGGCGGGTGTATTAACACCAAGCGCTGGCAATATTTCACTGGATAGCCATGAACGCATGGCCTTTTTGAAACAAGACCAATTTGCCTATGAAGATCAACGCGTGATTGACGTGGTGATGATGGGTCATGAGCAAATGTGGAAAGCTAATGTAGAAAAAAATGCTATCTATGCAAATTTAGAGGCAACTGAAGAAGATTACATGCGTGCGGCTGAGCTAGAGGGCGTATTTGCTGAGTTTGATGGCTATACTGCTGAAGCACGTGCTGGTGAGTTGTTAATGGGTGTGGGTATCCCCATTGAACAGCATAATGGGCTGATGAGTGCGGTTGCACCGGGCTGGAAATTGCGCGTATTGCTGGTACAAGCGCTGTTCGCTAATCCAGACATTTTGCTGCTGGATGAGCCGACCAATAACTTGGACATTAACACGATCCGTTGGTTAGAAGATGTGCTGAACAACCGCGATTGTACGATGGTGATTATTTCGCATGACCGTCACTTTTTGAATCAAGTCTGTACGCATACTTGCGATATGGACTATGGAAAAATTACGGTATATCCAGGTAATTATGATGATTACATGGAAGCCAGCACTGCTGCGCGTGCGCAACAAGCAAAAGACAATGCCAAGGCTAAGCAACAAGTCGCTGACTTACAAGACTTCGTACGTCGCTTCTCAGCGAATGCTTCTAAAGCCAAACAGGCAACGAGCCGTGCCAAGCAAATTGATAAAATCAAGATTGAGGAATTTAAACCTTCAAGCCGTCAATATCCGTTCATCCGCTTTGAATATGATGAGCGTGAGAAGTTGTATCGTAATGCACTAGAGTTGAAGAAACTCAGTCACGGGTTTGATAGACCATTATTTAACGACGTAGATATGATGTTCGAAGCCGGTGAAAAAGTCGCGATTATTGGTGAAAACGGTATTGGTAAAACGACATTCTTACGTTGCTTGGCAAGAGACCTGGAGCCTAAGCACGGTGAAGTGAAATGGGCAGAAAAGGCCAATATCGGCTACTTTGCGCAAGACCATGAATACGAGTTTGAAGATGGCGAAGACTTGTTTGAATGGATGACCAAGTTCAGACAAACGGGTGATGACGACCAAGTGGTACGCAGTATGCTCGGTCGCTTGTTGTTCGGTGGTGATGACACTAAGAAATCTGTCAAAGTCTTATCCGGCGGTGAAAAAGGCCGCATGCTCTATGGCAAAATGATGCTGGCCAGAACCAATGTCATGCTGATGGATGAGCCGACCAACCACATGGATATGGAGTCTATCGAAGCGTTGAATACCGCGCTGGATAAATACAAAGGTACATTATTCTTTGTCAGCCATGACCGTGAATTCGTGAGCTCAATTGCAACGCGTATTATTGAAATTAAAGCGGATGGTATCGTTGACTTTACAGGTAATTATGAAGATTACTTGGCGAGCCAAGGTGTAGAGTAAGTCTGTTTAGTCAATCAAGCTGGTTTGAGTTTATGTCTAATAGACGTAGCTCAAACTACGTTTCTAATTAAATTAACTCGCTGAAATTTAACCTTGTTTTAGAGGTGGTTAAATTTCATGCTTGTTTGATTCACGTCAATACACAAGTAATTTGAAAGGCGCATTGTTCATATAGTAGCTATTGAGCTACGGAATTCTTTATTGCGTAAAGGACTTTTAACATGACATTGCTAACAAATCTACTTTCAACAGACTATGGTCTAACAAGTATCGCAGTTATTATCTTCGTTTTAGGAATGTGTGTTTTCTTCTATTCTTTCTTCAAACGTCATATTAGAGAAGATGCTAGAAAAGCTGGTGAGCTATAACTGCCAGTTTATTCTGATAGGGCGAAAGTAATGAAATGAGCATTGTGGCGGTAGGGTGTCACAATGATTAGGATTAGTTCACTTCCCCTGTCAGATAATACCAGTGGGTTTCCATCCGCTCGAACTGGCTAAGTTCGTGCATACGCTCGGCTTTTCCGCCAATTTTATAGCGTGCAACAAATTCTACGGTTGCAGTGGTTTCACTGGTTAATTTCGCGAGTTTCACTTGTAAGCCTATCCACTTGATAGGCGCATCATTATCAGCTAAGTTTAAGCTGGTAGGACGTGTAGCTGGATGCCACGTTTGTAATAAATAATGTTCTAGTCCTAGCACGTAAGCCGTATATCGTGAGCGCATTAATGCTTCTGCTGTCGGTGCAGGCTTACCTAGGTGGTAAGCTTCGCAGCAGGCATTGTATGGCTTGCCGCTTTCACATGGACATAGATTTTGAGGGGTGCTTTTAGCCAAAGCTTACGTTCTTTAGGTGTTCAAAGTGATAGGTAAATTGCCTTCGGTTTGCCTATCACTTTGTATTAGAAAATTTCGCGTGTTTCCAAGAATTTAATGTCTGGGTAGCGCTCTTGTGCCATTTGTAAGTTCACGCGATTTGGCGCGAGGTACACATATTCTTCAGCACCATCTAATGCCACGTTAAAGCCGTATTTATCCGCAATGGCTTTTAAGTCAGCATCAGAACCACGTAGCCAGCGCGCGGTGTAGCAGTCATAGTTCTCAAATACAATATCCACGCCATACTCATGCTCGAGACGGTGTGCAACCACGTCAAATTGCAGCATACCTACCGCGCCCAAAATCAGGTCGTTGGATAACAGCGGACGGAACAATTGCGATGCGCCTTCTTCTGCCAGTTGTTGTAAGCCTTTTTGCAACTGCTTCATTTTGAGTGGATTTTTCAGGCGTGCGCGGCGGAAGAACTCTGGAGCAAAAGATGGAATACCTGTAAATTTGAGCTCTTCACCTTCAGAAAAGGTGTCACCGACTTTAATCGTCCCGTGGTTCGGAATGCCGATAATGTCGCCAGAGTAAGCTTCATCCATGGTGGTACGGTCTTGCGCCATAAACGTAATGGCATTGTTGACTGCCATTAGCTTGCCTGTAGCGACTTGTTTGATTTTCATGCCACGTTCAAAACGGCCGGAGCAGACGCGCAAGAATGCGATACGGTCACGGTGTTTCGGGTCCATATTCGCTTGAATTTTGAACACAAAGCCTGAGAATTTATTCTCGTCAGGCAATACTGGGCGGCTGGCTGTATTGCGTGTCAGTGGTGCAGGGGATAGCTCTACCACCGCATCCAGCAATGATTGCACGCCAAAGTTGTTAATGGCTGAACCAAAAAATACCGGTGTTTGTTTGCCGCTTAAGTAACGTGCAGGATCAAAGGTGTGTGATGCGCCGCGTACTAACTCAACGTCGATACGCAGATCATCTGCAACGTGACCCAATAGCTCATCCAAGCGTGGATTATCTATGCCTTGGATCACCTCTGATGTGCCTTTTTCTGCACGTGGGTCAAAGAATGAAATGGTGTCGGTGTACAGGTTGTAAACGCCTCTAAAGCCTTTACCCATGCCAATCGGCCAAGTCATTGGCGCGCATTCCATACCCAAAGTGGTTTCAATTTCATCCAGCAACTCAATCGGCGGGCGGCTTTCACGGTCTAGTTTATTGATGAAAGTGATGATAGGCGTGTCGCGCATGCGGCACACGTTCAGTAGCTTGATGGTTTGCGCTTCTACACCGTTTACCGAGTCAATCACCATTACTGCAGAGTCCACAGCGGTCAATGTGCGATAGGTATCTTCTGAGAAGTCATCATGGCCTGGAGTGTCAAGCAAGTTCACCATGTGTTCGCGGTAGGGAAATTGCATCACGGATGACGTCACGGAGATGCCGCGTTGTTTTTCTAGTTCCATCCAGTCAGACGTGGCATGGCGTGAGGCTTTCCGACCACGTACTTCACCCGCAACCTGAATCGCACCACCGAACCACAATAGTTTTTCGGTCAGCGTGGTTTTACCCGCATCCGGATGGGAAATAATGGCAAAGGTACGGCGGCGTTTGATTTCTTCTTGCAGAGACATGTGAGGTAGGTGTTAAGGTAAAACGCTATTTTACCTTAAATGGACACGCTCTATAAAATCAACTTTAGGCGTGCCCAGTTAGACATTATGTGGAGAAAGGATTATTAACGTCGTTTACTAGCTTCGTTTTTCTGTTCGCGCGTCACTAATTTAGCCAATCCGCCAAACTCTTTTGCGAGTAATAACAGTAAATCATCCAGCGTGATAATGCCGACTAAGCCATCTTCATTATCAACAACTGGCAGGCGTCGCACGCCTTTAGTGGTCATGATTTGAATGGCTTCGAATACGCCAGATGTTTCTCGAATCACAGCTAAATTTGCTACCATGATGTCGCCAGCAGTAATCACATTGCCGTCGAGTTCTGTTGCGACTAAGTCAATGACGATATCGCGGTCTGTCAGAATGCCGATAGGTTTTGGTTTCTCATTATTGCCCAATTCAATTACCACAACATCGCCGACATGATGCTGGCGCATCAGTTTGGCGGCTTGTAGCACTGTAGCATCACGTAGTACCGTGATGACGTCACGATTACAAATTGCACCGATGGTCATATGCTTGTCCTTTTTTAATTAGGCTCGTACTTAAGCCGCAGGCTGTTTAAGTTGATCCAAAATAGCTGGGTTATCAAGTGTCGAAATGTCTGAGGTGATTTCTTCACCTTTAGCGAGTGAGCGTAAAAGTCTGCGCATGATTTTGCCAGAGCGGGTTTTAGGCAGATTGTCGCCAAAGCGAATTTCATCTGGTTTGGCGATAGGGCCAATTTCCTTACCGACCCAATCACGTAACTCGGTAACGATTTTCTTTGCTTCGTCACCTTCTGGGCGTGCGCCTTTTAGCACCACATAAGCTACTACAGACTCACCTTTGATATCATGTGGTTTACCCACAACGGCAGCTTCTGCTACCAGAGGGTTGGCTACGAGAGCGGATTCAATTTCCATTGTGCCTAAACGGTGGCCAGATACATTCAGCACGTCATCAATACGACCCATGATAGTGAAGTTGCCTGTTACTGCATCACGAACTGCGCCATCGCCGGCGAGATAAATCTTGCCACCTAAATCGACTGGGAAATAGCTGGTTTTGTAGCGCTCAGGATCGTTGTAAATGGTGCGTATCATAGACGGCCACGGTTTCTTAATCACCAATAAGCCACCTGTTCCCCAAGGTACGTCTTTGCCGGTTTCGTCTACCACATCAATGGCAATGCCCGGGAATGGCAGCGTGCATGAGCCTGGCACGAGTGCTGTTGCACCTGGCAGTGGCGTAATCACATGACCGCCAGTTTCCGTTTGCCAAAAAGTATCGGCAATCGGGCAGCGGCTACCACCGACTTGTTCGTAGAACCACATCCACGCTTCAGGGTTAATGGGTTCACCTACAGAGCCTAATAAACGTAAGCTGCTTAAATCGTAGTTTCGAGGGTGCGCGCTAGGCGTGGTTTCTGAAGCTTTAATCAGCGAGCGAATGGCAGTAGGCGCCGTGTAGAAAATTGAAACTTTATGTTTGGCGATCATTTGCCAAAAGCGGCCAGCATCCGGATAGGTAGGAATGCCTTCGAACATCACTTGTGTAGCGCCCATCGCCAGTGGTCCGTAGGCCACGTAAGAGTGACCGGTAATCCAGCCCACATCGGCAGTACACCAGAATACGTCATTGTCTTTAATATCAAATGTCCAGCGCATGGTATTCATGGCGTGGAGCAAATAGCCGGCAGAAGAGTGCTGCACGCCTTTTGGCTTGCCAGTACTGCCGGAAGTGTAGAGTAAAAATAATGGATGCTCGGCATTCACCATGACAGGTTCACAAGTGTCAGTAACGTCTGCTATCAGGTCGTGCCACCAGATGTCATTGGCGTTCCATGCGATTTCCAGCCCGGTCTTTTTCAATACCACTACATTTTGAATAGACTCACAGCCCCCGAGCGCAATGCCTTCATCAACCGCTTGTTTCAGTGGTAGCTTTTTACCGCCGCGGAATTGACCGTCAGACGTAATGACGGCTTTCGCACCTGCATCCAAAATACGTTCATGCAAACTTTTTGATGAAAAACCACCGAATACCACAGAGTGAATGATGCCCAAACGTGCGCAAGCTTGCATGGCAACGATGGCTTCAATGCCCATTGGCAAATAAATAATGACGCGATCACCCAAGTTTAGGTTAAGTTTTTTTAATCCATTCGCAAATTGACATACGCGGTGATAGAGTTCTTTGTAGGTGACATTGATGGTCGTACCATCATCCGCTTCGAAGATAATCGCAGTTTTATTCGGGATAGTCGTTAAATGTTTGTCCAAACAGTTGGCAGAGACATTCAGTTCACCATCTTCAAACCATTTATAAAATGGCGCATTGTCTTCATTGAGTGTTTTAGTGAAAGGTTTATTCCATACCAATAATTCCCGTGCCAATTTAGCCCAAAAACCTTCATAGTCATCTGTCGCCGCTTGGCATAAAGCCTTGTAGGCAGACATTCCGGCTACATTGGCAGCTTTTACGAAGGCTGCATCAGGTTCAAAAACACGGTTTTCATGCATCACAGACTCAATCGACATGCTTAAAATCTCCTTAAATTTCTTTTACGCATCTATAATTTGGTTTAGGAATTTGGTTTAGATACGCCCCTTAGTTATACGTCATATTACCTTAAAAAACTTATGCAAACACTTGATAAATTATTAACTGAAAGCCCCGTGAGTTCTAGCGATGCGGCATGTATACATCACGCTGTAGCTTGCAGTCCATTTGTTGCCAGACTCTTCACAAAAGATGCTGACTTAATGAATGACTTGCTTGCCAAACTGCATCAAGCATTTCAGTTAAGTGATATGCAGAGTTTTCTGGCACAACAGAATATTACGGATGAAGTCAGCTTGAAACGTGCTTTGCGTTTGCTACGCCAGCATGTGATTGCGCGCATGATTGTGCGTGACTTGAACGGCCTAGCCGATTTGCAGGAGGTGATGTGTACCACCACACAACTGGCTGAGTGTGCGATTAACACGGCGATTGGTTTTATCCATACTTGGCTAGTGGAGGTTTATGGGCAGCCAGTGGATGCGCTGGGTAATCCACAAAGCCTGATAGTGATTGGTATGGGTAAGCTGGGTGGCGGTGAGCTGAATGTTTCATCGGATATTGATTTGATTTTTGCTTATGCGTCTGAGGGTGAAACGCAAGGTACAAAATCTATTAGTAATCAGGACTTTTTTGTGCGTCTGGCAAAAAAACTCATTGCCGCGATTGATGAGATTACAGAAGACGGCTTTGTGTTTAGAGTCGATATGCGTTTGCGACCCTTTGGCAGTGAAGGTGCGCTGGTATCGAATCTTGATGCGCTTGAAGAGTATTACCAAAATCATGGTCGGGAGTGGGAGCGCTACGCTTGGATTAAAGGGCGTGAAGTCACGATTGGTACACAGGTATCAAAACTACTTAGGCCATTTGTGTTTCGCAAATATCTAGATTACGGCGCATTTGCCAGCATGCGTGATTTGAAAATTCAGATTCAGCGCGATGTGAACAGTAAGGGTATGCACGACAACATTAAGTTGGGGCGTGGTGGGATTCGCGAGATTGAGTTTGTGGCACAGGTGTTTCAACTCACACGCGGCGGACAAGACATCAGTCTGCAAATCAAGCCGACTTTAGCCGTATTGGAGCTGCTAAAGAATAAAAACTTGTTGCCTGAGAAAACCGTGTGCGAGCTAAGCGAAGCCTATGTGTATTTAAGAAATCTCGAGCATAGACTGATGTATGTGGATGATGCACAAACGCAGGAATTGCCGAAGAGTGATGAGTCCAAAGCACGCATTGCCAAAGCGATGAATCTCTCCAATGAGCCAAATTTCGGCTGGGAGCAGTTTTTAGAAAAATTGGATACTTACCGCCAGCAGGTACAACAGCATTTTGATGCGACTTTTACTGACGCGAATACCAATCAGGATGCCTTGGAAGCTGAAAAGTCAGTTTGGAATGGCACGTTGGCTGAGCCGGAAGCATTACTTACTTTGCAGAAAATTGGCTTTGTAGAAGCGCATGAAACGCTACGGCGCTTGAATACGCTGCATCAAAGTAGCCGATATTTACAGTTGCCAGAGCTAAGCCGTTTACGGCTGGATGCGCTAATGCCGCATGTAATTTCTCAAGCGGTCACTACGCAAAACCCTGAAACCACGTTAATCCGTGTCATGGATTTGCTTGAAAGCATTTGTCGCCGTGCCAGTTATTTGGCGCTGTTGGCAGAGCACCCACAAGCGATGCATTTGTTGGTCAAGTTATGCAGTAGTAGCCCGTGGCTAACGACTTATTTAGCGCAGCATCCTATCTTACTGGACGAACTTTTAGATACCAGAACCTTATATGCCGCACCGGATTTCGCAGTCATGCGCGTTGAATTAATCGAGCGCTTAGCCGAAGTGGATGGTGATATTGAGCGCCAAATGGATGTCATGCGTCACTTCAAGCATGCATATGTATTCCGCTTTGCTGCGCAGGACATCAATGGTGAATTGGCGCTGGAAACGCTTTCTGACTACTTGAGTGAGTTGGCTCAATTAATTCTTAGTGTGAGCCTTGAAATAATATGGCCTAACGTGCGCGGCAAGCATCTTGATGCGCCGAAATTTGCAGTCATTGGTTACGGTAAGCTAGGTGGTAAAGAGCTGGGCTACGCTTCCGACTTGGATATTATCTTTTTATACGATGATGACGCACCAGAAGCAGGGGAGGTGTATGCCCGTTTTGCGCAACGCATCAACAATTGGTTCAACAGCCTAACTTCTGCCGGCTTGCTCTACGAAACTGACTTGCAATTACGTCCAGATGGCAATAGTGGTTTATTGGTCAGTAGCGTGGTCGCGTTTAGAGAATACCAGTTACAAAAAGCTTGGGTGTGGGAGCATCAAGCCATCACGCGTGCCAGATTCGTGGCAGGTGACCGTACAATAGGTGCAGCTTTTGAGCAAATCCGCGTCGAGGTCATGAGTCAGATGCAAGACATGACAAAGCTCAAGTCAGAAGTCATCTCCATGCGTGAAAGAATGCGCGCCGCGCAACATAACGTAGCTGACATGTTTGATATTAAGCACAGCATAGGCGGCATTATTGATGTGGAGTTTTTAGTGCAGTATCTAGTCTTAGCCAATGCTAAACAATACCCGCAACTGACTGCTAATATAGGTAATATTGCCCTGTTGAGATTGCTGGCCTCACTTCAGATTATTGATCATGATTTAGCTGAAAAAGTAGTGCTCGCCTATCGAGAGTTTCGTCACACACAACATCTACTTAAGCTGCAAGGCGCTTCGCAGCTGAGAGTTGCTTCTTCTTCAGTGGCTACATATGCTGACGCCGTAGCAATGCTGTGGCGGCAAGTTTTTGCATGAAAATGATTGAGAAGTATGGATGTAAGAAACTGTGCAATTATTCAGGTTCCAAAAGTAGCCTGAAAGCCTTATAATGTGAGGCTTGGGAGATTAGCTCAGTTGGTAGAGCAGCGGACTCTTAATCCGTTTGTCGGGGGTTCGAACCCCCCATCTCCTACCA
>JAZJYS010000036.1:0-2615 GCA_040390265.1 Pseudomonadota bacterium | reverse complement strand
TGACACCCGCGTCAATTAAGGCGCGCAGGTTCATGCTTTGGTCATTATCTTTCATGGAAAGAAAGTGTTTGTCTTTGCCGATAATGCGGCCTTGTGCGTCTTCCAGCGTATAGGGCAAGCGACACTCCTGTGAGCATTCGCCGCGGTTGGCGCTACGTCCGGTGTGGGCGTGACTGATAAAACACTGTCCGCTAAAGGCGACGCATAATGCACCATGGATAAAGAATTCCAGATTACATTCGGTAGCATCAGCAATTTTTTTGATGGTGTTTAAATCCAGCTCACGTGCCAGTACAATTTGCGAAAAGCCGACTTGATCCAGAAACACGGCTTTATCTACGGTGCGAATGTCAGTCTGCGTGCTGGCATGCAACTGAATCGGTGGTAAATCCATTTCCAGCAAGCCCATGTCCTGCACAATCAGCGCATCGGCACCGGCATCGTATAGCTGATACACCAGTTCGCGCGCGCCTTCTAGCTCGTTATCATGAAAAATGGTATTCAGCGCCACAAACACTTCAGCATGATAACGGTGCGCATGCGCCACCAATTTGGCAATGTCTTGCACGGTATTTGGCACCTTAGCGCGCGCGCCAAACGCTGGGCCGCCGATATACACGGCATCAGCCCCATGATTAATCGCTTCAATACCAAAATCTGCATTTTTGGCAGGGGCGAGTAGTTCAAGATGGCGGCGGCTTTTTTGCATGGAAGTGAAGCTAATAGATTGATAAGGTTGAATTTTAGACTAAACAAGCGACTATGGCGACTTTTGACTTAAAGAGCTATGCAAAACATCGTACAATTCAGGCATGAGCAACCAAAGTATTCGCAATCAAAATTTATTAAATCGCAGCCTGCGGTCTGTCTGGCATCCATGCACGCAGATGAAGCAGCACGAGGCTTTTCCGCTGGTACCGATTCAGCGTGGTGACGGTGTGTGGCTTTATGGTGCCGATGGTAACCGTTATTTGGATGCGGTGAGTTCGTGGTGGGTGAATCTGTTCGGGCATAATAATCCGCGTATTAAGGATGCGATTAAGTTGCAGTTGGATACGCTGGAGCATGTGATGCTGGCGGGGTTCACGCATGAGCCTGTGGTGGCATTGTCAGAAAAACTCGCTCAGTTGACGGGCTTGGGGCATGCTTTTTATGCAAGTGATGGTGCGAGTGCGACTGAAATCGCGTTGAAGATGAGTTTTCACTTTTGGCGTAACACTGGCAAGCCAAGCAAAACTAAATTTATTAGCCTGCAAAACAGTTATCACGGTGAGACCCTTGGCGCGCTGAGCGTGACCGATGTGGCGATTTTTAAAGACACGTATGCGCCGTTGTTGATGCAGTCTGCGCAAATGCCTAGCCCAGATTTCAGGTTGGCAGAAGTGGGTGAGGGTGCAGAGGCGTATGCATTACGCTGCGCAGCCCAGTTGGAAGCGTATGTGGCAGAGCATCATCAGGCATTGGCAGCTTTTATTATTGAGCCGCTGGTGCAATGTGCGGCGGGTATGGGCATGTATCACCCAACTTATCTGCGTCGTGCGCGTGAGATTTGTAATCAGTATGAAGTGCATTTAATTGCCGATGAAATCGCCGTAGGTTTTGGTCGCACGGGGACGATGTTCGCTTGTGAGCAGGCGCAGATTCTGCCTGATTTTATTTGCTTGTCCAAAGGCATTACCGGCGGCTATTTGCCACTCTCTGCCGTACTTACCACTGATAATATTTACCAAGCTTTTTATCATGACAGTACAGTGAAAGGCTTTTTGCATAGCCATAGTTACACAGGTAATCCGCTTGCTTGCAGTGCGGCTTTAGCCACTTTGGCAATTTTTGAAACGGATAACGTGATTGAAAATAATCAGCAGAAATCAGCCTATTTAAACGATAAGATGCAAGCACTTGCTCACTTTCCGATTGAGCATCTACGCCATCAGGGCATGATTCTGGCCTTTGACGTTAAAACGAAAAATCCTCACTTCTCCAGAGCCTGCTATAGCCATGCTCTACAGCAAGGCTTGTTGCTACGCCCAATCGGCAACACGGTATATTTCATGCCGCCATACACCATTACTGAGGCTGAAATTGATTTTATGCTTAACGCTACGGTGCAAGCAGTACAGGCGAGTTTATAAGGTGATTAAACAGCTAGTACTGATTTTTTTCTTGGCGGCACACTCATTGGCATATGCCGATTTGCAGAATGCCCAGCTATCAAGCAATGCACTACCCAGTTCAGTCAATGCTGCATTGCAAAAAATCGGTTTGCCTGCCGAAAGTGTGTCGGTGTATGTGCAGGCGCTGGCTGGTGAGCCTGCGCAATTAAAATCGCCACTATTAGCACACCAGGCCAATATTCCACTGAACCCCGCCAGCACGATGAAGCTGGTGACCAGCTATGCCGGCCTGTCATTGCTTGGTGCCAATTACCGATGGAAGACAGAAATCTATACCGATGGTGTGCTGAGTAACGGCGTGCTCAATGGTAATTTGTACATCAAAGCCTATGGCGACCCTAATTTCATGACGAGTGATTTTTGGCGATTGCTGAATCGCTTGCGCCACTTGGGTGTGCAGGAAATCAAAGGCGATTTGATTATTGATAACAGCTATTTTTC
>JAZJYS010000035.1:0-44431 GCA_040390265.1 Pseudomonadota bacterium | reverse complement strand
CCAACTCGAGTTGACCATCTACTTTTGGCATATCGCTCAAGAAGTAGCGTGATTTCTCAATCCATTGTTTATATGGTTTTGCGGTTGCCAGCTCGTTTTTCACTTCCGCATCATCAATGATGCGGCCTTGCTCCATGTCGATTAACAACATTTTTCCGGGTTGCAAACGCCATTTTTTAACGATTTTTTCTTGTGGGAAGGTCAATACACCCATTTCAGACGCCATCATCACGATGTCATCATCTGTGACTAAATAACGCGCTGGACGCAAACCGTTACGGTCTAATGTCGCGCCGATCATGCGACCATCAGTAAAGGCTACTGCTGCTGGACCATCCCATGGCTCCATCAATGCTGCGTGGTACTCGTAGAATGCACGGCGATTTTCATCCATCAGAGGGTTGTTACCCCAAGCTTCTGGAATCAACATCATCATGGCATGTGGCAAGCTGTAACCACCAGCCACTAGTAACTCTAAACAGTTATCAAAACAGGCTGAATCTGATTGACCATCCACAATTAACGGCCATAGTTTCTCTAAGTCTTCGCCGATCAAGCTCGACTTCATCGTCTCGTGGCGTGCGGCCATCCAGTTGACGTTGCCTTGTACGGTATTGATTTCACCGTTGTGCGCAATCATGCGGAATGGATGCGCTAAATCCCAAGCTGGGAAAGTGTTGGTTGAAAAGCGTTGATGCACCAGCGCCATTGCAGAAACAACGCTTTCATCATTCAAATCTTTGTAGTAAACACCCACTTCATTCGCCAGCAACATACCTTTGTAAACAATGGTACGTGAAGAAAGTGAAGGGATATAAAACGCCGCGTTGTCGTTCAAGTTAAGCGCACGCACTGCATGCTCAATACGCTTGCGAATCACAAACAATTTGCGTTCGAATTGATTTTGATCTGCTGATGCACTCGCAACCAGCATTTGACGCATGGTAGGCTCAACATCGCGCGCTGCTTGGGCGATATTGCTATTGTCGACTGGCACATCGCGCCAACCGAGTAAAACTTGATTTTCTTCTGCAACGATAGTCGCGATTAAAGCTTCGCAGGTAGCGCGATGATTTGCATCTTGAGGTAAAAATACATTACCTGCAGCATACTTGCCTGCTTCTGGAAGGTTAATACCAAGCTTGGCTGCTTCTTTACGCATAAAGGCGTCTGGCATTTGCATGAGCAAACCTGCGCCATCGCCCAGCTTAGGGTCATAGCCCGTAGCACCACGGTGCGTTAGATTGGTGAGCAGCTCCAAGCCTTTTTGCACGATGTCATGACTTTTTTTGCCCTTGATGTGCGCAACAAAGCCTACACCACAAGCATCTCGCTCATTTGAAGGGCTGTACAAGCCTTGCTTTTCAGGCTGGCCTTGATTTATTTGAACGTGACTTACTAAGTTTGAGTTACTTAATTCTGATGCCATATTATCTAATCACAAAACATTTAGCGGAACCTTCAAGTTTACCGCTAAATGTCTATGTGTTCAATAAGATAGAGGCTAAAGATAGCGATTATTTTCACAAATACCGCCAGATGGCCACTGAAACAATCCTAGAAAACTTACGCAGCCGCTACCAATCGAAACGCTTTTTTAGCCGCCTCTATCGTCACCGCAATGTCTTCATCCGTGTGCGCAGCGGACACAAAGCCGGCTTCAAACGCAGATGGGCCAAGATAAATGCCGCTATCCAGCATGCTATGGAAGAACGTGTTGAACGCCTCTTTGTTAGACTGCATCATTTCATCATAGCTTGTTGGGCACGTAGCCGAGAAATACAATCCAAACATGCCGCCTACGTTCTGCGCACTAAACACCACGCCGGCTTCTTTTGCTGCAGCCACCAAACCATCTACCAATTTTTTAGTTTGCGCAGTCAGCTTGGCATGAAAGTCTGGCGCCTGAATCAACTCCAACGTTTTCAAACCCGCGGTTACCGCCACAGGATTACCTGACAACGTGCCAGCCTGATACACCGCACCCAATGGCGCTAGGCAACTCATAATATCTTTACGGCCACCAAAAGCGCCCACTGGCAATCCACCACCAATCACCTTGCCTAGCGTCGTCATGTCTGGCTTGATGTTATACAGCGACTGCGCACCACCCAAAGCCACGCGGAAGCCAGTCATCACCTCATCAAAAATCAGCACCGCACCATGTTTGGTGCAAAGCTCACGCAAGGTTTGCAAAAATTCCATGTGCGGCACGATCAAGTTCATATTGCCAACCACAGGCTCAATAATCACACATGCGATTTCGTCGCCCATGTTTTCAAACAAGGTTTTAAGCTGCTGGGTATTGTTGTACTCAAGCGTCAACGTGTGAGCCGCCACCTCTGCCGGAACGCCTGCCGAACTTGGCACACCCATTTCATTCGTCTTACCAAATGTCAGCAACCCAGAACCGGCCTTTACCAATAGCGCATCTGAGTGACCGTGATAGCAGCCCTCAAATTTGACCAACTTATTGCGCCCCGTAAAACCGCGCGCCACCCGAATAGCACTCATCGTGGCCTCGGTACCGCTGCTCACCAAACGCACCTGCTCCATACTTGGCACCAGCTTATTGATAAGCTCAGCCATTTCAAGCTCCAACCCCGTTGGCGCACCAAATGACAAACTATTTTCAGCGACTTCCTGCACCGCCTTAACCACTGTTGGATGCGCATGCCCAACAATCATCGGCCCCCAAGAGTTGATATAGTCAATGTACTCTTTGCCATCTACATCCCACAACTTAGAACCCAAGCCACGCTTAAAGAATACCGGCGTGCCGCCCACGCTACGGAATGCGCGCACTGGCGAATTCACACCACCAGGAATAAGTTTTTGTGATTTTTCAAAAAGAGATTGATTAATAGATGTCATGATGGCGCCTTAAATTGATGTCCTAAAATTATCGTTTTGAAATATACCGCTCTAAAATATGGCGCCCTGAAACTCAAACGCCTTGAAATAACCGTGAAAATTGCCGAGTAGCGCCTGCAATGTCAGTCGCACTAAAAATTGCATTGATCACAGCAATAGCGCTCGCACCAGCAGCAATAACACTCGCCGCATTATCGGGCGTAATGCCGCCAATAGCCACCGCAGGTGTTTTTAACTGTAACCTAGCGCGCTCGAACAAGTCCAAGCTGGCCACCGGTGCATGCGGCTTTGTACTTGAAGCAAAGCATGCCCCAAAAGCCACATAATCAACACCAGCCTGCTGCGCGGCTTCCGCCAAATCGAATCGGTTATAGCACGATGCGCCCAAAATTTTATTTGCGCCAAGTCGGTCACGTGCGGCGATTAAATCACCGTCATCGGCACCCAGATGCACCCCATCCGCATCTAAAGTAAGGCACAACTTAATCGAATCATTAATGATGAAGGGCACTTGGTACTGCCTGCACAGCGGCAACAGTGCACGTGCCTGCTGCGTTTGCAGCTTGTGACTGGCTGACTTATTTCGGTACTGCAATACGCCCACGCCACCTTGTAGCGCCAGTTCGACCTTGGCTAACAATATGTCGGTGTCAGACTCATCGGGAGTCACTACATATACACCTCTAATCATAAAATCCGCCAACTAATGTGTCTTAACGCTGCCGTCACCGCTGTTTACGACAGCATCTTCTTCATCGCGCGCCCAAAACATACGGTCAGGAATATATTGACCCATACCAGGTCTGAAGCCATTTTTCAGCGTTTGCCAGGTATATTCCTGCGCCTCCAGAACCGCCTCTTCCATACTCAGCCCATGCGCCATACAAGCGGCAATCGCACTGGTTAAAGTGCAGCCAGAGCCATGATAGCTACCAGGCAAGCGCTCCCATTTGTAGGCTTTGATCAACTTATTATCGCCATATAAAGTATTGGTGACTTCCAGCGTGCGCTCATGCGTGCCCGTAATCAGCACATACTCGCTCCCCATAGCCAATAAACGCGCGGCGCTTTCGTCCAACGAAGTCAGGCTCACTTCTTCATTATCGTCGGCAAAGGCAAATCGGCGCGCCTCCAAACTGTTCGGCGTGATTAAAGTCGCTTGTGGAAACAACAACTCAACCATGGCTTCCATCATATCGTCACTGCTTAAATCATCGCCACGGCCAGATGCCAGAATTGGGTCGATCAACAAAGGAATATCCGGGTAATCAGCCATAATCTCTGCAATCACGGCCACGTTTTCAACTGAGCCCAACAAACCAAGCTTGAATGCAGAAACCTGCACATCTTCCAGAATCGCGCGCGCTTGGTCATTCACCCAATCAGCATCCATCGCCTGCACACTATCAACACCACGCGTATCTTGCACGGTAATGGCGGTCACTACAGAAAGGGGATGACAGCCGATGCTGGCAAAAGTCAGAATATCCGCTTGTAAACCCGCACCACCACTTGGGTCTGTGCCAGCAAAAGTCATTACTGATGGGGGAGCTTGATTGGCCATGGCTTTTTACCGTTTGATAGTCTAATCATGTCATTGTGGAGCGGGCGATGGGAATCGAACCCACGGCTCTAGCTTGGGAAGCTAGGGTATTACCATTATACGACGCCCGCCTAATTGCGTATTTTACTGCATTTTAATTGATGCCTGTTAATTCCAGTACGCTCGCGGCAATAAAATTGACCGATTAGCTAGGCATGCAGCCAACTAAAACTCCAGCGGATTCACATCTACCGCCCATCTGACTTTAGCGGCTATTGGCAGCGCTCTTAACTGGGCGCATAAATGTTTAAGCAAATGCTGCAAGGCAGGGCGATGGCTTGCTTGCATTAACACATGCCCGCGCTCCATGCCTTTTAAGCGCTCCATTTGCGGGCGCACGGGGTCATACACTAGCACATCATTGGTCAGGTTACGTGCCAACTCAAACGCACGCTGCAAAAACTGCTGCACCAGCGCAAAGTCATTAGCCTCAGCTCGCAGCAAAGCCATAAAAACATAAGGTGGAAACTGAACTTGCTCACGCTCCTCCAGTAGAGTGTTGGCATAACTCACGTAATCCTGCACCCGCAGCGCATTAAACAAAGCATGCTCGGGAAACTGCGTTTGAATAATCACCTGACCAGCTTTATCCGCACGGCCAGCACGGCCAGCCACTTGCATCAACTGCGCAAACAAACGTTCACTGGCGCGAAAATCTGGGCTATGCAGCGCACTATCGGTGTCGATCACGCCGACCAAGGTCAAATTTGGGAAGTCATGCCCTTTAGCCAGCATTTGCGTGCCAACCAGAATATCAATCTCTTGGTTATGCACTTTATCCAGAATCTCAACCAGTGCATGTTTGCGGCTAATACTGTCACGATCCACCCGTGCAATGCGTGCTGTGGGCAGTAATTGCGCCAGCGTCTGCTCTAGCCGCTGCGTGCCGTGTCCTGTTGGATGCAAATCCGCATTGCCGCAACTAGGACATTGGTGCGGAATTCTTTGCTCATGCCCACAATGATGGCAGCGTAACTTTTTCTGCCCCAAATGCACGACCATCTTGCTGCTGCAACGTGTGCAGGGTGCAATCCAATGGCAAGCCGAACACAACAACACTGGCGAATAACCGCGCCGATTGATGAACAGCAAGCTTTGCTCTTTACGCGCCAACCGCAACTTCAAAGCCGCGACCAGTTGTGGCGTCAACCCTTGCTGTAAATGCACTTTAGTCGTGTCGATACATTCAATATTGGGCAGCTGCGCCGCCGTGACTGCGCGCTGACGTAAACTCAGCAAGCCGTATTTATTCGCCTGCTGTTTACTCGCCGTTGCGTTATGCCAACTTTCCAATGCAGGCGTTGCCGAGCCCAGCACCACAGGAATATTCAGTCGCTTGGCGCGCACCAAGGCCACATCTCGCGCATGGTAGCGCATGCTATCTTGCTGCTTGTACGAGCTATCATGTTCTTCATCAATAATGATGAGCTTCAACTGCGGTAACGGCGTAAATATGGAAAGTCGTGTACCAATAATAATTTTAGCTACGCCAGACTGCGCCAATTGCCAATTATGTAAGCGCTCGCTCTCACTCAAATTACTGTGCAGACTGACTAGCTGAAAATTAGGCAGGCGGCTTCTAAAGCGCGCTTCGAGCTGTGGCGTAAGGTTAATCTCCGGCACCAGTACGAGCACCTGAGCATCTGCATGCTGCAAAGCATGCTGTATTAAGCGAATGTAGACCTCCGTTTTGCCGCTGCCTGTAATACCATGAATCAACCACGCCTTGAAAGCCTGCGAAGCCTGCACAATCTGCGCTACCGCCTGCGCTTGCTCTTCATTTAACTCTGGTTCAGGCGCCAGCGCTATTTCTGGCACACGTGGTGCAGCCAATACCTGCTGACTACTTACCCAGCCACTTTCCACTAACTGCTTAACGGTCTTGCGGGCACTGCTGGAAATAGCATCCAAATCAGCTTCTGTCAGCGTTGCTTTGCTTTTATCGGCAGCCTGCAAGGCAGCAAACACGCGGTGCATGACTTGCTGTTTTTTAGGGATTTGCTCTGCATCAGCCTGCCGTCCTAGCTCAGTTAACTGATACGCATATTGCTTGCGTGATACCGCTGGTGCAATCTGGCGCAAACGCGCTGGCAGGGCAGAGAGCAGGGCTTGACCAAACGGATATTGATAATAATCCGCACTAAATTTAATCAAACTTAAAGTTTCTGCATCAATGGCTGGCTCATCCACAAACACCTGCGTCACAGGCTTTAATTTCTCAATTGCGAACTCACTGCTGTCTGCTTTGTCCATGACAATACCGATCTGGCTGCGGCGACCAAATGGCACCAGCACACGCTGACCAATCTGCACGCTAAGACCACCACTTAAATAATCAAATAAGCGGTCTAAGGGGATGTCTAATGCTATTTTCAGTATGGGTTGAGTCAATGTTAAGCTTTGTCGATGATGCTGAGATTAAAGAAACTAAAAAAAAGGGCAGCAGTAGGTTAAAATACGCTATTAATCTCAACTTTAAAGATACGAATTAGTTTTGAAAGCACATCTTACCGAATTATTAGCCACGGCCGCAAAAACTATTGCGCCTGACAGCGCAGAATTGAACATTCTGCTAGAGCGCCCTAAATCTGCGGATCATGGCGATTTTGCTACCAACTTGGCCTTAGTTTTAGCTAAACCGCTCAAGCAAAATCCACGCGCTATCGCCACCCAAATTATCGCCGCACTGCCAGCGAGCAACTATATTACTAAAACTGAAATTGCTGGCGCAGGCTTTATCAATTTCTTTTTGAGCCCACAATCCAAACAAGTGGTGGTCAAAGAAATTCTAGCCGCTGGTGCAAAATATGGTCGTAGCGACATTGGTGGCAATCAAAAAGTACAGGTGGAATTTGTCTCAGCCAACCCAACCGGCCCACTGCACGTAGGTCATGGTCGCGGTGCAGCGGTAGGTGATTGCCTGGCACGCTTGCTAGATGCGACCGGCTGGAATGTGACGCGCGAGTTTTATTACAATGATGCTGGCGCGCAAATTGATAACCTCACGACCTCTGTGCTGGCACGTTGCAAGGGAATTTCAACTGAGCATGAGAGTTTTCCTGAAAATGGTTATCGCGGCGAATACATCAATGATATTGCTGCCGCATTTTTAACCAAGCATACCGTGGTCGCGGATGACATTGAAGTAACCGCCAGCGGCGACATCAACGACTTAGAGTCGATGCGCGCCTTTAGCGTTGCGTATTTACGCCACGAGCAAGACTTGGATCTGAAAGCCTTTCAAATTGAATTTGATGTATTTTCATTAGAAAGCGCGCTATATACAAACGGCACAGTTGAAAAAACCGTACAGGCACTGGTCAAAAGCGGCCACACTTACGAAGAAAATGACGCACTTTGGCTCAAAACCACCGACTTTGGCGACGACAAAGACCGCGTAATGCGCAAAACGGACGGAGGCTACACCTATTTTGTACCTGACGTTGCTTACCATACCGACAAATGGAACCGCGGTTTCGTACGTGTGATTAACGAGCAGGGCGCAGATCACCACAGCACCATTACCCGCGTGCGTGCTGGCTTGCAGGCATTAGACATTGGCATTCCAAAAGGCTGGCCAGACTATGTGCTGCACCAAATGGTTACCGTGATGCGTGGCGGTGAAGAGGTTAAACTTTCCAAACGCGCAGGCAGCTATGTCACCTTACGCGATTTGATTGAAGAAGTAGGTTGCGACGCCACGCGTTATTTCTTGGCCGCACGCCGTGCTGACTCACAACTGGTGTTTGATATTGACTTGGCTCGTAGCCAAAGCAACGACAACCCAGTGTTTTACATTCAATACGCGCACGCCCGTATTTGCAGCGTGCTCAGCCAATGGTCAAATCTTAGTCAACAGTCAAATCAAGGCAATGCTGTCAATTTGATGGATGTTGACTTAAGCCCGTTGAATACGCCACATGAAACCGCACTCATGCAACGCCTGACTGAGTATCCTGAAACCGTAGTCAATGCCGCGGCAGACCTTGCGCCGCATGTGATTGCTAATTACCTAAAAGAGTTGGCGAGCGATCTGCACAGCTATTACAACGAATATAAATTCTTAATTGATGATGAAAGCCTTAAACTTGCACGCTTAAGTTTGATCAGCGCTACGCAACAAGTGTTGAAAAATGGCTTGGACTTACTTGGCGTTGCAGCCAAAGAAAGAATGTAGGATTTTAAGTGACTATGAGTAGAGATTACAAACCCAGCCCGGAAAAACCAAAAAATGCTAAAAAAGGCAGCCCTCTTTTTACCGGCTTGCTGATTGGCATTTTATTAGGTATTGCAGCCTCGTTAAGCGTGGTCATGTTTATTAAGGGTGGTACCAGCCCCTTTACCAACCAAGCCGCACCAGAAAAGGCCGTCGCTGAAAGAATGCTCGAAAAATCAGATACAGCTGAAGCGGGCGCAGATACCAGTGCATTACCAACAACAGAAAACCCCAAATCTGAGGGTGAAAAGTCAGCCAATCAAGACGACAAAACACGCTTTGATTTTTACACCATTCTGCCAGATAGCGAAAGCAAAGTGAGTGCTGATGAAGAAAAGAAACTTAAAGACAATGAGCAACAGCCAGTTGTGCAAAAAAGTTACTTTTTACAAATCGGCGCATTCCAAACCGCTGAAGAAGCCGACAACATGAAAGCCAAGTTGGCACTACTAGGCTTTGAAGCCTTGGTGCAAACCGCTACCATTGCCGATAAAGGCGTTTGGCACCGCGTACGTGTGGGTCCATTAAAAAACCTCGATCAAATTAATAAAACAAAAACTGATTTATTAAATAATGGCTTTAAGGCTGACTTAATTAAGGTCGATAGCGAAAACCAATAATTTTCTGCTAAAAAACCTCGGCATTGTCAGCCGAAGCAATCACTGTACGTTATGTGGCATGTTAAGTAAGTAAACTCTAGCTCAATAAAAACTCACCCAAATTTAAGAAAAGTAAAAAGGAAAGTTAAACAATGAAGAAGTTATTAAGTATATTCATGCTGTTAGCCTCATTTAATGTGTTGGCCGCAGACCCACAACTAGGCACCGAATTTGATAAAACAGCGCAAATCATCCCGACAGACACACCAGCAAAAATCGAAGTGGTAGAGGTGTTTTGGTACGGTTGTATCCACTGCTATCACATGGATCCACTACTGAATGCTTGGGTAAAAAAATTACCAGCGGATGTCACTTTCAAGCGCATTCCAGGCCTGCCTAATCCATCATGGGCACCGATGGCAAAAGCCTTTTATGCAATGGAAGATCTAAAGTTATCTGACAAATTGCACACCGCATTATTTGATGCGGTGCACAAACAAAAAACTGTTAACCCAACCGATGAGAAAGCCGCAATTGACTGGATCACTAAACAGGGTGGCGTAGACAAAGCTAAAGTGGAAGATGCGTTTAAATCATTCTCTATGAATAACCGTTTAAACCGTGCAACCAACTACTTCCGCGCGACTGGTGCGACTGGCGTACCTAGTTTGATTATTGATGGTTTGTATATTACTTCAAGCACCATGGCTGGCGGCAATGAACAAGCACTCAAAACAGCTGATTACATTATTGCCAACCTGCGTGCTGACAAAGCTAAGGCCGCTAACACTAAAAAGTAATCCGCACAAAATTCACTAAAAAGCTGGCGACGCATCAAACCAGCACGTGATTTTAAGCACGCTCTTTAACCCGCTTTTATCTCATCGTAATAGCGGGTTTTTTACGCCTATAATCCATCCACCAACCTAAGCAACGTGTCAGACCTCACTAAAAGGCTAAGCTCATGAAAGTTTTTATCACAGGCGCATCCAGCGGAATAGGTGCCGCACTAGCAACTGAATATGCAATACGCCATAACAACAAAAATACTATTATTGGTCTTGTAGCTAGACGTAGTGAGCACTTACAAGAATTAAAAGCCAAGCTTGAAAGTCACTACAAAGTGCGATGCATCACCTACCCGCTGGATGTACGCAACAGCGCAGCTTTAATCGCTGCCGCCACAGATTTCATGCAACTACATGGTGCGCCGAACGTCGTAATTGCTTGTGCGGGTGTGAGCCGCGGCACGCTGACGGAGCACGTAGCAGACATTGCCGCATTTCAAGCCGTGATGGACATTAACGTGTTAGGCATGGTGCATACCTTTCAGCCATTTATCACCGCCATGCGTAATGCAGCCAAGCTAGGTGAAGTTGCTCAATTAGTAGGCATTGCCAGCGTAGCAGGCGTGCGCGGCTTACCCGGCGCCGGGGCTTATAGCGCAAGTAAAGCCGCAGCCATTGCCTACTTAGAAAGCTTACGCGTCGAAATGGCGGTGGATAAAATCGCTGTCACCACCATAGCGCCGGGCTACATTCGCACGCCGATGACCGACATTAATCAATACAAAATGCCGTTCTTGATGGATGCCGAGATTGCCGCAGCCAAGTTTGTAAATGCCATTGAACATAAGCGCCGCTTTGTGGTGATTCCTTGGCAGATGGGCTGGCTGGCAAGACTCATGCGCTGCATACCGCCTGCCTTATGGGATTTTGCCATGAAAAAAGCGCCTCATAAGAAGCGCTTGGATTGGGATTGGCTATAAAATACAGCCCTGCAAGCCAATATCCATGCGGCTCACAGAGCATATATTGTCTATTACCCTTAACGCATAATCGGCTTGTAGCGAATGCGTTTCGGCTTCGCGCCGTCTTCACCTAAACGTTTACGTTTATCGGCTTCATACTCTTGGTAGTTACCGTTAAAGAACGTCCATTGTGAGTCACCTTCAGCCGCCAGAATGTGCGTAGCAATACGATCCAGGAACCAGCGGTCATGCGAGATGACCAATACACAGCCAGCAAACTCCAGCAATGCATCTTCCAACGCGCGCAAAGTTTCCACATCCAAGTCATTGGAAGGTTCATCCAGTAGCAACACGTTGCCGCCAGAAATGAGCGTTTTAGCCAAGTGCAAACGGCCACGCTCACCGCCTGAAAGGTTGCCGACAATCTTTTGCTGGTCGCCACCCTTAAAGTTGAAGCGGCCTATATAGGCACGTGATGGTGTTTCATAACGACCCACCGTTAGAATATCTGAGCCGCCAGAAATCTCATCGAATACGGTTTTAGCGTCGCTCAATGAATCACGGCTTTGATCCACATAGGCCAATTTTACTGTCTGGCCTATATTCACCTCACCGCTATCCGGCTGCTCTTTACCTGTAATCATCTTGAACAGAGTGGATTTACCGGCGCCGTTCGGGCCGATAATGCCAACAATCGCACCAGCTGGCACGCTAAAGCTCAAGTTATCAATCAGCAAGCGGTCTTTAAAGGCTTTGGTGACGTTGTTAAACTCAATCACTTGGTCGCCCAAACGCTCACCAGCAGGGATAAAAATCTCCTGCGTTTCATTACGTTTTTGGTATTCCGCGCTTGCCAACTCTTCATAGCGCGCAATACGCGCCTTGCTCTTGGCCTGACGTGCTTTAGGGTTTTGGCGCACCCATTCCAATTCCGTGTTCAGCGCTTTACGGCGTGATGACTCTTGTGACTCTTCAAGTGCCAAGCGCGCTTGTTTTTGGTCTAGCCAGCTAGAGTAATTACCTTTCCACGGAATACCATGGCCGCGGTCCAACTCTAAAATCCACTCGGCTGCGTTATCAAGGAAGTATCGATCATGCGTGACCGCCACCACCGTGCCGGGGAAGCGCACTAGAAACTGTTCTAGCCATTCGACGGACTCCGCATCCAAATGGTTGGTCGGCTCATCTAACAACAGCATATCTGGCTTGGATAGCAATAGTTTACACAAGGCTACACGACGTTTTTCACCACCGGATAATGGGCCGATTTTGGCATTCCAAGCTGGTAAGCGCAGTGCATCGGCGGCGATTTCTAACTGCGTGGTTAAATCCGCACCGCTCGCGGCAATAATGTTTTCATATTTGGCTTGTTCTTCAGCCAATTTCTCAAAGTCTGCATCTGGCTCAGCATACGCCGCATATACCGCCTCTAGCTTGGCTTGCGCCTGCATCACGTCACCCATGCCAGACTCGACCTCTTCTCGTACCGTTTTCTCTGGATCTAACTGTGGCTCTTGCGGCAAATAGCCTATCGTCATATTTGGCTGCCATTGCACCTCGCCCTCAAACTCTTTATCCACGCCCGCCATAATGCGCAGCACGGTAGATTTACCTGAGCCATTTAAGCCTAGCAAACCGATTTTTGCACCCGGAAAGAAAGATAAAGAAATATCTTTAATAATGGTTTTTTTAGGGGGAACAATTTTGCTCACGCGGAGCATCGACATTACATATTGAGCCATAGTGATGATTTACTGATTTGAAAAAATGAAAGCTTAACAGAAAGCGCGCCTCACTGCTTAGAGTGCGCTTATAGTCGTCGCCAAGCCGCTGCTAGATACTCAGATCACGCAACAAAATAGGGCGGGCGTAATGTTGGTATAATGCCGCAAGCAACCTGTTTTTCTAACACCACCAAAGAAGCCGCTCATGCAAAACGTAGAATTTAATATCATCAATGCCGACTATGTCGAACTATGTAATTTACTCAAACTAGTAGGTTTAGCCGATAGCGGTGGCCGTGGTAAAACCATGGTGGCTGAAGGCTTGGTGAAAGTAGATGGTCAGCTAGAGCTACGTAAAACCGCAAAAATCAGAGTCGGACAGGTCGTAGAATGCGAAGGCACTCACATTCACGTTCTGGCTAGCAAATAAGCTACGCTCCAAATTAACGGCATACAACCAACCTCAATTAGAAAAACAATGGCCATCAAATCCACTATTTATAAAGTCGATCTGCAAGTTTCAGATATGGATCGTAATTACTACCAACCCCACAGCTTAACCATCGCGAAACATCCATCAGAAACGGATGAGCGTGTGATGGTTAGACTGATTGGCTTTGCCCTCTATGCCAATGAAGCGCTGATTTTTGGCAAAGGCTTAAGCGATGATGAAGAGCCAGATTTGTGGCAAAAAGACCTCACCGGCGCAATTGAACTATGGATGGATGTAGGCTTACCTACCGAGCGCGACATTCGTAAAGCTGCCGGGCGCGCCAAACAAGTAGTGGTCATGCTTTACGGCGGTCGTATCGCAGATATGTGGTGGACGCAAAACAGCAAAGCGCTGCTAAAAATTAACAACCTCACCATTATCAATTTGCCTGACACAAAAGAATTAGCGGCGATTGCATCGCGCAGCATGAACATCAGCTGCACCATTCAAGATGGTCAAATTATGGTCGGGCATGATGGCGGCAGCTTCGACATTACACCCGTCATTCTAAAAGAGCCTAACGCTTACTAAATACTAATAACACGCGTTGTAGGACAACTTAGTTTTTCATCCATCTCATCGCATGCCGAGTATAATCATCTGCATGCTAAAACTCATTACGATTACTTCACTCATGCTTTTGGTCTGTAGCTGCTCCACACAAGAGCCGCCTATACCTGCCAATGAAAAAGCTAAACTACTTGCAGAGCAAATCATCGACAACGCCCAGTGCCGCGCATACAAAGGTAAGCTAACCGCGCCGCAGTTAGAGGCTGGCACAATTGATGGAATATACAAGGATGCGGTGAATGCGCATTGCGTTTATAACGATATTTAACTACGCGACTAATAGCCCGACATAGCCGCAATCTAGTCGCGAGGTAGAGAGAAATTACTCTACCGTGACTGACTTCGCCAAATTCCTAGGCTTATCGACATCGGTACCTTTCAACAAGGCAGCGTGATAAGCCAGCATCTGCACAGGAATGGTATGCAAAATAGGTGAGAGTACGCCCACATGACGTGGCGTGCGAATCACATGTACGCCTTCTGACTCGGTAAAATGACTATCAGAATCTGCAAATACAAATAACTCGCCACCACGCGCTTTGACTTCTTGCATGTTAGATTTCACTTTTTCCAGCAAAGCATCGTTCGGAGCAATCACCACCACAGGCATATCACTATCCACAAGCGCTAGGGGGCCATGTTTAAGCTCACCCGCAGGATATGCCTCAGCATGAATATAAGATATCTCCTTGAGCTTTAGCGCGCCTTCTAGCGCTATTGGGTAATGTATGCCACGACCCAAAAATAAAGCGTGTTGTTTATTGGCAAAACGTTTTGCCCATTCACGAATTTGTGGCTCTAAATTAAGCGCATGTTGCACACTGCCTGCCAATTGGCGCAATGCGCTCAAGTGAGATTGCTCTTCCGCTTCACTTAACAAGCCACGCTGTTTGGCCAATGTTGCCGCCAAGGTAAACAAAGCCACCAATTGCGTAGTGAATGCTTTGGTTGAAGCCACGCCAATTTCCGCACCGGCGCGTGTATAGAATACTAGCTGCGAGGCGCGTGGAATGGCGCTCTCCTGCACGTTGCATATTGCCAGCGTAAAGTTTTGCCCCAAAGACTTAGCATGCTTGAGCGCTTCCATCGTGTCTAAAGTTTCACCAGATTGTGAAATGGTAACGATGAGTTGACGCGGATTAGGTACAGAATCGCGATAACGATACTCACTAGCAATTTCAACATTGGTCGGTAATTTGGCGATGCTCTCTAGCCAGTATTTAGCGGTAAGTGCCGCGTAATAGCTGGTGCCCGCAGCCAAAATCAAGATGCTGTCAATTTGCTGGAACACTTCACTGGCAGCCGTGCCAAACAGGGCAGGGGAGAAGTGATTATCGTCTATCAACGCTTCAATGGTGTCGGTTAAGGCACGTGGTTGCTCATGAATTTCTTTTTGCATGAAGTGTGCGTATGGACCTAGCTCCAAGGATGCCAACGACACATCACTCATATGCACTTTACGCGTCACCGTGTTGCCATCGCGGCCAAAAATAGTCACGCCATCACCGCGAATATCCGCCACATCGCCATCTTCAAGATAAATCACTTTACGTGTCACGGACAAAACGGCAGAAACATCTGAGGCAATAAAATTTTCGCCTTCGCCCAAGCCAATCAACAAAGGACAGCCTAAACGTGCGGTAATCATGTGCTCTGGCTCTTTAACCGAAATCACGCTAATCGCAAAGGCACCAGTGAGTTCTGCCACCGCTTTCTGCGTTGCAGCGAGTAAAGGTAGATTTTGATGATAGTGATGAATTAGGTGTGCAATCACCTCGGTATCGGTTTGCGATGTAAACTCATAGCCCAATGCCTTTAGGCGCGTACGCTGTTCATCATGATTTTCGATAATGCCGTTATGTACCACAGCAATTTCACCAGCCGAAGAACTTGGTGAAACATGTGGATGTGCATTGCTCTCGGTCACGCCGCCATGCGTGGCCCAGCGGGTATGGCCTATACCAACCACGCCATTCAAATGCACTTCATTGGCCTTGTCTGTCATCGCCGCAACGCGCCCTACAGCACGTACGCGCTCAATTCCGCTGCTATTTAAGACTGCGATACCAGCAGAGTCATAGCCGCGATATTCCAAGCGACTTAGACCTTCTACTAGAATTGAAACAACGTTTCTGTTTGCTACCGCACCGACGATGCCACACATATTTATTCTTTCTACAGGATTATTCTGAAGTTTGGATTACAGACACTACTATTTCATTATTTTTTGCGGACGCTTCCAGCCTGCAATGGATTTTTGCTCTTTTGCACGGCAAAACGTAAGCTGATCTGCAGGTGCATCTCTGGTAATGGTAGAGCCTGCGGCAATGGTGGCTCCCTTACCAATAGTCACAGGCGCGACTAGCTGTGAGTCTGAGCCGATAAATGCATTGTCTTCTATTACGGTTCTGAATTTATTGGCACCATCGTAATTACAAGTAATTGTACCAGCACCAATATTGACGTTTTTACCTACCGTCGCATCACCTACATAACTCAGGTGATTAATCTTACTACCCACATCTACCTGTGCATTTTTAAGCTCAACAAAGTTACCGATATGTGTATCTGCAGCCAGCTGTGTACCTGGGCGCAGGCGCGCATAAGGACCAATGCGACTGTTCGCGCCGACCTGCGTCTCATCTATGATAGTAAAGGGTGCAATATGTACGCCTGAATGAATTTGCGCATTTTTAATCACACAATTCGCGGCAATTCTGACATTATCAGCCAAGGTTACATTGCCTTCAAAGACGCAATTCACGTCGATCACAACATCACGCCCACAATGCAGCGTGCCACGCACATCAATACGTGACGGATCTTTCAGGGTAACGCCTTGCTGCAATAAGCTTTGTGCGATGCGTGCCTGATACACGCGTTCAATTTCTGACAAATCAATTTTAGAGTTAATGCCTGTCACTGACCATTCGTCTGTTGTCACTTCGGCAACAACTTCAACTCCCTGCGCTACTGCAAGTGCGACGATATCCGTCAGATAATATTCACCTTGCGCATTTTTATTACTAATCTGAGATAACCACTTAGTTAAATAAGCATTAGGCATCGCCATAATGCCCGTATTCACTTCAGTAATATTACGCTGTTCCGCACTTGCATCCTTATGCTCAACGATAGCATCCACACTGCCGGAAGCGTTACGTACGATACGTCCGTAGCCTGTTGGGTCTGCTTTATCAAACGATAAAATAGCCAATTGGTCATTGGCCTGTGCACTTAGTTTTTTGCAAGCTTGTACATCCACCAGAGGTACATCACCTAATAAAATAAGCACGTTGGCGTCAGCATCCAGATGTGTAAGTGCCTGCTGTACTGCGTGCCCAGTTCCCAACTGCTCAGCCTGATGTACCCAAGTCACATTTTCATGTGCGAATGCCTCACGGACTGCTTCACCTCCATAACCATATACGACTATGATTTTGTGTGGCGCTAAGCTTTTTGCACAATCAATCACATGCGCCAGAATTGGCTTGGCACCAATCTCATGCAGTACTTTAGGCGTATTGGAATGCATGCGAGTGCCTTTACCCGCAGCGAGAATGACAATATTAAGTTTGCTCATAGTCAATTTTTCAAATACATTTATTCACAAAGTATAACAAAAAAGGCAGCCTAAGCTGCCTTTTTGCTGGAACATGTACCACCAGACTACTAGATTTAGTGCGTATTTTTACGCAAACGCTGAATGGCCTGAATCTGTGCAACAGCTTCAGAAAGTTCAGCCTGAGCTCTCGCATAATCCATATCAGATGTACGATTTCTCATTGCTTCTTCAGCTGCCGCTTTTGCAGCAATTGCTTTTGCTTCATCCAAATCATGACCACGCACTGCCGTATCTGCCAACACCGTAATTAAACCTGGTTGCACTTCTAACAAGCCACCAGAAATAAAAATCAAAGTTTCCTCAGCAGTATCAGGCAGCTTAATACGTAATGCACCTGGTTTGATTGTAGTGATCAGCGGCGCGTGATGCGGGTAAATACCCACTTCACCTGCAATAGCTGGCACTACAACAAACTCAGCTTCACCAGCAAAAATGCTGGCTTCTGCACTTACTACATCGATATGAACAGTATTTGCCATATTTTTCTCTATACTTTATTAAAGTTTACTAAGTTTTAAATCAGCTTAGTTTAAAGTTTTGGCTTTTTCTACTGCTTCTTCAATGCCGCCCACCATGTAGAACGCTTGCTCTGGCAAGTGATCGTATTCACCAGCAACAATCGCTTTAAAGCCTTTGATTGTTTCTTTTAGTGGTACGTATTTACCTGGCGCACCAGTAAACACTTCAGCCACGTGGAATGGTTGTGACAAGAAACGTTGGATTTTACGTGCGCGGCCTACAGCCAATTTATCTTCTGGAGATAATTCGTCCATACCCAAAATCGCAATAATATCGCGTAACTCTTTATAACGTTGCAATGTTTGTTGAACGCTACGTGCTACGTTGTAGTGCTCTTCACCCACCACTAACGGGTCTAATTGACGTGATGTTGAATCTAGTGGATCAACCGCTGGGTAGATACCAAGAGATGCAATGTCACGTGACAACACAACTGTTGAATCCAAATGTTGGAAAGTAGTTGCAGGAGATGGGTCAGTCAAGTCATCCGCTGGTACGTAAACCGCTTGGATAGAAGTAATAGAACCTGATTTAGTTGAAGTAATACGCTCTTGTAAACGGCCCATTTCATCAGCTAGGGTAGGTTGGTAACCTACAGCTGAAGGCATACGGCCTAACAATGCAGATACTTCAGTACCGGCCAATGTATAACGGTAGATGTTATCAACGAAGAACAACACATCACGGCCTTCATCACGGAATTTTTCAGCCATCGTCAAACCTGACAAAGCTACGCGTAAACGGTTGCCTGGTGGCTCGTTCATTTGACCAAATACCATCGCTACTTTTGATTCTTTCATGTTATCAAGTTTGATAACACCAGCATCTGCCATTTCATGGTAGAAGTCGTTACCTTCACGAGTACGTTCACCAACACCAGCAAACACTGACAGACCAGAGTGTTGTTTAGCAATGTTGTTAATCAACTCAAGCATATTCACTGTTTTACCTACACCAGCACCGCCGAACAGACCAACTTTACCGCCTTTAGCAAACGGACAAACCAAGTCAATCACCTTGATACCAGTTTCCAACAAGTCAACTGAAGGTGAAAGCTCTTCAAAAGTTGGCGCCTTTTGGTGAATCGCGCGACGCTCGTCAGAATCAATTGGGCCAGCCTCATCAATTGGGCGACCCAACACATCCATAATGCGACCCAATGTGCCTGTACCAACTGGCACTGTAATTTGGCTACCTGTTGATTTAAACACTGTGCCACGTGCAAGACCATCTGATGAGCCCATGGCAATGGTACGTACAATGCCGTCACCTAATTGCTGTTGCACTTCAAGTGTTAAGCCTGCTTCTGCTTGGCTTGTTGCATCGTCAATAATCAACGCATCAAACACTTTAGGCATATGGTCACGTGGAAACTCAACGTCAACCACGGCGCCAATACATTGCACTACTTTACCAATAATCGCTGTACTCATTTTTATATCCTATTCAAACTAATCTGTTGAATTCAAATTTATGTTCTGTTTAAACGCTTTATGCTACCGCTGCTGCGCCGCCGACGATCTCTGAGATCTCTTTGGTAATTGCTGCTTGACGTGCCTTGTTGTAAACCAGTTTCAATTCACCAATCACACTCTTAGCATTATCAGACGCTGACTTCATTGCCACCATACGAGATGACTGCTCTGAAGCCATGTTTTCTGCCACAGCGTTATACACCAGCGATTCAACATAGCGCATCATCAGCTGATCGATTACTGGCTGTGCTTCTGGCTCATAGATGTAATCCCAATGACCATTTGCACTGCCTAGCTGCTCACCGCTCAATGGCAACAATTGTTGCATCACAGGCTCTTGTTTCATTGTATTAATGAAGCGTGTGTAGCAAATATGCAGCTGATCAATTTCGCCTGCCGCATAAGCATCCAACATAATCTTGATTGTACCAATCAGACTTTCCAGATGAGGCACATCACCCAAACCGGTAATGTGCGACTTAACGTTAGCACCTACTCGGTTCATAAAGCTAAAGCCTTTATTACCAATTGCGCTAACAGAAATCGCTTTACCTTCTGATTCCCAAGTTTTCATTTGGTTAACTGACAAACGCAACATGTTAGTATTTAAACCACCACATAGGCCTTTATCAGAACTCACCACAATCAAACCTACATTTTTAACAACATCACGTTTAATTAAAAATGGATGTTTGTATTCAACCTGGGCATAAGAAAGATGCGCTGCTACATTGCGAATTTTTTCGGCATATGGGCGTGATGCACGCATTCTATCCTGCGCTTTACGCATTTTAGAAGCGGCCACCATTTCCATCGCCTTAGTGATCTTGCGTGTATTCTCTACACTCTTGATCTTGGTTCTAATTTCTTTACTACCAGCCATTTTATAGTCCTAGATAGTAGGTTTAGTAAGCGTTTGTCGCTTTGAAGTCTTGAATTGCAGCTTCAACTGCCTTTTCATTATCGCCAGCCAAGTCTTTACTTGATTCAATACCATCCATTAATGTCGCGTATTTAGAGCCCATGAACCCGTGTAATGCGTTTTCAAAAGCTAATACTTTATTGGTTGGAACATCATCAAAGTAGCCTTTATTAGCTGCTAACAATGTAATCGCCATTTTAGAAACACTTAATGGAGCGTATTGCGCTTGCTTCATCAACTCAGTAAACATACGACCGCGATCTAGTTGTTTACGTGTAGCTTCATCCAAATCAGAAGCGAACTGCGCAAACGCAGCCAATTCACGGTATTGCGCTAATGCTAGACGCACACCGCCGCCCAATTTCTTAATTACTTTAGTTTGTGCAGCACCACCTACGCGAGACACTGAAATACCAGCGTTGATCGCAGGACGGATACCAGCGTTGAACAAGTCAGTTTCCAAGAAGATCTGACCATCGGTAATAGAAATCACGTTAGTTGGAACGAATGCAGAAACGTCACCAGCAGCTGTTTCAATCACTGGCAATGCAGTCAATGAACCAGTTTTGCCTTTAACAGCGCCGTTAGTGAATTTCTCTACATACTCTTCGTTTACGCGAGCTGCACGCTCTAACAAACGTGAGTGGATATAGAATACGTCACCTGGATAAGCTTCACGGCCTGGTGGACGACGTAATAGCAATGAAATTTGACGGTAAGCAATCGCTTGTTTAGTCAAGTCATCATAAACGATCAATGCATCTTCACCGCGATCACGGAAGTATTCACCCATAGTACAACCAGCGTATGGTGCTAAGAATTGCAATGCAGCTGAATCAGATGCCGTCGCAGCAACAACAATGGTGTAAGCCATCGCGCCATTTTCTTCTAGCTTACGCACCACGTTAGCGACTGTAGAAGCCTTTTGACCAATCGCAACGTAGATACAGGTCATGTTTTGACCTTTTTGGTTGATGATCGCATCAACAGCAACCGCTGTTTTACCTGTTTGACGGTCACCAATAATCAGTTCACGTTGACCACGGCCAACTGGAACCATAGAGTCCACTGATTTCAAACCGGTTTGCACTGGTTGTGAAACTGATTTACGTGCAATCACGCCTGGCGCAACTTTTTCAATCTTGTCAGTCATTTTTGCATTAACTGGGCCTTTACCATCAATTGGCTGACCTAATGCATTCACAACTCGACCAATCAATTCTGGACCGACTGGCACTTCCAAAA
Source organism: Pseudomonadota bacterium (assembly GCA_040390265.1). Classification (GTDB taxonomy): domain Bacteria; phylum Pseudomonadota; class Gammaproteobacteria; order Burkholderiales; family Methylophilaceae; genus Methylotenera. Next base: position 22,816 of record JAZJYS010000035.1, on the reverse strand, counting down.
TACGACCTGTACATTTACAAATGTCGCCTTCTGTGATGTGCTCATAATCACCTAAAACCACGGCACCCACAGAATCACGCTCTAAGTTAAGCGCCAAACCAAATGTGTTGCCTGGGAATTCGATCATCTCACCGGCCATCACGTTTGAAAGACCGTGAATACGTACGATACCGTCGGTGACCGAAATTACTGTACCTTGTGTACGCGCTTCAGCTGAGGTAGAAAAATTTTCTAATCTGCTTTTAATCAGTTCACTGATTTCTGATGTAGATAACTGCATGTTGACTCCTAAAGTTTTCTTTTCTTTTACCTAAGCTGAAAGCGTGTAGGCTAAATTTTGTAACTGAGCTTTGACGGATGCGTCTATCACGGTATCGCCAACAATAATTTTAATGCCGCCAATCAATTCTGCATCTACAGACACACTGGCTTCAATCTTTTTACTGAACTTGGATTCCAAGCGACTCACTAAATCTTTAATTTCCGCATCAGTAGGCTTAGAAGCTGCAATAATTTGAGCATCTAACACGCCCTCATCCTGCGCCTTCAACGCTTCAAATGCACTGGTAATGGCCGGCAAAATTGCAAGGCGGTCATATTCAACCAACACCTTAATCAGATTTTGTCCAAACTCATTGAGCTTATCGCCACAGACCTTTAGAAAAACTTCTTGCAATTCACTGCTCACTACTTTTGGATCTTGGATGTAGGCTTGCATCTGCGCATCATTGACGACCGCAGTGACAAAACCTAACATCTCAGACCATTTGGCAAGCGCATTTTGCTCTTTGCCAAGCTTATAAGCAGCTACTGCATAAGGCCTTGCAATGGTTGATATTTCAGCCATGTATCATTTTCCTTGTGCTTTTAAAGTTCGGTAGCGAGTTGAGCCAACATCTCGCTGTGTACTTTTGCGTCAATTTCTTTACGCAATATTTTCTCTGCACCAGCAATAGCCAACACTGACACTTGCGCACGTAAACCCTCTTTAGCGCGGTTTACTTCTTGCTCAATTTCAGCCTTAGCTCCAGTTAAAATACGCTCACCCTCTACTGAGGCATTGCCTTTAGCTTCTTCGACTATTTGTGTAGCACGTTTCTCAGCTTGGCCAATAATCTCAGACGCCTTTTGCTTAGCTTCATTTAAAGTTGCTTCTGATTTTTTAGCCGCCACTTCTAACGCACTTTTACCTTCATGCGCAGCTGCCAAACCGTCAGCGATTTCTTTTTGACGGGTTTCAATTGCTTTTAACAAAGGTGGCCATACGTATTTGACTGTAAACCAAATTAGAATTGCAAAGGCAATGGCTTGTGCAACTAACGTTAAGTTAATATTCATGTTTTTTCCAGATATTGGCTTTTAAATGAGCGGTAAAGAATTACCGCCTACTAAATATAAATTAGCCTGCTACTTTTGGTAATACGCCCAACAATGGGTTTGCAAATGCAAACATCATCACAATACCAACAGCAATAATGAATGACGCATCGATAAGACCCAATAGTAAGAATACTTTACCTTGTAATTCTGGAATCATTTCTGGTTGACGTGCTGCGCCTTCTAAGAAGCTAGAACACATAATACCGATACCAATACATGCACCTAATGCACCTAAACCAACCATAAGACCTAGACCGATTGCGGTGTAAGACTGAACCATTGCGATTGCTTCCATTTTATTACCCTCTCAAGTGAAATTATTACTAATTAATTAAAACAAAAAACTACTAAAAAAACATTAATGACTCTCATGCGCCATAGACAAATACACTACGGTCATCATCATGAAAATAAAGGCTTGTAATGCGACAATTAAAATGTGGAATATCGACCAGCCGGCACCCAACACTGCACCTGCCAAGGAGCCCACTACACCACTTGCAGCCAACATACCGAGCAACATGAAAATAACCTCACCCGCATACATATTGCCAAACAACCGCAATGAATGTGATAGTGGTTTTGAAATGTACTCAATCATATTGAACGCAAAGTTAGCCACGAATAACAATGGGCTAAATAGCAAGCCAACTGCACCACCGATGCTTTTAGGTGCTTTAAAGCTTGGGGAGCCGAATGGTGAGCAGAAAATCTCATGTATCCAGCCGCCTAGGCCTTTTACTTTAATTGCAAAGAAAATCATCAGAATCCATACAGACAATGCCAGAGCAAACGTTGTGTTAACGTCAGATGTCGGTACTGGACGCCATTTTGTATGTGCGCCGCCAACGAAACTTGCAATACCTGCTACCCAATCAACCGGCAAGAAGTCCATCGCATTCATCGCCAAAACCCACATAAACACTGTCAGCGCAGCAGGGGCAATAAAGGCATGACGATTGCCGTGGAAAATGTTTTTTACTTGATCATCAATAAAGCCAAACACCAACTCTACAAATGCTTGTGATTTGCTTGGCACGCCAGCGTGCGCCTTACGCGCAACCACCCAAATCAACAACATAACCAACAAACCAAGTACCACTGAAGTAATCAAAGTATCGATGTGTAGCGTCCAAAAACCTTCGAGGTTAGTGTTGCCATTAACACCTTGTGCGTGAAAGCTTAAATGATGCTGAATATATTCAGTTGGCGTTAATGCTTCTTGTGCGTGTTCTGTTGCCATATTAATAGAATGCCCAGTAATTTAATGTTTGTTTATATTTAATTCGTTTTCACGGAAATTAAAGTTTAATTATATTTTTATATCTGCCTTGTTCAACTTACCAATTGCCGCGCCTGATAGAAGCGCAGCTGCGGCAACACCTGCCAACAACGCAGGTGGAACAAGCTGTTTATAGAACTTAAATGCAAAAAACAATACTGCAATAATGATTAATATCTTAAGGGCTTCTGCCTTTAATAAATTAAACAATGCGCCAGATGGCGTCTTTGTTTCACGGCCTGCAACTCTAGTGGAAAAAAATGCTCCGATTAGAACTGCTGTGCCGCCAATTAAACCCGAAATGCCAGCATGTAAACCGGATATCGCAAAAGCGCCTATAGCAACCGTTAGTGTTACATATAACTGTAAACGCATCATTTTGCTAAACACTGCTGCGGTTGTTGTATTTACCATATTCTTTATCACTTCAGAAGAAACTTTAACGTTAGATAAAACTTCACGCTTTTGAACTATTACGCTTTTGAAATGAGATCTAGCAAAGTCCGCGATTCTGAATTATTACGCATTTATAGTCAAGCATAATTAAACACTTAGCGAGAGATTCTGCTCACAATCTCATCCAAATGCGCTAAGTTTGCATAGCTAATTTTTAAAGTTCCTGCACCTTTGGCTCCGGCCTTTATACTTACGGCCGCACCCAATGTGCCACTTAAAGCTTCTTGCAATTTCAAAACATCAGGATTTATATTGGCTTTATGCATTGGTTTTTGTGGTGTTTCTGTGACGGAGCCATCTAGTTTTTTAACCAAACCTTCTACTTCACGTACTGACAAATCATTTTCCACAGCCAACTCAGCCAACATGACCTGTTGCGTACCAGTCAAACCAATTAAAGCACGCGCATGCCCCATATCCAGCTTATTGTGCATCAGCATCTCTTGGACTGGCGCACATAATGACAGCAAGCGTAATAAATTTGAAACCGCAACGCGTGAACGGCCAACTGCCGTAGCCGCTTTTTCATGCGTCATATCAAACTCATCGATTAACCGTTTAATCCCTTGCGCTTCTTCTAATGGGTTTAAGTTTTCGCGCTGAATGTTTTCAATCAAGGCCATCGCGAGTGCAGCTTCATCAGCAATCTCGCGCACTAATACCGGCACTTCTTTTAAGCCCGCTAATTTACTCGCACGCCAACGACGCTCACCCGCAATGATTTCATAGTGCTCATCGTCGATATGTCGCACTAAAATTGGCTGCATAATCCCTTGCGCTTTTATCGATGCGGCTAAAGTCTGCAAAGCAGCATCATCCATATAAGAACGTGGCTGATACTTTCCTGGACGCAATTGCTCTACTTTTAGCATTAATAATGAATCAGCCTCACCCACGCTGCCCATATCACCCGCGAGTAGGGCATCAAGCCCGCGACCCAAACCTTTTAACTTAGCCATTTCTGCTCTCTTTATTCATGATTTCTTTTGCCAGTTCCAAGTACGCATGTGCGCCTTTTGAGTTCTTGTCATAATTTAGTACCGACATGCCATAACTTGGCGCTTCAGCCAACCTAATATTGCGCGGAATAATTGTCTTATAAACTTTTTCGCCAAAATGGCCAATGAGCTGAGCTGACACTTGCTGCGCCAGCATATTGCGAGTATCAAACAAAGTACGCAACAAGCCCTCTATCTCTAGCGTTGGATTTAAGTGAGCGCGCACTTTCTTGATGGTATTCACCAAATCTGACAAACCTTCCAATGCGTAATATTCACACTGCATTGGAATCATGACAGCACTCGCCGCCGTTAAAGCATTGACTGTCACTAAATTGAGGGCAGGGGGGCAATCTAGCAACACGTAGTCATAAACGCCAGCCAATTTAATAATCGCCTGCTTTAAACGCGTCTCACGCGCCAGTTCATTGACCAGCTCAACTTCAGCACCCGCCAACTCTCGGTTTGAAGGCGCAATATCAAAACCGCCTTTTTCACAACTCACAACCACTTCTTTAAGTGACTTCTCACCAATTAACACATGGTAAATACTATGTTTGAGATGCGCCTTATCAATACCACTACCTGTACTTGCATTGCCTTGTGGATCAAGATCTATCAGTAATACCTGCTTACCTAAGCTCGCCAAACTTGCGGCCAAATTGACGCAAGTAGTGGTTTTACCTACACCACCCTTTTGATTGGTAATTGCTAATATCTTCATATAAGGTTCTTTGTTTTATGAAATGCTGGTTGAAGATGTACTAGGTCGTAAAAATACTAAATGGCGCTCTGCTTGCAGGTCGGCGACTTCCAAACGCACTGTTTTTATGAACTCCACCTCAGGCTCTGCTGCCGCGAGTGCGGTTAGCTCTTGGTCAGGCGACACGCCTTTCATGGCCAACCATAACCCTTTCTCCGCAAGTAAATGTTTGGTTAACTTCACAAACAGAGCCATCTCGGAAAAAGCACGTGAAATAACAACGTCAAATTTTGGCTCTTTGGTTAATGCTTCTACGCGCCCAGATTCAACATGAAAGTTAGGTAATCCCAACTCACCTTTAGCCTGGCGCATAAAACTGGCCTTTTTTTGCACGGCATCTATAGCGGTGACTTGTAGCTCGGGTATGCAAATTGCAAGTGGAATACTTGGCAAACCAGCCCCAGCACCCACATCTAGCAAACGTTTTGGCGCTAGCGCTTGCACATAGGGCAACACACTTAAAGAATCCAATAGGTGCAAAGTCACCATTTCCAGCGGATCACGCACCGCAGTCAGGTTATGCACTTTGTTCCACTTAGAAATAAGTAACAAATAATTTATTAACTGTACTTGCTGTTCAACTGTGACCTGTAAGCCCATTGCAACAAGACCTGCTTCAAGCTTGCTTTTCAATGCTAAATTAATCATCAGGCGACCTTAATCTTTTGAATTCACTTGAGCTTGAACATTATCCTGCGCCACATCCAATGACTTTTGTTTGGACTTGCGTTTTAAATACACCAGCAACAAGGAGATTGCCGCTGGCGTAATCCCTGAAATTCGACTAGCTTGACCAATTGTTTCGGGCTTTTGCGTATTGAGTTTTTGCTGTGCCTCTATCGGCAGACCATGAATCTCACGATAATCCAAATCGGCTGGCAACTTAGCATTTTCTTGACCACGACTACGTGCAACCTCGTCAGCCTGACGATCAATATAGCCTTGATACTTTGCGGCAATTTCCACTTGCTCACGCACCGATGGCTCTAGCTCGCCCAAGCCTTCCACACCTAGCGTTAATAGCGCGCCATAACTAATCTCTGGGCGGCGTAACAATTCAAACAAGCTGTACTCATGCTCCAATGGCTTGCCAAACATCTGCACCATCACATCAGGACTAATACTTGCCGGCTGCACGAACGTCTTTTTCAACCGCTCTTGCTCACGTAGCACAGCCTCTTGCTTACGACTAAACGCTTCCCAGCGCACATCGTCCACCAAGCCTAATTTGCGACCGATTTCAGTTAAGCGCATGTCAGCATTATCTTCACGCAACTGCAATCGATACTCGGCACGTGAAGTAAACATACGATATGGCTCTGTAACGCCGCGCGTAATCAGATCATCGACCATCACACCCAAATACGCTTCATCGCGCGCAGGACACCAAGCTTCCTTACCTTGCGCATACAATGCTGCGTTAGCACCTGCTAACAAACCTTGTGCCGCCGCCTCTTCATAGCCTGTTGTGCCGTTGATCTGTCCGGCAAAAAATAAGCCTTTTACCGCCTTGGTTTCCAACGAACGCTTTAATCCACGCGGATCATAATAATCATACTCAATAGCATAACCTGGACGCAGAATATGTGCATTCTCCAAACCTTTGACTGACTGCACTAGTGCCAGCTGTATATCGAATGGCAGGCTTGTTGAAATGCCGTTTGGATAAATTTCGTTGGTAGTTAAGCCTTCAGGCTCAAGAAAGATTTGATGAGATTCTTTATCTGCGAAGCGGTGAATTTTATCTTCCACACTTGGACAATAGCGCGGCCCTACACCTTCAATCACACCGGTATACATAGGCGAGCGATCTAAACCACTCCTGATAATATCGTGCGTACGCTCATTAGTGTGCGTAATCCAGCAAGGTAGTTGTGCAGGATGCTGCGTAGCCTTACCCATAAATGAAAAGACGGGCACCGGATCGTCTCCAGGCTGCACTGTCATCACAGAATAATCAATAGTTCGTCCGTCAATACGAGGCGGCGTTCCGGTTTTTAAGCGGCCAGCCGGCAAACCAATCTCACGCAAACGTGCAGCTAAAGATATTGATGGCGGATCTCCAGCACGCCCAGCACTGTAATTCTGCAAACCCACATGCACAAGTCCACCTAAGAATGTACCCGCAGTTAACACCACGGCTTTAGCATTGAAACGTAGACCGATTTGAGTCACAACACCAGTAGCACGGTCACCATCTAAAATAATGTCATCTACTGCTTGCTGAAATAACCAAAGATTTTTCTGATTTTCAAGGCGATGCCGGATGGCAGCCTTATATAACACGCGGTCCGCTTGCGCGCGCGTTGCTCGAACAGCAGGACCTTTGGATGAGTTTAGTATCCGAAATTGAATGCCACCCTCATCAGTCGCCGCGGCCATAGCACCGCCTAAAGCATCAATTTCTTTAACCAAATGCCCCTTGCCGATCCCGCCGATACTAGGATTACAAGACATTTGCCCCAATGTTTCGATGTTGTGCGACAGCAGTAAAGTTTTCTGCCCCATTCTGGCACTTGCGAGTGCAGCCTCTGTACCCGCATGGCCGCCACCGACAACAATTACATCAAAAATATCAGGAAAATTCATATTAGAAAGCAAAAAAATGCCGCTGTAGTCATCAAAAGAAGATTTTAACGCAATCTGAGACTCAGGTCATATAAATCAACCTTTAAAATGCACGTTTCACGTGAAACATTCGCTTTAGGACTCAAGGTAGATTCACCAATCTTGTTGCAAACATCACACTTAACCCTAAATTGATTTAGAATTACACCTAAGACACGCCATCAAGCAGCTTTTTAAAATCCAACCTTCGAGAGAAAAATGAAAACATTGCCTGCCGCACTAATTATGCTATTAGGTTTTACGGCCACACTAGCATTGGCAGATGTTGGGAATGCTGAAAAACTTGTTTATAAATATAGCACTATCGCTAAAAAAGAAAATACCGGCTACGCGGGGCCTTCAGCTAAAGCAGGCAAATTATTTTTTAACCGGAAAATAATGCTAAAGAGTGGAAAGGAGATTGCCTGCGCATCTTGCCACACCAACAACCCAGCCAATCCAGGCAAACACATTATTACAGGAAAGACTATTTTTCCCCTGTCGCCTAGTGTTGATCAAAGGCGCTTCAGTAATTTAGATAAAGTTGAAGACCAGTTTACACAACACTGCAACGACATCATCGGCAACGATTGTACTGCGAAAGAAAAGGCTGACTACATCGCTTATTTACTTACAGAGAAAACACCTACTTATAAAAAATAAGTACTCCGAATAATTAATATTTAATAAATTATTCAATGCATTAGATATCGATGTATTAGCAAAGAAACAACGTTTCCACCACAAACAGATTACTTGCCTATACAGAACTTGCTGAATATTTCACCCAACAAATCATCAGGCGTAAATTCCCCAGTAATGCTACTCAGCGCATCTTGCGCCAAGCGCAATTCTTCTGCGATCAATTCAGCTGAACCTATTTGCTGATCAGCAGCCTTCAGATGTAATCTTACTTGCTCAAGCGCATCCAGATGTCTAGCTCGCGCCATAAAAACACCTTCGGAATTATTCTGGTAACCGGCAAGCTTTAACAAAGACGCTTTAAGCAGGTCTACACCAAGACCCGTTTTTGCAGAAAGAAAAATGTGCATCTCGCCATCACTTTCTTGCACCAAAGCATCTTCATTGGTGACATCAATTTTATTATGCACCCAAATTTTGGCAATTTCTTGCGGCAACCGCTCTATAATCGATTTTTCAGATTCAGTAATACCGTGATTTGCATCTAACAATAATAATGCGATGCTGGCCGTTTCTGCAGCCCGCCAAGTTCGAGCAATGCCGAATTTTTCGACTTCATCATCTGTTTCACGCAGTCCAGCAGTATCAATTACATGTAATGGCACACCGTTAATCTGTATTAGATTTTTAATGGTATCGCGAGTTGTTCCTGCAATTGGTGTGACAATCGCAATTTCTTCTCCAGCAAGTTGATTCATCAAACTAGATTTACCAACATTCGGCTGCCCCACCAAAACAACATTAATACCTTCGCGCAGCAAACTACCTTGTTTAGCTTTTGCAAACACGGCGTTTAATTCGTTAATAATCGCATCCAGCTTTTCTGCGACACGTCCCTGAGTAATAAAATCAATTTCTTCCTCAGGGAAATCCAGACAAGCCTCTACAAACATGCGCAAATCTATCAACTTAAGGAGCAGGGTATTGATGCGTTGTGAAAACTCACCAGATAAAGAACGTACGGCACTCTTAGCAGCTTCAACAGTAGCGGCGTTAATAACATCTGCCACAGCCTCGGCCTGTGCTAAATCAAGTTTATCGTTTAAATAAGCTCTACGCGTAAACTCACCAGGCTGAGCCTGACGCGCGCCCAACTCGATACAGCGTGCCAATAAAATTTGCATGAGTGCAGTGCCGCCATGCGCCTGCAACTCAAGTACGTCTTCACCGGTATAGGAATGAGGATTTGGATAAAAAATTGCGATACCGCGATCAATAAGCTCGCCATTGGCCAGCTTAAAATCAAGATATGCTGCATGGCGGGGGGCGGGGCAAAAACCCAATACACCGTCTGCTATAGACTTGGCATCAGCACCAGATACCCTGACTATACCGATACCGCCAGCTCCTGAGGCTGTAGCGATAGCGGCTATAGTGTCTTGTGGATTAGTGCTTTCCACCTGATTTCTTAAGTAAAGCTTCAGCGTGGATTGTTTTATTGATATACCACTGCTGCGTAATTGATAACACGTTATTCACAACCCAATACAACACCAATCCAGCTGGGAAGAAGAAGAAGAACACACTGAACAGAACGGGCATCCAAGTCATTACTTTAGCCTGAATAGGATCAGCTGGCTTAGGATTCAACTTACTTTGAACAATCATGGAAGCGCCCATGAGTATTGGCAGAATATAGTAAGGATCAACCGCTGAAAGGTCATGAATCCAGCCAAAGAACGGCGCATGACGCAATTCAATAGAGCCCAGTAACACCCAATAAAGTGCAATAAACACTGGAATTTGCACCAGAATCGGCAAGCAACCACCCATAGGATTGATTTTTTCTTTCTTATACAACTCCATCATCGCCATTTGCATTTTTTGACGATCATCACCAAACTTTTCTTTCATTGCTTGTAGACGAGGTGCCAATTCACGCATTTGCGCCATGCTACGATAGCTAGTTGCCGATAATTTAAAGAAAGCAGCTTTAATTAAAAGTGTTAGCAAGATAATAGCCACACCCCAGTTTTGCACAACTAAATGTATTTTAGAAAGCAACCAGAACAATGGGGAAGCAACAACCGTTAGCCAACCATAATCTACCGTGTACTCTAAGCCTGGCGCTGTCGAACTTAAGTCGTTTTTAGTTTGCGGTCCTGAAAATAAACGCGCAGGAATACTGGCACTTGCACCCGGTGCAATTGTAGGAAGCGCGCTTTTAGTACCAATAATGTACATATGTTCATCAAGTTTTTTAGTATAAAACTCGCGAGCTAAACCCTCTTTAGGAATCCAAGCACTCACGAAGTAGTGCTGCAATAGGCCAACCCAACCATCATTTGAAGTCAACTTAAGTGGCTCTTTAGCCATATCACTGAATTTAAGCTTCTTGAATTTTGTCGCCTCAGAGTAATAAGCACCACCAGTAAAAGTTGGCATTAATTTAGAGCCTTGATTTGACTCATTATCATGCACAATTTGATAATATACTGCTGGCGTAATAGCTGCTGCTGAGCCATTTTTAACCTCATAATTTACATCAATTGCGTATTTATTACGGTGGAAAGTGTAAACCTTATCAACAACCACACCATTATTAGCCCAACTTAAACGCACTTCTAATGCATCTTTACCATCCTGCATTTGGTAATTAGTTGCAGCACTAGTAAACAGTGCCTTATGCGATGGCAGCTCTGCGCCAATTAAACCCGTTTGCGCAACATAGGTCATTGGTTTTGCTGCATCATCCAATAATACAAAGTTAGATTTTTCGCTATCTGATGCACGATGTTTAAGTAACTCTAAATGACGTAAGTCACCACCAACCGTCTCAATGTCAGCTTTATATAGATCCGTAGTGACGGTAATACGCTGCCCAGCCAGAAGCTTATAGTTAGTACCATCTGCAACATCTAACTTAGCATCAGCTGCAACTACTGCAGTAGCACTAGGCACAGCACCATCAATACTACCAGCAGTGGCTGAGGTAGCTTGTTGAGATATAACGGGCTCAACAGGCGCATGCTGGCGCTGCCATGCATCCCACAACATCAAAATAGACATTGAAAAAATAACAAACAGCACTAAACGTCTTGTATCCATAATTTTTAAGGTGATCTTCTAAAGATTTAAGTTGGAAATTTTATTGATAAAATTTTAAGGGACAGGGTCATGGCCGCCTGCATGCCAAGGATGGCAACGCAACAAACGACGAGCAGTATAATAAGCACCAAGAAATGCGCCATGCTTATGAATTGCCTCTAATCCGTAATGTGAACAAGTCGGGTAAAAACGGCACTGTTGACCAAAAAATGGACTAAGCAAGACTTGATAAGCCTTAATTACCCAGATCAATAAGCGTGCCATTATATTCATAATTACTTATAATTTAATAATCAATCACTTGGTTGCGAAATAATAGGTGAAACCAATGGTGTGCTGACTTTACTTTTTTGGTTAAGCTTATTCATTAAGCCATCAAACTGATCTTTAATTTGGATAAAGTCCACTCTACCAAATTTCTTCTGCACTCTTATAACTAAATCCACATGCGTGATTTCGTGTTGATTCAACCGAAAAAACTCACGTAAAACTCTGCGCATGTAATTTCTATGTACCGCTAATTTAGCTATCTTTTTCCCTACTACAAGACCCAATCGGGCATGCTGTTTGGTATTGGGTTGATAGTGTATAACCAAATGTTGCGAAGAAATACGTTTGCGGAAATTAAAAACGGATGAAAATTCATCCGTTTTTACTAACTTAGCTTGTTTATTAAAACTAAGTTCTGACACTATTATCAATATTGATTAAAACGATTTGATAATACTGTGATGTGAGTAACAATCAAAGTCCAAAAGGACTTTAAAAGATTACAAACCTAAGCGCACGCGACCTTTAGCGCGACGAGCTGCAATAACAGCACGGCCACCTTTAGTTTTCATGCGAACTAAAAAACCATGTGTACGTGCACGGCGTGTTTTAGATGGTTGGTAAGTACGTTTCATGTAAATCTCCAGCAAGCAAAATGCTATAAAGGGCGCTATTAGAACCGATAACATACTATTTTGTCAACGTTTATTTAGTTTCACATGCATAGTAATTGCCTGTGGATAAGTTGCCATAAAACAGCTAAAATAAGCTCAGTAACGGTATGCAATGATACCACTTTATATCAAAAATAAATCTATTTAAAACAAGTAGTTACTACAGAACATCTGTAGAAATCTATTTATCGTTAAGGTATTTCAAAGCAATAATGGAAAATTTTTGGCCCATTTGTCTCAGTCGTTTTGAGAAAGAACTCTCTGCACAGCAATTCAACACATGGATTAAGCCGCTTCAAATAGAAGTTAAAGGTGACTCTGTGCGGCTGCTTGCGCCAAATCGCTTTGTAATGCAGTGGGTAAAAGACCGTTTTCTGAAAAAAATTGAACAATTTGCAGATGAACTACATTCCAATAAAATTCAAATCAATTTGATGCTCTCTGATGGTGAAGCAAAACCTGTCACACCTAAACCGGCTGCAAAAGCAGATACTGACACCTCATCTAATACAGTAGCGCAGCTCAAAAATCATATTCAGACCATATCTTCAGCTAAACCTGTCAGCAAAAAAGTTATTGAGCATTCAGGACTCAACCCATCGTTTAACTTTAGTAATTATGTAACTGGTCGTGCAAACCAGTTAGCGCGTGCCGCCGCGATACAAGTGGCGGAGAATCCAGGCACAGCTTACAACCCTTTATTTATTTACGGTGGCGTAGGTCTTGGTAAAACGCATTTGTTGCAGGCCATTGGTAATGAGCTAAAACTACATAATCCTGATGCGAGAGTGCGTTATTTGCATGCTGAGCGATATGTTTCAGATGTTGTAAAAGCCTATGAACATAAAGCTTTTGATGAATTTAAGCAGCAATATCACACACTTGATTTATTGCTTATTGATGATATTCAGTTTTTTGCTAAAAAAAATCGTACCCAAGAAGAGTTCTTCTACGCATTTAACTCATTGATTGAAGCTAAAAAACAAATTGTCATCACTTGCGACACATATCCTAAAGAAATTGCAGATGTTGATGAACGCTTAAGAACACGCTTCAGTTGGGGCCTAACAGTGGCGGTAGAACCCCCTGAACTGGAAATGCGTGTTGCCATTCTATTAAAAAAGGCTGAAGCAGTTAATCTAGATCTATCCGAAGACGTTGCATTTTTTATTGCCAAACAAATCAGATCAAGTGTACGTGAGTTAGAAGGGGCGTTGAACCGTATTATTGCAATGTCCAAGTTTACTGGCCATGCCATTGATGTACATTTAGCTAAAGATGCATTACGTGACTTGATTGCCGTGCGTGGCAGACAAGTCACGATGGAGAACATTCAAAAAACTGTCGCAGATTACTACAAAATTAAAGTAGCAGAAATGTACAGTAAAAAACGGTCACGCAATTTTGCGCGTCCACGTCAGGTAGCAATGGCTTTATCACGTGAACTCACCAATCATAGCTTTCCTGAGATTGGTGAAGCTTTTGGTGGTAGACACCATACAACCGTGATGCACGCCTGTGATGAAATTGATTTATTACGACAAAACGACCCTACAATTGCAAGAGATATTAGTTTTTTAGTTCAAGTTATCAGAGATTAAATAACCTATTTAAAACTAAAATAGCACATGCAAAGTTAAGGATTACTTGTGGATAAAAAGAGTATAAGTACGCGTTTATGAAAAAGTGGTATTTTTACCAACAATTAATCAACAATAGATTATGTAGTTCCTAAGACAGAAGTAAGAAAAGTAAGTAACTGATTTTATAGTTAAATAAGCGGTTATCCACAAAAAAAGTCACTATTATTATTGTTATTATTTATATATATATTATTTAGGTTATAAAGATGAATATAAAAATCAATCGCGAAACTTTATTAAAGCCACTCATTTCAGTGGCTAGCATTGTTGAAAAAAGGCATACATTGCCAATACTTTCTAACTTATTGTTAGAAGCTAAACAAAATAAAATTCATCTAACCGCCACAGATTTAGAAATGCAGATTTCGCTTTCAGTAGATAGCGCGACTGATGGTGATTTTTCTACTACTATCGCAGCAAAAAAATTGCTCGATATTTGTAGAACTTTACCCGATAGCTCTGATATTAATATGGCTACAAATGATAGCCGGGTAACTTTAAAAGCAGGTAAGAGTCGTTTTAACTTACAAACGCTACCAGCAGCTGATTACCCTGTAATGTCTAAAACACAAGGTGCAAGTACTGTAGTTGCAATCGGTCAAAAACAATTAAAAGACTTATTAAAACAAGTTGAGTTTGCAATGGCGCAGCAAGATATTCGTTACTACTTGAATGGATTGTTATTTGAAATTAGCGCTAATCGTTTGAATATTGTAGGTACTGATGGACATCGTTTAAGCTTTACATCTACAGAATTAAAACAAAACTATGAAAAACAAGAACTTATCTTGCCGCGTAAAACCGTTATTGAGTTAATCAAACTGCTGGATGATAGTGAAGAAGATGTACTAGTTGAAATGGCAAGCAATCAAGTCAACTTTAGCTTTGGCAATATTAAACTAATTTCTAAAGTAATTGACGGTAAATTCCCTGACTATAATCGCGTCATACCAGTTGGGCATCAAAATACATTCACAGCGGATAGATTAAGTGTATTGTTAGCTATGCAACGTGCGTCTATTTTATCCAATGAAAAATATCGCGGCATTCGCATGGTTTTAAGTAATAACAATTTGAAATTAATTAGCACCAATAGCGATCAAGAAGAAGCAGAAGAAGAATTGGAAGTTAATTACAGTGGCGATGCATTAGATATTGGCTTTAATGTTACGTACTTAATTGATGTATTAAATAATACCAATAGTGATCAAGTAGTATTCTCCTTTGCAGATGCTAATAGCAGTTGCTTGATTACTGTACCTACCAATGTAGATTATAAATATGTGGTTATGCCAATGCGTATTTAACCAATAATTTGGGTTTGGTAAAATGTAAAACAACGTTTCACGTGAAACATAATAAATATAGAATTAAATTTACTGACTTAAAATATATTTTTAATGTAAGACTTATTAAAAATAACTTATACAAAGACAAATAGCATGGCTGAAAATATAGCAATATCACCCGAATACGACTCATCCAGTATTAAAATCCTTGAGGGCTTAGATGCGGTTCGTAAGCGTCCGGGTATGTATATTGGTGACACCTCCGATGGCTCAGGTTTACATCATATGGTGTTTGAGGTATTAGATAATGCGATTGATGAAGCTTTGGCTGGGCACTGTAACGACATTAAAGTTACGATCCATGTAGATAACTCTATTAGCATCACCGACAATGGTCGCGGCATTCCAACCGACATTAAATATGATGACATCAAAGCAGTAAAACGCTCTGCTGCTGAAATTGTCATGACAGAGTTGCATGCTGGCGGTAAGTTTGACCAAAACTCATACAAGGTTTCAGGTGGTTTGCATGGTGTAGGTGTTTCTGTAGTCAATGCTTTGTCTGACTGGTTGCGCTTGAAAATTTACCGTAATGGTGAAGTACATCAAATGGAGTTTCATCGCGGCGTCGCGGTGGCCCCGTTAGTGCAAACAGGTAAAACAGATAAACGTGGTACAGAAGTACACTTTTTAGCATCAACAGAAACCTTTGGGGTGGTTGAGTATCATTTTGAAATTTTAGCAAAGCGTATTCGTGAGTTGTCGTTTTTGAATAACGGTGTGAAAATTGAGCTGATTGACCAGCGTAATGGTAAGAGTGAAAACTTTGCCTATTCCGGCGGCATCAAAGGTTTTGTGGAGTACATGAACCGCAGTAAAACCGTGCTACACCCAAAAACGTTCTACGCAATGGGTGAAAAAGACGGCATGACCATTGAAGTCGCTATGCAATGGAATGACTCATATAGTGAAACGGTACAATGTTTCACCAATAACATTCCACAGCGCGATGGCGGTACTCACTTAACTGGCCTGCGAACTGCAATGACACGTACTTTGAATCAGTATATTGAACAAAGTGAGATGGCGAAAAAAGCAAAAGTAGAAACTACTGGCGACGATATGCGCGAAGGTATTACGTGTGTGTTGTCAGTTAAAGTGCCTGATCCTAAATTCTCATCACAAACTAAAGATAAATTGGTTTCAAGTGAAGTGCAACCAGTCGTATCTGAAGTGGTGTCAGCAAAATTAGCAGAGTTTTTACAGGAAAATCCAGCAGATGCAAAAATCATCTGCGGTAAAGTGGTTGAAGCTGCTCGTGCGCGTGAAGCAGCGCGTAAAGCGCGTGAAATCACCCGCCGTAAAGGGGTGATGGATACAATGGGCTTACCAGGCAAGTTAGCTGATTGCCAAGAGCGCGACCCAAGCAAATGTGAAATCTACCTCGTTGAGGGTGACTCTGCGGGCGGTTCTGCCAAACAAGGCCGTGATCGTAAGTTCCAAGCAATCCTGCCACTTAAAGGTAAAATCTTAAACGTAGAAAAAGCGCGCTTTGATAAGTTGCTAGGCTCACAAGAGATCGCAACACTCATTACAGCCCTCGGCACCAGTATTGGTAAAGCCGACTTCAATGCGGAAAAATTACGCTATCACCGTATCATCATCATGACCGATGCGGACGTCGATGGTGCGCACATCCGTACACTATTGCTCACATTCTTCTATCGCCAAATGACGGAGCTTGTAGAACGTGGCCATATCTACATTGCACAACCACCGTTATACAAAGTGAAACAAGGTAAAGACGAGCGCTATCTAAAAGACCAGCAAGAGTTAGATCAATATCTGCTGCAATCCGCACTTAAAGGCGCACAGCTCATTACTAAAACGGATGGCGCCAGCATAACCGGCGAACCATTGGCAGAAATCGCCAAACAAATGGTATTAACAGAAGCGGTTATTCGCCGTATTTCATCACACTACGATGAAAGCGTATTGCGCGCCATGCAAGATTTAGGCGAGCTAAGCATCAGCACTAAAGAATCTACAGAAGCCGCCGCTGAAAAATTACGTCCGATTTTAGGTGCAATAGGCTCTGAAGTTATTGTTGGTTTCGACCAAGAAACCAGTGCCTACCGTTTAGAAGTAAACAAATACGTGCATGGTAATTTGCAATGCTGCGTCATTAATGCGGAATTTTTAGGCTCAGGTGATTACAGACAAATCAGTCGTATGTCAGTCATGCTACAAGGCTTGCTAGGCGAGGGCGCTATGATTAAACGTGGTGAAAAAGAGCAAGCCGTTACCACCTTCAAACAAGCGCTAGATTGGTTATTAGATGAAGCCAAACACAACCTTAATATCCAGCGCTATAAAGGATTAGGCGAAATGAACCCAGAGCAGTTGTGGGAAACTACGATGGATCCAACCGTGCGTCGCTTACTTAAAGTACAGATTGACGACGCAATTGCTGCAGATGAAATCTTTACAACCTTGATGGGCGATAATGTAGAACCAAGACGCGCATTTATTGAAAATAACGCCTTGGGTGCGAATAATCTGGATATTTAAGTTTGTAAGGTTTTATTAAACTTCTATTTTCTCAAAACAATGAGATATAAAAAGAGCCCACAATGGGCTCTTTTTACATCTATAAACCCAAATAGTCATTCAGGTATTAGGTAAATTCAGTGATATTTCAGCCAACGCATTCATTAACCGGTAATGTTTTTATAAGTGATATCGATTCTGCCGCTATGTAGTATTACAAATAGATATTATCTTGGCATTGTTACTGTGAAATGTTGGCGGTAAACTAAGCTGTATGTCCTCAAAGGAATGCCGATGATGAATAAGCACAATAAGCTTGGTATGTGCTACATGCGACGAATTGTTATTTGCATTATTTTGTTCAACACCATCGCTGCAGCATTATCAGCAGAAACACCACATACGTTTAGTGTCGCTAAATTCTCTCCTATACCTGTCTACTATATTTACCCTCCAGTTAAGCCTCACGGGTCTGCGGATGATGCTTTGATGAGTGGCCGATTGGTTGAGGGACATTACGCGATAGCCTCGCCAGCCAGTAAGCCATGGAGAGTCGCTTTTCTGTTCCCTCATATTAAAGACCCGTATTGGATAGGTTGTAGTTACGGTGTAATTAGCGAGGCCAAGCGTTTGGGTATTGCAGTGGATATTCTTCTTGCTAATGGCTACGATGACACTGCGGGTCAACTACGTAATATGGATGAGGCGATTACGGCCAAATATGATGCCATTGTCATTTCACCAACCAGTATGACTGCAAATAATGCCTCCATTACTAAAGCGCGTTCACAGGGTATCCCGGTGTTTGAACTGGCTAATGACAGCAGTAGTGACGACTTAAAAATGAAGGTGACAACCTCACTAAAAGGCATGGGTAAGGATGCTACAGAATGGATCATCAATGATGCAAAAAAGCGTGGTTTAAAAGCTATTAATATCGCTTTATTACCTGGTCCGGTTGATGCAGGATGGGTGAAAGGTGAGGTTGATGGCACTAGAGAAGCGGCGCGTAATGCATCAATAAAGGTGAATATTGTCGACATCAAGTATGGAGATAGTGGACGTGTCAAACAATCACAATTAGCCACGCAATTACTGACAGAGCATGGCAAAAAATTAGACTATATTCTTGGATGTACCGGCTGTGCGCCAGCTGTGATCTTGCCGTTGAAACAGGCTGGTTTAAATACAAAAGTCCGGGTAGTTGCCTATGATTTAACGCGCGAAATTGCGGGGCTTATCCATAAAGGTGAAATCGTCGCCGCAGTCGACACCAAAGCCGTGAGTCAGGCACGTGTCACGACAAATGCCGTCGTCAATTTTCTTGAAGGTAGAACCAAAGAGTTGCCTAATACTATCTTGATTAAACTTGGATTGGTTGATTCAAGCAACTACGCGACATATCCGTTTGACACTTCAACCGCACCAGAAGATTACCCGCCAGTCATTTCTTACACGCCAAAAAAGATTAAGTAGATCTGGATTAGTCGGCTTTTTTAGAAAGCTGAATTAGGCTATTGACTTCAAATCTCTCGACCTGAGCGCATTAATAAAGTAAATTTATATCCTGAAAAAATATAACTCCATGAATTAGTTATATTTTACAATTTTTAACGTAATGTTAATGTATTTAAACGGTGTTAATAGTTAGTACATACTTCCGCTGTTGATTAGGTGAATCATCTGCTTGTAAGAATAGGCTAAAACTGAAGTGTAATAAACGTGTAAAATGCGCGACTCTTTTCTCTGCAACGGCGCAGAGAATGCACCAAATTCTAATGCATGCA
This sequence comes from Pseudomonadota bacterium, assembly GCA_040390265.1. Lineage (GTDB taxonomy): Bacteria > Pseudomonadota > Gammaproteobacteria > Burkholderiales > Methylophilaceae > Methylotenera. Next base: position 3,367 of record JAZJYS010000035.1, on the reverse strand, counting down.
TTGTTATTCACTCTCCAATGAAGGGGAGGTAGGGCTTAGGCTCTATAAGCGCGCTTAATCGGCTTATAGCTCCAGCCAACTGTATTCCAATGAGGGAATAAGTTAAAAAAGCACACACGATAATCGTTAGGTTATACCGTGAGTTTTTATTAATTAATAAGTAGTGATTACGTAACAATTACACACGCTTTATTGCATGTGTAGCGGCGTTGAATTGCGATGTCCCCATAATCAGGATGCAGTTGAGGAGTATAAAATGAATAAATCGAGCTTTTCAAAATTATTCGGCTTTATGAATAATCTGAGCTATAAAAATAAATTTATCGTGTTGGGGGTTGTGGCGCTTTTGCCTTTGCTGGTGTTGTTGGCGATGAATATCCAGCGTTTAAATGCAGATATGCAAGTCACCCAAACCGAGCGTAACGGGATTGTTTATCTAAACCCACTACGCAATTTCATTGAAAACGTCCAAGCCCATCGCGGCATGACCAACTCTTACCTATCTGGTGACACTAGCTTTTCAACAAAAATCGATAGTAACGAGCTTAAAACAGATGCTTTAGTTGCTGATATTGATCAAGTGGATAATGCCCTGGGTGCCAGATTTGCCACTACTAAAAACTGGACAAGAATCAAACAAGATTGGGGTAGCATCAAAGAAAAGTGGCTACAACTTAAAACAAAATCCTTGTCACTCACTCCGCAACAAAGTTTTAAAGAGCATACCGATTTAGTGAATCAATTGCTTGAGTTCATGTTGCAAGTTACAGACGCCAGTGCGCTGACATTAGACCCGCAAATAGATAACTTTTACGTGATAGATATTGTCTATTTAAGAAGCATGGGTGTGATTGAAAATATGGCAAAGATTCGCGGCATAGGTGCGGGTATTGCCTCCAGAAAAGAGATCACTCAAGAGGAACATTTAAAGTTAGCTGTGCTGACTAATCAAGTAGAAGCTTCATTAAAGAATTTTTCACATGACATGCTGGTGCTTAACGATTTCGAGAGTACCAATCAACAGGTGAAGCCAGATATGGAGACGCTGCAAAAATCCATTTTTGACCTCAACTCCATGGTGAAAGACGCATTTCTTGATGGCAAGGAAATTACGCTGAATTCAGCCGCCTATTTTGACGAGGCGACCAAATCAATCAAGTTGGGTTATCAAACCTATGACCATTTGAGTAAATTGTTAGATAGCATGCTGATTGAGCGCTTTAATCAGCAGAAAAATCAGCTGTACTTTGTCGGGGCTGTGACTTTAATCACGATATTAATCGTAAGTCTACTATTGTTTATCGTGGCAAAGAACATTATTAGTGCAACCAACACCACAAAGACATTGATCACTAATCTGGCGCAGGGAATACTAAGTGATAGTAAACATGTAGGCGAATTTAGTCGTGATGAAATGGGCGAAATGATGCATTCGACTTATCGCCTGGAAAGAACGATTAAAGGCCTCATTGACTCCATGAACTACGTCAGCCAACAACACGAAGAAGGTGACATTGACTGTACGGTGCATGCCAATCTCTTTAAAGGCGCTTACTCGGAAATGGCTGAAGGTGTCAATAAAATGGCTTTAGGGCATGTGGAGATGAACCGCAAAGCGATGGCTGTAGTGAAGGCCTTCGGCGAAGGCAATCTGGATGCGCCACTGGAGAAATTCCCTGGCAAAAAAGCGATGGTAAACGAAGCGGTTGAAGAGGTACGCGCCAATATCAAAGCGCTGATTACTGATGCAAACATGCTTGCCGCGGCGGCGGTGAATGGCCAACTATCTATTCGTGCGGATGCCAGCCGTCATCAAGGCGATTTCCGCAGGATTGTAGAGGGCTTCAATGGCACGCTGGATGCGGTGATTGGGCCATTAAATATGGCGGCAAAATACGTGCAGGATATTTCACTAGGCAATATTCCTGTAAGCATCACCGACAACTATAACGGCGATTTCAATGCGATTAAAAACAATCTCAATCATTGTATCGAGGCGGTGAATGCTTTGATTGCTGATGCTGCCATGCTCGCTGATAGCGCAGAAAAGGGTTTGTTATCCACACGTGCCGATGCCAGCCGCCATCAAGGTGATTTCCGTAAGATTGTAGAAGGCGTGAACAATACGCTAGACGCTGTGATCACCCCGCTGAATATGGCGGCAGAATGTGTTGAGCGCATCTCCAAAGGTGATATTCCAGAAAGCATTAGTGGCAACTACAACGGTGACTTCAATGCCATCAAGAACAACCTCAACCAATGTATTGCTGCTGTGAATAATCTGGTGAGTGACGCGAATATGCTGGCGCAAGCAGCAAGTGAAGGTCGCATCACTACACGTGCCGATATCAGCCAACATCATGGTGATTTCCGCAAAGTGGTAGAAGGCGTCAATGCGACACTGGAAACTATTGTTGAACCGATTATTGCAGTCAAAGCCGCCGTTGAAACCATCACCACGGCCGCCGGCGAAATCTCTACCGGCAATAGTGACCTGTCGGCACGTACCGAGCAGCAAGCCTCAAGCTTGGAAGAAACCGCGGCAAGTATGGAAGAGCTCGCCTCAACCGTGAAACAGAATGCTGAAAATGCAAAACAAGCCAACCAGCTTGCCATGGCAGCTTCAGGCGTTGCTGTTCGTGGCGGTAGGGTTGTTGCCGACGTGGTAGATACCATGAGCGCGATTAACGACAGTGCCAGAAAGATTGAAGACATTATCTCGGTGATTGATGGCATTGCCTTCCAGACCAATATTCTGGCGCTTAATGCTGCCGTAGAAGCGGCACGAGCCGGCGAACAAGGCCGTGGCTTTGCCGTAGTGGCCGGAGAAGTACGAAACCTTGCCCAGCGCTCTGCGGGTGCCGCTAAAGAAATCAAAGAGCTCATTGCTGATTCGGTAAGCAAAACCACCGAAGGTACAGTGTTGGTTGAAAATGCCGGCAAGACCATGGATGAGGTCGTTAACTCGGTTAAACGCGTGGCAGACATTATTGGCGAGATTACCGCAGCCTCCAGCGAGCAAAGTACCGGTATTGATCAGGTAAATCATGCGATTACCAGCATGGATGAAGTCACGCAGCAGAATGCCGCGCTAGTAGAAGAGGCCGCAGCAGCCGCGGAATCTCTACTGGATCAGGCAAATGAACTTGCTAATGTGGTGAGCATATTCAAGCTGGATAACAGTGCGATTGTTAAGAAGCCGGTATTGCGTGAAGTAAGAACAAGTGTGGAAAAGCGTGCTATTTCTACATTCAATAATCCCGTTGCCAAACTTGTGCCTAAGACGACGCCGAAGATACAGGCAAAACCAACCTCAAGCGATAATGGTGATTGGGAAGAGTTTTAAATCCACCCAGTGAAAGTAAAC
>JAZJYS010000034.1:0-3280 GCA_040390265.1 Pseudomonadota bacterium | reverse complement strand
ATTTCCGCAAGATTGTCGACGGCATGAACGAAACACTGGAAATGATCGTTGCCCCAATTACCACCGTTAAAGCGGCAATTGAGACCATCAACACCGCGGCCAAAGAAATCGCACAAGGCAATGCCGACCTATCTCGCCGTACAGAAGATCAGGCCGCAAGCCTGGAGAAAACTGCTGCGAGTATGGAAGAGCTGTCTTCTACCGTTAAACAAAATGCTGACAATGCCAAGCAAGCTAACCAACTTGCAGCCGCGGCATCAGGTGTGGCTGTTAAAGGCGGGCATGCTGTGGCAGAAGTTGTTGCCACTATGAGTGCAATCAATACCAGCTCTAAAAAGATTGAAGACATTATTTCTGTGATTGACGGCATTGCCTTCCAAACCAACATTCTTGCCCTCAATGCCGCTGTGGAAGCTGCCAGAGCGGGTGAGCAAGGCCGAGGCTTTGCCGTAGTGGCAGGCGAAGTGCGTAATCTGGCACAACGCTCAGCTTCTGCCGCCAAAGAGATTAAAGAACTCATCACAGACTCTGTTGGCAAAACTACTGAAGGCACCAAGCAAGTAGAAAATGCTGGTAGCACCATGCAAGAAATCGTGACTTCGGTCAAACGCGTGTCAGACATCATTGGTGAAATTGCTGCGGCCTCACAAGAGCAAAGTCTTGGTATTGAACAAGTCAATGATGCCATTATGAAGATGGATGATGTGACGCAACAAAATACGGCGTTGGTTGAAGAAGCTGCGGCTGCGGCTGAGTCAATGCTTGATCAAGCCGATGAGTTGATGCATGCAGTGAGCGTATTCCAGCTGGAAGGCGATGAGAAGCATCGAGCTGCCACTAACAAGCGCGCACTCACCAGCCCGATGAGAAGTGCAGTAAGCAATACTCGCCCTACCCAGAAACCAGTGGCTCCGAAACCAGCAAAAGTTGCTGATGACAACGACTGGGAAGAGTTTTAATCAATAGGTAAAGCTCGTTTTGCAATCTAATGAGATGTTACTAGACTGCAAAACGAGCTGATAGTGATCCACGCATTACTATAAAAAACGTGCTTAATCCAGTTTTTCTATGCCCATCGCCTTAAGCACATACTTCTCATAAACAGGTTCAGAATTGCCTTTTTTCATTTTATAAATGAAATATTTTTCAAAAGCAATTTTTGCCCAATGCACCCACTTACCTTTTTTAATCCAGTTCACATTGCGTGGCGGAATCTGCGGTAATGCAACGAATACAGCCGCCGTATCACCCATGTCAGCCAAACAGATTGCATTCCATGTACCCGTTGCATCCGCAGATTTTCCGGTCAAATCGGCTTCGATATTGTGCGCAATAGCGGTGACCATAGACTCGATCATATAGCCAGTTTTTGGCGCACCGGTTGGGATTGGCGTCACTTCAACTGGCGGGATGGCGACACAAACACCCGCCGCAAAGATATTATGATATTTTTTGCTACGTTGGTGCTCATCAATCAGCACAAAGCCCCTTGGGTTACATAAACCTTCGACTGCGGCAACTGGGTCAACCCCCTTAAACGCGGGCAGCATCATGGAGAATTTAAACGGTAGTTCATGCTCTTTCACCAGATTACCTTGCATATCATGCTCAGCCACAAACATCTTGCCAGCCTCGACCTTGGTGACTTTGGCATTGGTAATCCACTTCACATCGTTATTGCGATACTCTGACTCCAGCATGCCCTTTGAGTCACCTACGCCACCTAAGCCTAAATGCCCAATATACGGCTCACTGGTGATATAGGTCATTGGCACTTTATTGCGGATTTTTTTCTTACGCAAATCTCTGTTTACAATAAAGGTAAATTCATAAGCTGGGCCAAAGCAACTCGCCCCTGGCATCGCACCAATAATCACTGGGCCAGGGTCTGCCAAAAACTCCTGATAAGCCTCCCAAGTTTTTTCGGCATGATCTACCGTACAGATCGAATGCGTATGCCCGCCATGAGGGCCTGAACCGGGCACTTCATCAAACGAGAGTTTAGGGCCCGTAGTAATCACCAGATAATCGTAATTCAGGCTCTGACCGTCTGCCAACTGTAGCGAGTTCTGCTCAGCATCAATCTTCGTCACTGGCTGGGCAATAAAGTTGATGCCCTTTCTTTCGAGATAAGGTCGTATCGGAAAAGTAATCTTCTCACGCTTACTCCAACCCACAGCTAGCCAAGGATTAGACGGCACAAACTGAAAGTAATCGACCGCATTCACTACAGTAATCTGGTGCTTGTTACCCAGTTTTGCTTTCAATTCATAAGCGGTAGGCATACCACCAATACCAGCGCCCATTATCACGATATGTGCCATTTCTTGTCCTTATTCAAATAATCGACTTGTTATTAAAATTACTTCCGCATCACTTACGCATGTTTAACTGGCTATTTCAAAATAACATTTACATCTGCAAGGTGTTTCTCGTTTAAAGTACCAGCCGTGGCTGCAAGACTCAAAAACGATAACAGTGTTTGGTAACGCACACGAAACAGTTCGGTTCTAATGTTGTAATAGTCCTGCTCGGCATTGAGTACATCCAAAGTCGTTCTATCACCCACCTCACGCCCCAACTCGGTAGCATCCAACTTCACTTTAGAGGAGTTAAGTGCCTGCTCCAGTGCTTTCACTTTACCTTTACCTACCGTCACCCCCAACCAAGCAGCACGCGCCTCTTGCCCAGCCCGCTGACGCATCACCTCTACTTCATCTTTGGCTTGTGACTCCAATGCTACCGCCTCTTCATACTTGGCATTGCGCATGCCACCAGTGAACAATGGAATAGTGAGTTGCAAGCCTACGCTTGCCGAATGATTGCTCAACTCTGAGTTGGCGCTACCAAAGCCGGCAAGCTCCTGGCCACCAGCTTGCGCGACTAGATTCAATATTGGCGCGGTTGAAGACTTATGCTTGTCAATTTCATCATGCGCGATGCCTTGCTTAATCTGCTGTAGATGTAGATACGGACTATTGCTCTGCGCAAGCGCTAACCAGTCATTTAGTTCGCCGCCATTCAATTGCTGAAAGTTGGCTTGTTCTGAAGGTCGAGCCAGCGCGCTATCTGAACCTCCGCCGGTTAAATCCATTAACGCAGCCTGTGCAAGCTGATAATTACTATCTGCCTCTAACTCTTGTGACACGAGCGCATCATCGCGGGCTTGCGCTTCATGCGTATCAATAATCGCCACATCGCCTTCTTTAAAACGGCCTTTAGCAACGGCTAACGCACGCGACACGGCTGCACGCTGTTTTTTGACAGAAGCCAAAGTATC